>DATAYD010000070.1:0-40670 GCA_036272715.1 Caulobacteraceae bacterium | reverse complement strand
TGGTCCTGATCGGCGCCGTCCTGTGGAGCCTGGCCTGGATCTGGATCCGCGCGGAGATCGGTTCGCGGATGGACCGGACAGCCGAGCGGCTGCGCCTGGCCGGCTACGCGGTCGAATGGACCAGCCGCAAGATCAGCGGCTATCCGTTCCGCATTGATGTGACGCTCGAGGGCGTTCATTTGGCCGAGCGCTCAGGCTGGGCGTTGACGGCGCCCGAGATCAAGGCCGAGGCCTACGCTTACAGGCTGGACCAGTGGATCGGCTACGCATCCAAGGGCGTCGTGCTGACCCGCCCGTCGAGCGGCGCCGTGGCGATCACCGGCCCCGCGCTTCGCGCCAGCTACGCCGACACCGGCCGCGCCTCGCCGCGGATCGCTATCGAGGGGCTGAAGCTGACCTTCACGCCCCAGGCCGGGGCCAAGCCGTTCGTGATCAACTCGGCCCAGCACTTCGACTTCCATCTCTGGCCCTCGGGTCCCGACACGGCCGAGTTCCTGCTACGGGTCGATCAGGCGAGCGCGCCGCCGAGCGCGATCCTGGCCAGGATCGCGCAGGACAAGCCGATGGACATCGCCTGGGAGGCCAAGGCCTCGCACCTCTCGGCGCTGCACGGCGGCGACTGGCCGGCGACGGCGCAGTCCTGGGCGGCGGCCGGCGGGGTCCTCGATATCGAGCATGGCATGCTCACCGCCGGCTCCACGGTGCTGAACCTGCGCCCGGGGCGCCTCGGCGTCGGCTGGGACGGACGCCTGCGCGGCGGCGTCGGCCTCGACCTCCGGCAGGCCCCGAACATCATCCACGCCCTGGCCGAGGCCAACGCGATCGACCCCAGCGCGGCGGATTCCGCGATGAGCGTCGCCCGGGCGCGCGCGGGCGGGGGCGCGGTCACCCAGGCCGACCTGACGTTCCTGGCCGGGGTCACCGCCTTCGGCCCGGTCGCCGTCGGGCCTGCGCCCAAGGTCTATTAGAGCGGCATGCTGCAGCCGCGCGACTTGCGCCGACGCCCGCAATCTCTATGGTCCGGCGGCCTTTCCTTTCGGGTGACAGCTTGGACCAACCGACGCCTACCCTCGACGCTGTGCGCGCCCGGCTCGACACCATCGACGCGGAGCTTCTGCGGCTGGTCGACGAGCGCGCCAGCCTGGCCAAGACCGTGGCCGATGCCAAGCGCGCGGCCGGCGACAACGGCAAGTTCGGCCTGCGTCCAGTGCGCGAGGCGCAGTTGCTGCGCCGCCTGCTGTCCATGCCCAGACAGGGCGCCAACGCGGCGCTTACGGTGCGTCTTTGGCGTGAGTTGATCTCCGACAGCCTGGCCCAGCAGGGGCCGTTCCATTTGGCGGTCTGGGGCGCGAACGATCCCGGCCGCGCGGTCGAGCTGGCCCGCCTGCGCTTCGGCGCCGCCCCGCCGATGCGCCAGGTCGCCCAGCCACAGGACGCCATCGCCGCGGCCAAGACGCCCTGGGGGGTCGGCGTGCTGGCCCTAGTCCCCGACCATGGCTGGTGGGGCCGCTTGCTGGCCGAGCCGAAGCTGCGGGTGTTCGCCGCCATGCCCTGCCTGACCAGTTGGGGCCCGTTGGGCGCCCTGGCCGTGGCCGAGATCGATGTCGAGCCGTCCGGCGCCGATGAGACCTACTGGGTGACGGACGCCGCCGCCCCCGCCGAGCAGATCGTCGACGCGCTGAGCCACGACGGCGTCGCCGCCCACCAGATCGCCTTTGGCGGCGGGATGAAGCTGTTCGCCCTGGCCGGCTTCTACCAGGTGGGCGACGCGCGGCTGGCTCGCGCGCCCGGCCGGCTGACCGGCGTGATCGGCGCCGCGCCGGTCACCTTCGATCTCTAGTATCAATACCGCAATGAACGCCGTGACCTCCCCCACCGCCGCGCCCGACCGGCCGGTCCCCAAGCCCGGCATTCTCGACATCTCGCCCTATGTCCCCGGCAAGTCCAAGGTCGAGGGCGTCGACCGGCCGGTGAAGCTGTCGGCCAACGAGAACATCATCGGCTGCAGCCCGCTGGCCAAGGCCGCCTTCATCGCCGCCGCCGACCGGCTGAACATGTATCCGGACGGCCGCTGCCACGCCCTGCGCGAGGCGGTCGCGGCACATTACGATTTCGAGCCGGAGCGGCTGGTGTTCGGCGACGGCACCGACGAGCTGCTGCATCTGATCAGCCAGGTCTACCTCGAGCCCGGCGACAACATGGTCCAGGGCGAATACGGCTTCGGCGCCTACGCCATCGGCGCGCGGGCCTGCGGCGCGGAAGTCCGCTTCGCGGCCGAGCCCAACCTGCGCAGCGACGTCGACGAGATGCTGAAGTGCGTGGATGAGCGCACGCGGGTGATGTTCATCACCAATCCGGCCAATCCCACCGGAACCTGGCTCTCGGGCGAGGAGCTGCGCCGCCTGCAGGCGGGCCTGCCGCCCCGGGTCATGCTGGTAGTCGACGCGGCCTATGCGGAGTTTGCGACCGACCCCGCCTTCGACGACGGCCTGGAGCTGGCGCGGGACGCCGCAAACGTCATCGTCACCCACACCTTCTCCAAGCTGCACGGCCTGGCCTCGCTGCGCATCGGTTGGGCCTACGCCCCGGCGGAGGCCGCCGACGCCCTGGACCGCATCCGCCCGCCGTTCAACACGTCCATTCCCGCCCAGGAAGCCGCTATCGCCGCCCTCGGCGATCTGGCGTTCCAGGACCATAGCCGGGATGAGAACGCCAGATGGCGCGCCTGGCTGACCCAGCAGATCGGCGGACTGGGCCTGGAGGTCACGCCTTCGGCCGCCAACTTCATCCTGGTGCATTTCCCGACCACGCCGGGCCGCACGGCGCAGGACGCGGAAATC
This sequence comes from Caulobacteraceae bacterium, assembly GCA_036272715.1. Taxonomy (GTDB): domain Bacteria; phylum Pseudomonadota; class Alphaproteobacteria; order Caulobacterales; family Caulobacteraceae; genus Poindextera. The sequence goes on along the minus strand of DATAYD010000070.1, from coordinate 37,830 downwards.
TATCTGGCGGGGCACAGCTATCTGACCCGGGGCGTCGCCAGCTACGGCCTGCCCGAGCACCTGCGCATCACCATCGGCCTGGAGGAGCACAACCGCGCCATGGTCGACCTGCTCGCCCGGTTCATGAGCCACGCCGGCTGATGACCTGGCCGATCATCCAGCGGCTCCATCGCGAAGCCCTCCCCCTCGATGGGGGAGGGTTGGGTGGGGGTGCGGCCACTGGCGCTGGCGGAAGGCCACGCGAGGCGTCTCCCGCTTCTCTTTCGTCATCTCCTGCGTGTTCACCCCCATCCCCGACCCTTCCCCCATCGAGGGGGAAGGGAGGCTCGTCATGACCACGCCGGTCATCCAGCGGCTGGCGGTGATCGGTTGCGGGCTGATCGGCTCGTCGGTGATCCGCGCGGCACGCGCGCACGGCGCGGCGAACCAGATCGCGGTCTTCGACCTCAGCCCGGACGTGCGCGCGCGGGTCAGGGAACTCGGCATGGCCGACCAGGTATTTGACGACGCGGCCGAGGCGGTGCGTGACGCGGACCTAGTGATCTTCGCCGCCCCGCCGGCGGCGATCGCGGACGCCGCCCAGGCTGCCGCGCCTGGCCTCAAGGCCGGCGCGATCGTCTCGGACGTGGGCTCGGTCAAGCGGGCGATCGCCGAGGCGCTGAAGGCCGCCGCGCCTGCTGGTGTGTTCGTGATCCCCGGCCACCCGATCGCCGGCACCGAGCAGTCCGGCCCGGATGCGGGGTTCGCCACCCTGTTCGAGGGTCGTTGGACCATCCTTTGCCCGCAGGCCTCGGCCGATCCGGACTACGCCGCGGCGGTCGAGCGGTTGTCGGCCTTCTGGCGCGCCCTGGGCGCCAATGTCGAACTGATGGACGAGCGGCACCACGACCTGGTCCTGGCAGTCACTTCGCACCTGCCGCACCTGATCGCCTACAACATCGTCGGCACCGCCGCCGACCTGGAGGAGGTCACCGAGGGCGAGGTGATGAAGTACTCCGCCGGCGGCTTCCGCGACTTCACCCGCATCGCCGCGTCCGATCCGGTGATGTGGCGCGACGTGTTCCTGCTCAACAAGGACGCGGTGCTGGAGATCCTGGGCAGGTTCACCGAGGACCTGCAGGCCCTCTCGCGCGCCATCCGCTGGGGCGAAGGCGACAAGCTGGAAGCCCTGTTCGCCCGCACCCGGGAAATCCGCCGCGGCATCGTCGCCGCCGGCCAGGAAAGCGCGGAGCCAAACTTCGGGCGGGATCGGAAGTAGGCCGGTAGCACGTCGGATCGGTGCAGCCGTTCAACCTCGCGCCACCAGCACCGTCTGATTCTGGCGACTTGCCGCCTCGTAAAATGATTTGAGCCGGCGCAGGGCGGGCAGGGTATAGGTCGAGAGTATCTGTTCGCCCTCCTCCAACCAGCCGGATGGCTGAACATCCTGTTCGTCCATCAAGGGAAAGTCGGCGTTTCGGCGTAGATCGCCTTCATCGAGCGCGCTTATCGCGTCGGCCAAGCTCCGGACCCGGTCGGGCAGAAACACCGCAGCGTCGCCCAGTCCAAGGTCGAAACCGTCCGCGCGCTCGTCCGTCAGACCTTCGATCGCGGCGTAGGCGTCATCGACGACCATCTCATTTAACCGGGCGGCGCTCTCTGCGATCTGGGAGTGAGGCCAATCACGCTCGTGGATCAGCCTCGCCATATGAAGCGTGTCGGCGCGCTTCACGGGCGACGCTAGCCAGGCCAGCGCATCATAGGCCTTATCGATGTCTATGACCTCAGAACCACGGGGAAGACCCGCCAAGTCGCCAAATATGGCGTCCGGATTTCCTTTGAGGATTTCGAGAGCTTCTTCCCCAGTCCGAATGTAATAGCAGATCGCACCCACATCCCACTCCATAGCCAGCGTGTCGAGTTTCACGAACCCATTCGCCCATTAGTTCTTGTTTTGTTCCTTTGTCAAGACGCCCGCCCGGACCCGTCGCCACGCCGCCGGCGGTCGAGGCTGAAAATCCGCGTCAATCCCTCTCAGGGATGACTGGCCTCGGCCGCCGACGCCGCCGCGCTGGCGCCGGACGAGGGAACCGCGCTGGGCGCGCCTTCGCCCTTGGCGGTCTCGTTTTTGGCCATCTTGGTCGCCGATTTGAAATGCTTCGCGGCGGCCTCGAAAGCCGCGCGGTCGGAGGGGGACAGATCGGCGGCGCCGACGACCAGGGCCACGGTGGTGGTGCCCTGCACGAAATAGGTCTCGCCCGGGTCCACTTCGAGCCTCAGCTTGTCCTTGAACTCGGGCTCGAAGGTCGCGCTGTAGGTATGCACGCCCGGCTTGGTGTTCTGGACGAAATAGGATCCGTTGCCGAGCTTGCCGATCGCCTTGCCGCCCTCGCGCACGCGGAACCACTGGCCGATGCTGGTCAGCGCATGCTTGCGGAAGAAGATCACCTGGCCCTGGCCCGGCGGCGGCGGCGCGATGGCGGTGGGTCCGGCCATCACCGGTCCGTCTTCGTTCACCGCGCGCACCAGGGCCGCATCCGAGGGCTCGGCGTCCGGCGGCGCGGGACCCAGGCTGGGCAGAAAGACGTCGTCGGCCAGCTTGGCGCTGGCGGTCGCGCCCTTGTCGAAGGTGACGTCGTCGCCCTTGATCGCCAGTCCGGCATAACCGAGCGGGAAGGCGATATAGCCGGCCAGCCCCACGATCCGGGCGGCGCGGCTGTTGTCATGGCCCGCCGATGCGAGCTTCAGGCCCTCCAGCCGCACGCGGCCGCCTCGGCGCATCAGGTAACGGGCCGCCAAGACCAGCTCGGCCGGCTTGCCGCCGAGGCCGGGACGGCTGGATTCGATCACCTCGCCCACGCCAGGCGTTCCGGAGCGAAGGACGACTCGGCCGTCGACGATCAGCGGCGCGGAGAGGCGGAAGGCGACCTTGTCGCCTGGCTTTTGCACCTGGGTGCTGACCTCGTCGGCCAGTTCGACGGAGACCACCGTCCCGGCCTTCACCAGACAGCAGCCGCGGCCGGCGTGCGCATGCGCGGGCCGCGCCGCGGCGGGCGACGCCGTGAGGGCGAGGACGCCCGCCAGTCCGACGATACAGGCTTTCCAGCGGTCCATCGACGGCGCCTCGCAACCAGTATGCAAGCATAGCATCAAATGTTGCTGTCGGCGTCTCGTTCCCCGTCTGGATCGCATCGGGCTTTCAGCCGCCATCCCCGTCCTGATCGCGGGCGCCGCCGGAACGAACCCTGGTCGTTCGGCCACCCACCAGGCCGCGGCTTCGTCGACGACTACCCCCTGGGGTTGTTCAGGACAAGCTCCGCGGGCTCATCTCCCCAAAAACGCCGCCGTCGCCTCGATCGCGTCGACCAGGCCGACCCGCTGCAGGCTCACCCCGGATGGCAGGCTGGAGAACAGGCGGGTCGGGGCGGCGGGGTCGAGGATGACGAACACGCCCTTGTCGTCGGCGCGGCGGATCAGGCGTCCAAACGCCTGGGCGATGCGGGCGCGGGCGACGGCGTCGTCATAGGCCTTGCCGCCGAAACGGGCGCGGCGGGCCTTGTGCAACAGGTCCGGCCTCGGCCACGGCACCCGGTCGAACACCAGGAGCCTGAGCGAGCGGCCCGGCACGTCCACGCCATCCCGTACGGCGTCGGTGCCCAGGAGGCAGGCGTCCTCCTCGATCCGGAAGATATCGACCAGGGCGCCGACCTCCAGCGGGTCGACATGCTGGGCATAGAGCGCCAGGCCCCGCTCGGCCAACGGCGCGGTCATCCGCTCATAGACCGCGCGCAGCCGGCGGATGGCGGTGAACAGGCCAAGCCCGCCGCCGCCCGCGGCCAGGAACAGCTCGCGCATCGCCGCCGCCACCTGGCGCGGATCATCGCGCCCTACATCGGTGACGACAAAGGCGCGGGACTGGGACGCGAAATCGAACGGCGAGGCCAGGCGCAGGGTCTTGGGCGAGTCCGAGAACCGCGCCGCGCCGGTGCGCATCTCGGCCAGGGCGAAGGGATCGGCCAGGGCGGAGTCGGCCAGGGTGGCGCTGGTCACCAGGACCCCGTGGGCCGGGGCAAGCACCGCGGCCTGCAGCGGCTCGGTCGGATCGACCCAGTGCCGGCGGCAGGCGGCGTCGACCACCCGGCCATAGAGGAAGGTCGCCTCGAACCAGTCGACGAAGTCCGGATCGTCCTCGGCGTCCTCGGCGATGGCCCGCAGCATGGCGCGCCAGGCCGGCAGGGTCATCCGCGCGCGGCGATCCAGGCCGCGCAAGGCGCCCTCGATACGGGCGCGGTCCCCGCTCGCCAGTTCGTCGGTCTCTTCGTCCAGCAGGTCCTCGAGCCGGCGCGAGAGCAGGATCAGCGGCGCCTCGATCGCCTCCAGCGCCCGCGCCGCCGCGCCGGCGGTCCGGCTGACCAGGTCGAGCGCCGGGCGGGCCGCGCATTCCTGGCCGATCTCCGAGGGCGCGGCGCGAGCGCGAAGTTGTTCGAGGGCGGCGGTCAGGAAAGCCTCCACCGGGCCGATCGGATTGGCCTCGCCCGACGGCGGCGCGATGCGGCCGGACCAGCCGTCGCCCGGCAGGGCCGCGGCGGCGCGCACCACCTGCATCAGGGCGTCGCGGGCATCCTCGCGCTCGCCGACCAAGTCGGCCAGCCGCTGCTCCAGCCCGCGCCCGCGCCGGCCCCGCGCCTCCGGTCCCCGGATCCAGCGGCGCAGTTCGGCGGATTCCGCGCCCGAAATCGCCGCCGAAAAGGCCGCGTCGGCGGCGTCGAACAGGTGGTGGCCCTCGTCGAACACGATGCGCTTGGGCGCGGTGGTCTCGACATCGGTCTTCAACCCCCGCGCGGCCCTGGCGCCGTCGAAGGCCGCCTGGGTCAGCACCAGCGCGTGGTTGGCGATCACGAGGTCCGCCCGGCGCGAGGCGCGGACGGTCTTTTCGATGAAACAGGCCCGATAGTGCGGGCAGGCGGCGTGGACGCACTCGCCGCGCCGGTCGACCAGATTGCCGGGGCTGGCCTGGGCCGCCGGCGCGACCGCGAACAGGCCCGGCAGCCAGGCCGGAAAGTCCCCGCCGGTCATGTCGCCATCGCGGGTCGCGCGCGCCCAGCGCGACGCCAGGGCGGTTCCGACCAGGTCGCCGCCGCCCAGCATGGCCGCGTTCACCTGTTCGCGCAGATTGAGCAGGCAGAGATAGTTTTCCCGCCCCTTGCGCACCACCGCCTTTTTGGCCCTGGCCGCCGGGTCGGGAAACACCGCGTGGCTCTCGCGTTCGATCTGGCGCTGCAGGGCGCGGGTATAGGTCGAGACCCAGACCGCCGGGCCGTTGGCCTCGGCCCACAGCGAGGCCGGGGCCAGATAGCCCATGGTCTTGCCGACCCCCGTGCCGGCCTCGGCCAACATCAGATTGGGTTCGTTCTCCCGGTCGCGCGGCTCGAACACGAAGGCGGCCTCGGCGGCGAATTCGGCCTGGGCCGGGCGGGCCTCGTCCAGTCCGGAGCGGGCCAAGAGTTCCGCCAGCCGCGCCCGGGCCGCCGCGGGTTCAACCGGCTTTGCACCCGGCTCGCCCAGGGGCGCGCTGTCTTCCCATTCGGCGACCTTGTTCCAGACGTCCAGCCCGTCGCCGCGCCGGGCCTCGCGCACCGCCTTGGAGCGCAGCGCCGCCGTGGCCGCCGCCGACCAGGCCCAGTCCGCCCGGCCCAGGGTCTCGGCGACCGCCAGGGCCTCTTCCCGGTTGGGCCAGGGCCGCTCGGCCAACTCGGCCAACAGGAACCGGCAGGCCTCGCGCAGGCTGGCGGCGGCGCTGGCGGCGTCCTTTGGCTCGCCCAGGCCCAGGGCGAGGGCCAGGCCGGTCGCCGACGGAGCGCAGAACCTGGCCGGGCGGACAAACGCGAACAGTTCGAGGGCGTCGAAAATGTCGCGCGAACGCGGCGGCGGCCGCAATTGCAGCCGCTGGGCGGTCCAACCGGCATGGACCACGATCACCGGCGCGGACTGGGCCAGGATCCGCGCGTCCTGGGCGCCGACCGGGCGCGCGCCGCCGCCGTCGCACACCGCCGCCTGCGGTCCGGGCAGGACGATCAGGGCCGGGGCGAGATCGAGAGCGGGAGCCAGCGCGTTCACGGACAATGACTACCGGATTCCACCGCGAAACGGAACGGGAACATCACCTATGGGCGCCCCGCCCATCGCCATCGGATATCGATGGTCAGGCCGCTTTGGCGACATGTACTTCGATATGCAGACCCGCGGCAGCCAGCATGTTCACCAGAGTGTCGAGGCCAAACAGTTCTATCTTGCCGCGCATGAGATCGGACACGCGAGGCTGGGTGACGCCGAACACCTTGGCGGCTTGACCCTGATTCAAGCCCTCGGTGATATGGTCCTTAAGCGCCATCATCAGAGCGGACCGCAACTTCATGTTTTCAGCCTGTTCGTGCGTGTCTTCGATCGCGTCCCAAACGCTGGCGAAAGGTTCGTCGCTCATCGGCCTAACTCCCACAACACCACGCTCCCATTCCAGCGCATGGACAATCCGGAATCGTCGCCATCGCGGTTCGATCTTGGAACATCCGGCGACATCCGATTTCTCCGAACGTTCGACAAACCGCGCGGGCTGGGGCAAAGCCCAGATGGAAACAAATGGTCTCGACGATGAAGCCACAGGGTCAACTATCGGATCGGGTCAGGGTGACGCCGGCGACAGAGGCCGAGCGGCCGCTGCTGGAAGGCCTGTTCTAGTTCTACTTCTATGATTTTTCCGAGATGGAGCCGCCGGGCTCGACCGACATGGACTTCAACAGCGAGGGCCGCTTCGGCCCCTATACCTATCTGCCCGATTACTGGCGCGACGACGACCGTTGGCCGCTCTTGATCCGCATCGACGGACGCCCCTGCGGGTTCGCCCTGATCAACACCTATTCGAACCAGGGCGGCCAGGTGGAGCGGAACATGGCGGAGTTCTTCGTGGCGCGGAAATACCGGCGCGGCGGGGTGGCGAGCGAGGCGGTGCGCCAAATCCTGGGCCGCTATCCGGGCCAATGGGAGGTTTCGGTGGTGGACCGGAACACGGCGGCCTTGGCGTTCTGGCCGCGCGCGATCGCGGCCGTGCCCGGCGTCTGGGATCTGGAGCGGATCGAGGGCGACGGCGTGCGCTGGCGCGGCCCGATCTGGACCTTCCATTCGGAGGCCGCCGGCTGAGCGCCGCGGCGGGCCTGTCGGTTGTGGCGGGATGGCGTTCCCTAGGCCTTGGGAGGGGTTATATCCAGGAACCCCTGCCCCCTCACCGCTTCCCGAACCGCCCGATCCGCTCGTCCATGTCCGGCCCCCGCCCGGCGCCGCGGAACACCTCGTGGGCCAGGCCGGCTTCCTGGGTCAGGCCGTCGGTCTCGATCAGGAGGCGCTTGTTGGCGCGGTGGCTGAACCAGGAATTGGCCAATATGGCGCGGGCATAGGCCTCCAGCTCCGCATCGAACTTGTCGTCCGGGACGCAGGCATTGGCCAGGCCGAAGCTCTCCGCCTGGCGCCCCGAATAGGTGGCGCAGGTGAACATCATCTCGCGCGCCTTATAGGTCCCGACCCGGCGCGGCAGACGCTGGCTGAGGCCCCAGACCGGGGTCAGGGCCCATTTGGCGTGGGTGTCGGCGAATTTGGCCGATTCCGCCGCGAAGACGATGTCGCCCGCCAGGGCCAGTTCCAGCGCCCCGGTATAGCAATGGCCATGCACCGCGCTGATCACCACCTGGGGCAGATTGGCCAATCGTTCGATGACGCCAGACTGGAAATTGGGCCGGGGCGGCTTCTCGCCCACGGCGATGTCGGCCAGGTCGTGCCCAGCGGAAAAACACCGTCCCGCCCCGCGCACGATCACGACGCCGACGCTCCGCTCCTCGCGCGCCAATTGGGTGACGTGGTTGTCGAGCGCGCTGAACAGCTCGACATTGAGCGCGTTCAGCTTCTCCGGCCGGTTCAGGGTCAGGGTGGTCAGGCCCTCGGCGTCCTCGCGCGCCACCAGACTGCTCATGCGTTTTGCTCCCTTGGTTTTTTGTATCTCGATCAGCGCGTCAGCACGCTCCAGGCGGTGCGCGCCAGTTGCCAGGTCCCTTGGTTGCCGCCTTCGCCGGGGTCGGCGCCGCCGATGCCATCCAGGTTCCGTTTGAACACCCCCTGGCCGATCGAGGCCAGGCGGAACAGCGAAAAGCCCAGATAGAAATTCCAGTCCGGAATCCCCTCCCGCCCCGTGCGCCGGCAATAGGCGGCCACATAGTCCGCCTCGCTCGGGATGCCGGAGGCGGCGAAATCCTCGCCGATCAGGCTGCCGAAGCCCTCCGAATGGGAATGGTAGAGGATGCAGTTGAAGGCCAGGTCCGCCAGCGGATGGCCGATGGTCGACAGCTCCCAGTCCAGGAGCGCGATGATCCGGGGCTCGGTCGGATGGAACATCACGTTTTCCGGCCGATAATCGCCGTGGGCGATGGTGGTCGTATCGTCGGCGGGGATACGCGCCGGCAAAGCCTCGATCAGCCGCTCCATGTCCGGGATGGCCTCGGTCTGGGCGCCGCGATACTGGCGGGTCCAGCGGGCGATCTGGCGTTCGTAATAATTGCCCGGCCGGCCATAGTCCTCCAGCCCGACGGCGCGATAGTCGATGGCGTGCAGCCGGGCCAGATTGGCGTTCAGCGCGTCATAGACCGCCGCGCGTTCGGCGGGCGCCAGGTCCGGCAGGCGGGCGCTGCGGAAAATCCGGCCCTCCATATGGTCCATCACGTAGAAGGCGGTGCCGACCACCGTATCGTCCTCGCACAGCGCCCGCATGCGCGGCACGGGGAAGCCGGTCGGCCCCAGCGCCGCCATCACCCGGTATTCGCGATCGACCTGGTGAGCGCTGGCCAGCAGCGTCCCCGGCGGCTTCTTGCGCATCACATAGCGAACCTCGGCGCCGTCCCGCCGGGTGGTCAAGAGGAAGGTCGGGTTGGAGGCGCCGCCATGAAACTGGCGCACGTCCAGGGCTTTGCCGAAATCCTCGATATGGGCGCGGCACCAGGCCTCCAGCGCCGCGACGTCGAAGCGGTGATTGGCGCGGATGTCGCCGAGCCCGCCGGCCCTGGCCGCGTTGGCGTTTCCCGGGGTCATCGAAGGCGATGTGGTTTGCGGTTCGGGCATGGTGTCCTCATTATTGGCCGCTAAGTCCGCCACGATGATAACAGCCTTACGCAACGGCGGCGAAACCGGAGGAAACGCCATGCCCAGACCCGCCATCGACCCGGCCGATTTCACCTGCCTGCTCTATGCGGTGCAGGACCACATCGCCCGGGCGACAATCAACCGGCCGGAGCGGCGCAACGCCCTGAACCCGCGCGCCTATGCCGAGATCGAGGCGGCGTTCCGCGCCGCGTCCGAGGACCCGGAGGTCCGTTGCGTGGTCGTCACCGGCGCCGACCCGGCCTTCTGTTCTGGCGAGGACGTCAAGGAGATGATGACCGGCGAGGTCTCCGCCACGCCTCGCCCCATCCGCGTGCGCCACGAACCGACGCCAGCGGGCCTGGCCGCGATCGAATGCGAAAAGCCGGTGATCGCCGCGATCAATGGTCCGGCCGTGGGCTGGGGCATGGAGCTGACCCTGCTGGCCGACATCCGCATCGCCTCGGAAAAGGCGGTGTTCGCCGAGCTGTTCATCAAGCGCGGCCTGATCAGCGACATGGGCGGGCTCTGGCGCCTGCCGGCCATCGTCGGCCCGGCCAAGGCCGCCGAACTGCTGTTCACCGGCGACCCGATCGACGCCGCCGAAGCCCTGCGCATCGGCCTGGTCACCGAGATCACGCCCCACGCCGAGCTGATGACCCGCGCCCTGGCTCTCGCCGCCCGCATCGCCGCCAATTCCCCGCTGGCCCTGCGCTACATGAAGGAAGGCTTGAACCGCGCCGCCTATGGCGACCCCCGCGAAATCGGCGGCTGGGCCATCGAGACCCTCCACAAATTGTTCCAGACCGAGGATCACCGCGAGGGGGTGAAGAGCTTCCTGGAAAAGCGCGCGCCGGTGTTCGTGGGGCGGTAGGGGCGAGCGACTTACTCGGTGAGCCGGACTTGAGGCTTGGCCGAGCCCCGCCTGAAGCATGGGACAATGACCAGAACCGCGAGACAGACAACAAGCTCGGCCCCGCCGAGCGCGATGGCGACGACTATCGCCCGGTAGGGGATCGGCGTGCCTCGAATCACCATCGCGAGGACTGCTATTGTCGTACTCATTCCGATGCCCGGAAGCAGTATGAGCGATATCCTCTGGCGCGAGCGGCCGATCCATTTCCGCAACATTCGGTAGGAGACGAGTAAGAAGAATAGCTGAGCGGGCGCAATGGCCAGCGGATGCAATTCCATGAAGGGTGGCTGCATATCTCGCCTTGGATGCCGACAACGGCGTTCACCCGGATTGCCGCCCTTAGAACTCGCAATCCAGCGTGTCTTCAACTTTTGCGCAAGCGTCTGATTTGCGTCCCCCCAAGGCTGACGCAAAACTTTATTTTTATCGATCCCTCTGCCGGGCGTGGCCTTCCGCAAAACACGCCCCGCCGGGAGGGACCCACATGAAGCTCAACAGCGTCAATCATCTCGCGCTGGTCTGCCGCGACATGGAAGACGGGGAAAACTACCTCTCCGCTAAAATCCTCGCATAGGCATCCAGATCCACATTCCCCCCGCTCAGGATCGCCACCGACCGGTCCAGCGGGGCGTCCGCGACCTGTAGCAACCCCGCCAGCGCCACCGCGCCCGAGGGCTCAGCGACCAGGCGGGCGCCGAAGGCGATCCGGCGCACGGCGGCCTTGATGGCGTCCTCCGAGACCGTGACGATCTCGTCCACGAAGGCCTGGACATGGGGCCAGTTGACCGCGCCCAACTGCTGCACGCGCAGGCCGTCGGCGATGGTGCGGCTGGCGTCCTGCGCCGAGATGCTGGTCAGCCGGCCGGCGCGGAGGCTGCGCGCGGCGTCGTCGGCCAGTTCGGGCTCGACCCCGATCACCCGGATATCGGGCCGCGACAATTTCAGGCCCGCGGCGACGCCGGAGATCAGGCCGCCGCCCGAAACGGGCGCGGCCACGCAGGCGACATCGGGGCGATCGGCGAGGATCTCCAATGCGATCGTCCCGGTCCCGGCGATGATCTCCAGGGCGTCGAAAGGGGGGACCAGGGTCAGGCCGTCGCGGGCGGCCAGTTCTTCGGCCCTGGCCGCGCGCTCGGCGCTGGCCGGCCCGACCACGATCACCTCGGCGCCCCAGCCGCGCGTGGCGGCCAGCTTGGCGGTCGGGGCGTTGCTTGGCATGACGATCACAGCCCGCGCGCCCAGGACCTGGGCGGCATAGGCGACCGCCTGGGCGTGGTTGCCGCTGGAATGCGCAACCACCCCTTTGGCCAACACCCCGGGACTGAGCGAGAGCAGCGCATTGAACGCGCCGCGCAGCTTGAAAGCGCCGATCGGCTGCAGGTTCTCGGCCTTCAGCCCCGGGCCGGCGCGCGCCAGCGGCGCGATGGGGGTGGCGGAGACGTAAGGCGCGATCCGCGCGGCGGCGGCGCGGATCTGGTCCAGGGTGATCAAGGACGGAGCGGCGGACGTGATGGCTTGGTTCCTTGCTTTGGCCATTCCGATTAAGCGCGCCGCGCCCTGGTCACAATGGCGAAGCGTAGCGGGAGAGATCGCCGCCCGGGTTCAGATTCCCCCTATGATTGCGGCCAATCCGGCGTATGTTGTTTAGACGGGAGCGAAGATCATACATCGATCGGATCACTCCTCCGTTCATGCCGGCGCAGTATTGTGGATGGCCAAGCCGTCTGTATTTTTACAGTCTGTTACGGCCACGCTCGACCTCTACTGAGCCATTTCGTCTGGATGACACCGCATCGGCGGCGATCAAGGAGATGTTACATGGCGAATATCGCACGAATCCCCATCACCAACGTCTTCATGGGCGGCGACTACACCGCCTCCATTCTCGTCGGCCCGAACAAGCAGCCGATGAACGTCATTCTCGACACCGGCAGCAGCGCCCTGGCGCTCGATGGCAAGAAGTATAAGCCCGACACCGCTGGCGGCGATGTCACCACCGACCTGGCCCAGACCGACAGCTATGGCGACGGCAGCACCTGGACCGGCGCCGTGATCGAATCGACGGTCACGGCGGGCGTCGGCGCCACCGCGGTGACAGCGAGCAAGATCAATGTCGCGGTGGCCTATGACGCCTCCGCGGACATGTTCCAATCCGCCGACGGCATCCTCGGCCTCGCCTACGCGCCGCTGGACAACGCCTTCCAGATGCCCGGCGACACCTGGACGACGCAGTACACCTCCGACCAGGTCGCCGGCGGGACCCAGACCGACATCCAGCCCTATCTGACCCAGCTTACGAGCCAGGGCGTGGTCTCCGACAGGATCGCCTTCTACACGCTCCGGTCCTTCATTCACGAGGGCGGCGGCGGCGCGTCGGACCCCTTGAACCAGGGCTGGATGATCCTGGGCGGCGGCGAGGAAAGCACGGACCTCTATACCGGCGCGTTCCAGGTCGTGACCGTGCTGGCCGACGAATGGTACAATACCAATCTGAAGTCGATCCAGGTCGGGACCGCCAAGCCGGTCACCGTGAAGGCGCAAGGCGCCAAGGGCATGCCGTCGAACTCGATCGTCGACAGCGGCACCAACAGCCTCAATCTCGGGCCCAGCCTGCTGAAATCGATCCTGTCCAAATTCAGCGCCGCCCAGCGCAAACAGTTGAGCGCGGCGATCGAGAACGGCGAACTGGTCCCGACGGCCGAGCTGAGCCTGCCCGCATGGCCCGACCTGACCTTCGTCCTGCAGGGCGATACCGCCGACGTCACCCTGACGGTCAAGGCCAGCGACTATTGGCAGGTCGACACCCAGCAGGTCGGCCAGGCCATGGCGGCGATCACCCAGGGCCAGGACGGCCTGGCGATCCTCGGCCTGCCGCTGATGAACGGCTATTTCGTGATCTTCGACGGTGAGGCGGACAATGGCCGAGGCGTGATCAAGTTCGCCACGCGGACTTGACTGGAAAACGGCGTCGCCCCCCAAATCCTCCCCGATCCGGGGAGGGGGACCACGCGAAGCGTGGTGGAGGGGCCTCGCCGCCGCCGTGGCGCCGCCAGACAGCCCCCTCCGTCGCCGCGCGACAACTCCCCCCGCGGGGGAGCAGTTAGGGCGGGGGCTTCGACACGCGCCCGTTGGGCGCTGCTCAGCCTGACGAATAGTTTTGGAATTCCACACTATTCGTCATCCTCTGAGTAGCCGGCGAAGCCGGCATGTCGAAGGACGCACGATCGCCGCCGCTTCCCGCCAAATGGAACCCCCTCACGTCAGATAGGCGTGCACGATCCCGACCAATTCCTCGGCGGCCAGCCGCCGAGGATCGTCGGCGACGGCGGCTGGGTCGATCATGTGCTCGCGGATATGGTCTTCGATCACCTCGGCGATGAAGCCGTCCATGGCGCCGCGGCATGAAGTGGCCTGCTGCAACACGCGCGCGCATTCCTTGTCGCTCTCGACGGCCCGCTCGATCGCCTCGATCTGGCCGCGGATCCGCTTGAGCCGGTTGAGCAGTTTGGTCTTCTCGATCTCGACATGGCTCATTTCGGCCTTTTCCCTTGATACTATACCCCCCTAGGGTATAGGGCGCGCTCCAGACACGGCAACCCCAAGCTTTCGCACGGAATGTATCATTGAAAAACAGCCGCGCCGCCGGACGATCTTCGGCGGTATCCGAGCGTGGGATAGCTGTCACAAATTCTTTCTAGAGATCAATTTTGGCGACCGGCGGCGCCCGGCTCGCACGAGCGACGGGATCGAGGGGACCTGAAGATGCGGGGGAAAGGCCTGGTTGCGCTCGCCGCTCTGAGTCTGGTCGCGGCCCTGTCGCTGACGGCCTGCCAGAAGAAAGCCGATACCGGCGCCGACCAGCCCATGTTCACCGACGATCAGGGCCTGCTGAGCGTGCCGGCGTCCTCGCCGCTGCGGTCGCATCTGGTGGTCCAAGCGGTCGGCGGCGAAGGCGCGGTCAATGCGCTGGAGCTGCCCGCCGCGGTCGAGGCCGATCCGGCCCGCGTCGCCAATGTGCTGTCGCCCCTGTCGGGGCGCGTCACGGCGCTGAAAGTCGCCCTGGGCGCGCGCGTCCGGCGCGGCGAGATGCTGGCGACCCTCGCGTCGGGCGACCTCGCCCAGGCCTATGCCGACGAAGACAAGGCGCGCGACGCCGCTGATCTGGCGCAAAAAGCCCTGGAGCGCGCCAAAGGCGTCCAGGCGGCCGGCGGCGCGGCCAACAAGGACCTGGAAGCAGCGGAAAGCGCCTCGGTCCAGGCCCAGGCCGAGCTGGCGCGCGCTCACACGAGACTGACTTCGCTGAACGGCGCCGGCGCGGTCCGCGGGCGCGCCCTGGTCCTGACGGCGCCCCAGGACGGCGTGGTGACCGCGCTCGCCATCGCTCCGGGGGTCCAGGTCAGCGACCCGACCGCGATCCTGATGACCGTGACCAATATCGACCGGGTGTTCGTTACCGCCAACGTCGCCGAGGACGAAGTCGGCAAGATCGGGGTCGGGACGGACGCGCGGGTCTCCCTGACCGCCTATCCGGGCTGGACGCTGCACGGCCGGGTCTCCGAGGCCAACGCCGCGCTCGAACCCGACACCCGCCGGCGCAAGGTCCGCATCGCGCTGGACAATACCGACGGCCGGCTGATGCCCAACATGTACGCGACGGTCTCGGTCGCCGGCTCCGCCACGGGCGCGGTCTATGTGCCCCAGTCGGCGCTCTTGATGAACAACGACGCCACCTCCGTGCTGGTCGAGGTGCGCCCGTGGGTATTCCAGCGCCGCCCCGTCCAGATCGGCGACGAGACCGAAACGGCCGCCCGCGTGGTCAGCGGGCTCGGCGCCGGCGAGCGCGTCGTCGTCAAGGGCGGCGTGCTGCTCAATGATTGACCGCTTTCTGGAGTTCTGTTTCGACCGCCGTCGGACCCTGACGGCGCTGGCGCTGCTGCTGGCCGCGATCGGCTATTACAGTTGGACCCAGCTCGCGATCGAGGCCTATCCGGAACTCTCGCCGGTCACCGTCCAGGTCACCACCCAATTGCCGGGCCTGGCCGCCGAGGAGATCGAGCAGCAGGTCACCATCCCCCTCGAACGCGGCCTCGGCAGCACGCCGGGCCTGGTCTCGATGCGCTCCAGCAGCACGTTCGGCCTCTCCCTGATCACCCTCGTGTTCAAGGATGGCGCGGAGGATTACTGGGAGCGGCAACGGGTCAGCGAGCGGATCGCCGGCGTGACCCTGCCGCCCAATGTGACGCCCGGGCTGGACGCGGTCTCAGGCGCCTCCGGCGAGATCTACCGCTACACCTTGGAATCCGAGACCAAGAACCTGATGCAGCTCTCGGAGGTCCAGAGATGGATCGTCATCCCGGCGCTGAACCAGGTCCAGGGCGTGGCCAATGTCGACAATTTCGGCGGCTACACCAAGGAGTTCCAGCTTGAGCTCGCGCCGGACCAGCTCACCCGCTACGGCGTCGCGGTCGGCGACGTCGTGGGCGCCATCAACAACAACACCGCGATCGCCGGCGGCGGCCGGGTCACGCGCGGGGAGCAGTCCTACGTGGTGCGCGGGGTCGGCCGCGTCCTGACCCTGCAGGACATCGGCGGGATCGTGGTCACCCAGCACAATGGCGTGCCGGTCTTGGTCCGAGATCTCGGGCGCATGAAGATCGGGCACCAGGTCCGCGAGGGCATCCTCGGCAAGGACAATAACCCGGACACGGTCGAGGGCGTCGTCGACCTGCTCAAATACGAGAACCCGTCCCAGGTCCTGCGGCTGGTCCACGCGCGGGTCGAGGCGCTGAACAAGCAGTTGGCGTCCCAGGACGTGAAGGTCGTCCCCTATATCGATCGGGACAACCTGGTCCACGCGACGGTCGAGAACGTGGCCCGGACCATCGTCGAAGGCGTGCTCCTGGTCTGCGTGATCCTGGTGCTGTTCCTGGGCAGCGGACGGGTGGCGCTGATCGTCGCGGCGACGATCCCGTTTTCGCTGGCGACGGTGTTCCTGCTGATGAACCTGTTCCACATGCCGGCGAACCTGTTCTCGCTCGGCGCGATCGATTTCGGGGTGATCGTGGACGGTGCGATCGTGGTCACCGAAGCCCTGCTCAGGCTGCGCGAGCGCTTGCCCGGCGACCGGCTGCCCACCGATCTGGTGGTCAGCACCGCCTCCCAGGTGGCCCATCCGATCTTCTTCGCCACCCTGATCATCATCACGGCCTATTTCCCGCTGCTGGCGTTCCAGAACGCCGAGGGCAAGCTGTTCCGCCCGATGGCCTTCACGGTCGGCTTCGCCCTTTTCGGCGCCCTGGTGTTCGCCCTGACGCTCGCGCCCGGCCTCACCTATCTGGCGCTCAGGGATCCGGTTCGCGTCCGGCGCGTCCGCTTCATCGAACGGATGCGGTTCGGCTATCGCAGCCTCCTGACCCAGCTCCTGTCCCATCTGCCGATCGCCTATGGCGTCGCCGCGGCGGCGCTGGTCGCCGTCGTGCTCCTCGGCGCGACCGTGGGCCGCGAATTCCTGCCCGACCTGGACGAAGGCGCCCTATGGCTCCAGGTCCAGATGCCGACCGGCCTGTCCCTTGACAAGGCCAGCGAGATGGCGGGCGAGCTGCGCCGAACCGTGCGGTCCTTCCCCGAAGTCTCCTACATCGTCACCCAGACCGGACGGAACGATTCCGGCACCGATCCCTGGACTCCCTCCCACATCGAGTCCGCGGTCGGCCTTGCGCCCTACAGTACGTGGCCCCATCACGAGACCAAGGCCCAGTTCGTCCAGCGCCTCAGCGACCGGCTGGCCCAGTTGCCCGGGATGCAGGTGGGCATAAGCCAGCCGATCATCGACGGGGTGAACGACATGGTCGGCGGCGCGCACAGCCCCTTGGTGCTGCGGGTCTATGGCGACGACTTCAAGGAGCTGCGCCGTATCGGCAACGGGATCGTCGACGTGCTCCGCCAGACCCCCGGCACCGGCGAGGCCTCGATCTTCCAGGAACCGCCGATTCCCCAGATCGTGATCGAGGCGGATCGCGACGCCGCCGCGCGCTATGGCATCAACGTCGCCGACATCATGAACCTGGTCCAGAACGCCGTCGGCGGCGCGCCGATCACCCAGATTTATAACGGCGACCAGACCCACAACATCACCATCCGCCTGCCCCCCGAGGTCGCGTCGAGCCCTCAAAAGCTCGGCGCCCTGGTGCTGACCGCCGCGGGCGGCGCCCAGGTGCCGCTGGACCAGGTGGCCCATATCCGCCTGCAGACCGGCGAGAGCACCATCGCCCGCGAACAGGGCCTGCGCCAGTTGACCGTCCGCATCGACAACCGCGGCCGGGCGCTCTCGCAATATCTGGCCGATGCGCAAAAGCGGATCGACGCACAGGTCCATTTCGACAAGGCCCGCTATCGGCTGGAATGGGCCGGGCAGTTCGAGAATGAACAGCGCGCCCAGGCCCGCCTGGTGTTCGTCATGGCCCTGGTCTTCGCCGTGATGGCGGTCCTGCTGTTCTTCCAGTTCAGGAAGATGCGCTACGCGGTCTTGATCCTGGGCGTCGTGCCCCTGGCCATGCTCGGCGGCCTGATCGCGCTGCACCTGCGCGGCGAGACCCTGAACATCGCCACCGCCGTCGGCTTCATCGCCCTGTTCGGCGTGGCGGTGCAGAACGGCATCATCATGATCTCCAACATCCAGCGCGTGCGCCAGCGCCACCCCGGCCTGCGCGAGGCGGTGATCGCCGGCGCGGCCGAACGATTCCGCCCGGTGCTTCTGACCGCCACCGTGGCCTCGGTCGGCATGCTGCCCGCCGCCCTGGCCACCGGGGTCGGCACCGACGTCCAGCGGGGCCTGGCGACCGTGGTGGTCGGCGGCCTGGCCATCGCGACCCTGTTGACGCTGTTCATCCTGCCGGCGCTCTATTTCGCCATGGAGGGCTATTTCGAACGCCGCGCCGAGACCGAAGAGGAGGATGACGACTGATGTTCGCCCACGCCTTCCTTCCAAGCCTGCGCCGCGCCGCCCTCCTGGCGCCCTTGCTGCTGGCCGCCTGCGCCGTGGGGCCGAACTATCATCGGCCAGCCTTGTCCAAGTCCGCCAGCTACGGCGCCGACGCGACCTCGCCGCCGGCCGACAGCGGCCTGGAGGGAGCGCGGCCCAGCCTGGTCTCCGGCATGGATATCCCCGCCGCCTGGTGGCGGGTGTTTCATTCGGACAGCCTGGACGCCCTGGTCGAACGCGCGCTGAAGAACAGCCCGACCGTCAAGGCCGCCGAAGCCGCCCTGCGCTCGGCGCGCGAACAGGTCGCCGCCCAGCGCGGCGCCTATTACCCCAGCCTCTCGGCCAGCGTTCAGCCCAGCCACCAGGAGTTCGCCAACACCCTCTCCAGCCCGCTGAACTCCAATGCCGAGATCTTCGACCTGACCACGGCCCAGGTCAGCGTCTCCTATGTGCCGGACCTGTTCGGCGCCAATGCCCGCGCCGTGGAATCGGCGGCGGCCCAGCGCGACCAGCAGCGCTTCGAACTGGAGGCCGCGCGCCTGACGCTCGCCTCCAATGTGGTGGTGGCCGCCGTCCAGGACGCCCTCCTGCGCGCCGAGATCGACCAGACCCAGGCGATCATCGCGGACCAGCAGCGGACCTTCGCTTCGTTCGAGCGCCAGTACGCGCTGGGCCAGGCCTCGAAGGCCGACCTGGCGGCGCAAAAGACCCTGCTGGCCCAGGCCCAGGCGAGCCTGCCGCCATTGCGGAAACAGTACCGGGTCAATCGCGACCTGCTCTCGGCGCTGGTCGGCCAGACGCCCGGCGAGCCGCTGGACACCCATTTCGATCTCCAGTCCCTGAGCCTGCCGGAACCCTTGCCGCTGAGCCTGCCGGCCCAACTGGTCGAACATCGGCCCGATGTGCGGATCGCCGAGGCCCAACTTCGCGCCGCCAGCGCCCAGATCGGCGTGGCCGAGGCCGCGCGCTGGCCCAACCTGGAGATCGACGCCAATGCTGGTTCGGCCGCGCTGCGGTTCTTTCCCCAGTTCAACAGCGCGACCAATTTCTGGAACGTGGCCGGAACCCTGACCCAGCCGATCTTCCAGGGCGGGACCCTGCTGCACCGCGAACGGGCCGCGCGGGCGGCCTATGACCAGGCGGCCCAGCAGTACCAGGCGACCGTGGTCTCGGCCTTCCAGAACACCGCCGACGTCCTGCATGCGCTCTGGACCGACGCCGACGCCCTCCACGCCGCGGAGGCCGCCCAATCGGCCTCCGCCCAAAGCCTGGAGATTTCCCGCCGACAACTGGGGCTGGGCGACGTGAGCCGCCTCGCCGTGCTGAGCGCCGAGCAGGCCGACGGCCAGGCGCGCCTGGCCCTGCTGCAGGCGCGGGCCAACCGATACGCCGACGCGGCGGCTCTGTTCCAGGCGCTGGGCGGCGGCTGGTGGAACGCCGGCAAACCCGCGCCAGCGACGCCATAATCGGGCGCCGACAGCATCAAGGCTTGACGCACCGCCAGGCAACCTCGCCATCTAGGCTGGAATCAGGCGCTGAGGAGACCTGTCGATGCCTTTGACCACCGCGCCAGCGCAGCTCTACCGCGATGTGGCCGTGTGGGAGCACGAGCGGACCAGCATCTTCGCCAAGACCTGGCAGTTCCTGGGTCTCGAGACCGATCTGCGGCGGATCGGCGACTATATCGCCGAGGTGCTGGCCGGCTATCCCCTGGTGGTGATCCGCGACGAGAATCGCGAACTGCGCGGCTATCACAATGTCTGCCGTCACCGCGCCGGGCCGCTGGTCGCGGAAACCAAGGGCCGCTGCGACCACGAGTTCGTCTGCCGGTTCCACGAATGGCGCTACGGGTTCGACGGCGCCCTCAAGCAAGCCACGCGCTTCGGCCCCGCCGACGGCTTGGATACCGCCGCCTACGGCCTCTTTCCAATCCGGGTCGAGACCTGGCGCGGCTTCGTATTCGTCAATCTCGATCCGGACGCCGCCCCGCTGATCGAACTCCTGCGGCCGGTCGAGGAGCGGTTCTCCAGCCGCCCTGACCGCTCGGCCATCTTGCGCGACCGTCACCCGGTGGCGTGCAACTGGAAGGTCTATGTCGAGAACTATCTCGAGGGCGTCCACCTCGAGGGCATGCACGCCACGGCCGAGGCGGCGCATCAACATCACCATGAGGTCTTCATGCAGGGCGAGGTCGCGCTCTGCGGCCACCCGGACGTGGACGACGCGGCCGAGAACCTGTGGGCCTGGATCTGGCCGAACCTGGGCCTCACCGCCTATCGCGGCGTGCTGTTGCTGGAGGCCATCCGCCCGGTCGGACCGGACAGCACTGAGGTCGAGCACATCTTCGTCCACGCGCCCGAGGACCCGAGCGTCGACGCCGCTATCATCGCCTCCGAACGCATCACCGACGACCACGCCTGGCTGTGCGAGAAGGTCCAGCAGAACCTCGACGCCGGCGTCTATCACCAGGGCGTGCTGTCACCGACCCGCGAAGGCGCCGTGGCCTGGTTCCAGGATCGCATCATGTCCGGACTCTGAACAATCACAACACCTCTCGACGGCCAAGGCCGAAACTGGTCATAGTTCGCCATGACCCAGCGTGAGCCCCTTCTGAAACCGATTCCCATCGTCGAACTTCGCCCCACCCAGATCACGGTCGGCCTGCGCGAGGTCGAGGAAAAACGCCGGCGCTGGCGCGAACTGTCCGGCAAGCACGAGGGGGAGTTTCTCGGCCGCCACCTGGTGCCTACCGTGCTCGGGCCCAAGGGCCGCCACTACGTCCTGGATTACCACCATCTGGTGCGCGCCCTGCACGAAGAGGGTGTCACCGAGGTGCTGGTGACGACCGACGTGGATCTCAGCACGCTGAAGAAATCCTCGTTCTGGACCTATCTGGACAACCGCGCCTGGTGCCATCCCTATGACGAGACCGGGACCCGCCAGGATTTCGACGCCATCCCCGAAAGTTTCGACGGTATGAAGAACGACCCTTATCGCAGCCTCGCCGGCGAACTGCGCCGCGTCGGCGGCTTCGCCAAGGACACCACGCCGTTCAGCGAATTCCTGTGGGCGGATTTCATGCGTGGGCGGATCAAGCCGAAATCGATCGAGAAGAACTTCGACGGCGCCCTGGAAAAAGCGCTGGCTTTCGCGAAATCCAAGGACGCCAGCTACCTGCCCGGCTGGTGCGGCCCGAGCGCCTGAACATGACCCCCCGCCTCGCGCGGCGGGGAGAGGGCGCCATCTACGCCTTCACCCCATAGACCGGATCGCGCTTCTCCAGGAACGCCCTGACGCCTTCCTGGAAATCCTCGCCCTGGGCGCAGAGGATCTGGTTGCGGTCCTCCATCGCGATGGCCGCCTCCAATCCTTGCGCGTCGATGGCGTGGTTGAACGCCTCCTTGGTCAGGCGAAGGCCGAGCGGGGTGGTGCGCAGAAGGTCGGCCAGCAGATCCCGGGCCTCATCGTCCAGCTTGTCCGCCGGCGCCAGCTTGCTGACCAAGCCCAGGGCCGCGGCCCGTTCGGCGTGCAGGAAACGGCCGGTCATCAGAAGCTCGGCCGCGACCGACGAACCCAGCATGCGGGGCAGGAAATAGCTGACCCCGATGTCGCAGCCGCTGAGGCCGAGCTTGATGAAAGCGGCGTTCATCCGCGCCGTGGGCGTGGCGATCCGCATGTCGCAGGCTAGGGCGATGGCGAAGCCGCCGCCGCTGGCCGCGCCGTCCATCAGGGCGATGATCGGCTGGGGACAGCGACGCATGGCGATGACGATCTCGCTGATCTGACGCTGCCGCACCAGGCCCGGGCCGGACCCGGTCGCGGTGTTGTCGCCGCGCTCCTTCAGGTCCAGTCCGGCGCAGAAATTGACGCCGGCGCCGCGCAAGACCACCGCGCGGATCTCGTGACGCCAATAGAGCCCGACGAACAGCTCGCGCAGTTGCTCCACCAGGGTCCGGCTGAGCGCGTTCAAACGCTCCGGCCGGTTCAGCGTGACCCACAGAACCTCGCCCTCCTGGACGATTTTGAGGGGCTTTTCATCCATGGCGGCGGTCCTTCCTTTATCCACTCCCAAAAAAAGCCGTCACCACCGGGACAAGCCCGGTGGTGACGAATATTTGCTGAGCGCGCCGCCGAGCCGGACAGCCGTGGGCTTGTCCCGGTGGCCCATAATCACAATCCTCGCCAAACGAACATCAGCGATCGATTAGCTCCGCCTGAGTCCATGGGTGGCCGGGACAAGCCCGGCCATGACGGTGGAGCGGACCGGGATCTACCGCTTCCCACTCGTCGGGATCTGGTTGAAGGGCACGTCCTTGTCGACGCGGATGTCGGCGGGCAGGCCCAGCACCCGTTCGGCGATGATGTTGCGCAGGATCTCGTCGGTGCCGCCCTCGACCCGGGTGGCCGGAGAGCGCAGCAGCATGGCCTGGAACCGCGCCGCGGCCGAGGCGACTTCGGGATCGACCAGTATGCCCGCCTGAGCCTGCAGGTCGACGGCGAAGGTCGCGATCTCCTGCATGGTCGGGCCAGCCACCAGCTTGCCGATCGAGTTCTCCGGTCCCGGCGTCTCGCCGCGCGACAGGGCCGAGATGGCGCGGAAGCCGGTATATTTCAGCCCGCTGGTCCGCACCGCCCAGGTCGCCAGCTTGGACCGCACCGCCCGGTCATCGACCGCCAAGCCGTTCTCGGTCTCGATCCGGCAACAGAAGTCCAGCAGTTCCGGAAAGCCGGTCGACATGCGCGCGCCGATCGACAGCCGCTCGTTCATCAGGGTGGTCAGCGAAACCTGCCAGCCGCCGCCCACCGGCCCCAGGCGCTGGGCGTCGGGGATACGGACATCGGTGAAATAGACCTCGTTGAAGCCGGACTCGCCGTTGGCCTGCTTGATCGGCCGGATCTCGACGCCCGGGGCGCGCACGTCCAGGAAGAACATGGTCATGCCCTTGTGTTTGGGCACGGTCGGGTCGGTGCGGGTGATCAATATGCCGTAGTCGGAATGTTGTGCGCCACTGGTCCAGATCTTCTGGCCGTTGATCACCCAGTCCTCGCCGTCGCGCTCGGCGCGGGTGCGCAGGCCCGCCAGATCCGAACCGCCGGCGGGCTCGGAGAATAGCTGGCACCAGACCTCCTCGCCGGCCGCGAGCGGCGGCAAATAGCGGCGCTTCTGGTCCTCGGAGGCGTAGGCCATCATGGTCGGGCCGCACATGCCGTGGCCGATGATGAAGGGTCCGCCCAGGACCGAATAGACCCCCTCCTCCTGCTGCCAGATCACCCGCTCGATCGGCGTGGCGCCGCGCCCGCCATATTCCTTCGGCCAATGCAGGCAGGCCCAGCCGGCCTCGGCCTTCTTCTTCTGCCAGGCCTTGCCCTCGGCCACGGTGTCGACGCCCTGCGGCCCCGAGCCGAACCCGACATTGGCCAGGGCGTCGTGGAGGTGTTTGGGCGCGTTGGCGTCGATCCAGGCGCGCACCTCGGCGCGGAAGGCGGCTTCTTCGGGCGTGTCGTCGAAGTTCATCGGACGTCCCTTCAGGCGGCGTTCTTGGCGCGCAGGCGGGCGATCAGCAGATCCTCCCACTGCGACAGGCTGCCCAGATTGAGGGCCAGCAGGTTCGAGCGGCGATAGAACAGGTGGCAGTCGAAGGCCCAGGTGAAGCCCATGCCGCCATGCACCTGGATGTTGTTCTTGGCGCAGTGCTGAAAGGCCTGGGTGGCGCTGACCCGCGCGGTCGCCGCCGCCTCGGGCAGTTCCGCCGCGCCGGTCGAGAGCGCCCAGGCGCCGTAATAGCCGTTGGAGCGAGCCAGGGTCGCGGAGACATACATGTCGGCCAGCATGTGCTTGATCGCCTGGAACGAACCGATCGGCCGGCCGAACGCCATCCGCTCCAGGGCGTAGTCACGCGCCATTTCCAGCGCGCGATCGGCTCCGCCGATCTGTTCGAACGCGGTCAGTATGGCGGCGCGGTCGAACACCTGGCTGATCAGGCTCCAGCCTTCGCCCGCGGCGCCCAGCGGCTGGGCCGGCGCATTGGCGAAATCGACGCGCGCGTGGCCGCGGGTGGGGTCGATGGTCTCGACCGCCGAGCGGCTGACGCCCGCCTCGTTCAGATCGACCAGGAACAGCGAGATCGACCGCTCGTCGGCGCCAGGCCCGGTCCGCGCCGCGACGATGGCGAAATCGGCCACGTCGCCATCGGCCACCGGCGCCTTGGTCCCGCTGAGCGCGCCGCCCGAAACGCTGGCGCGGATCGCGCGCGGGTTCACCGGGCCAGCACCCTCGACGAAGGCGAAAGTCCCGATCGCCTCGCCGGCCGCCAGCCTGGGCAGCCAGGCCCGCTTCTGCGCCTCGTCGCCGGCCAGGAGCAGGAACTCCGTGGCCAGGAACACCGAGGACGAGAAAGGGACGGGCGCCAGGACGCGGCCCAACTCCTCGGCCACGACGCAGAGCTCCAGGTAGCCGGCGCCCAGCCCGCCATAGGCCTCGGGGATCACCACGCCCAGAAAGCCCATCTCGGCCAGGCCTTTCCAGAGCGCGCGATCGAAGGGTTCGGGCCCTTCCAACACGGCCCGCACCACCTTGGAGGCGCACTTGGCCTCGAGGAAGCGCCGGGCTTCGGTCTTCAACTGTTTTTGGTCGTCGGAGAATTCGAAATTCATGGCCTAGTTCAGCTACATCTGACGTGGCGGCAGGAAAGGGAAATTCAGTCGAGCGGAAGGGCCTTGGCCAGCTTGCCGTTCGCCCAATATTCGTCGCGCAGGCCGCGCTTGTAGAGCTTCCCGGTCGGCAGGCGCGGCATTTCCGCGATGAAATCGACGCCGCGCGGCGCGGTGTAGTGGGCCATGCGGTCGCGGGCATAGGCGATCAACTCCTCGGCCAGGGCGCGGCTGGGCTCGACCCCCGGCGCGGCCTCGATCACCGCCTGGACCGCCTCGCCCATTTCGGCATGGGGCACGCCGACCACGGCGACGTCGGCGACCTTGGGATGGCCGATCAGCACGTCCTCGACCCCTTGCGGATAGATATTGACCCCGCCGGAGATGATCATGAACGCCTTGCGGTCGGTCAGATAGAGGTAGCCGTCGGTGTCGAGATAGCCGACATCGCCGAGCGCGCTCCAGGTCGGATGGTCGGGGTGCTGGGCCGCGCGGGTCTTGGCCGGATCGTTGTGATAGACGAACGTGACCTCCTCCCGCTCGAAATAGATCGTGCCGGCCTCGCCCGGCGGCAGTTCGCGGCCGTCCTCGTCGCAGATGTGCAGAACGCCCAGCACCGCGCGGCCGACCGAACCGGGATGGGCCAGCCAATCCTCGCTCTCGATGAAGGTCGAGCCCGAGCCTTCCGTTCCGGCGTAGTATTCGTAAAGGATCGGTCCCCACCATTCGATCATCCGACGCTTCACCTCGACCGGGCAGGGCGCCGCGGCGTGGATCGCCACCCGGTGCGAGCTGAGGTCGAATTGTTCGCGCTCTTCCTTGGGCAGTTTCAGCATGCGCACGAACATGGTCGGCACCCACTGGCTGTGGGTGATCCTGTGCCGTTCGATCAGGCGCAGGGCGTTCAGGGCGTCGAACCGCTCCATCACCACCACCGTCCCGCCCATGAACTGGGTCAAGAGCACATAACCGTTCGGCGCGGCGTGGTAGAGCGGCGCCGGCGATAGATAGACCATGTCCGCCGAGCCCTGGTAGCGGTCCAGCCGCGCCGCCCGGACCACGCCGCCATCGCTCGGCGTCAGGTTGGTCAGGGGACGCAGGATGCCCTTGGGCCGCCCGGTCGTGCCCGAACTGTAGAGCATGGATTCGCCCAGGAACTCCTCGGCCAGGGGTTTGGCCGGAAAGGCAGCGATGGCGTCTTCGTACGACTCCCAGCCCGGAACCACGCCATCGACCATCAAACGCCGGGGGCAGGTCGGGATCAGCTCCGCCAGCGGCACGGCGACGTCGGCCTTGGCGAAGGACGAGACCAACACCCGCGCCTCGCAGTCCTGGACGATATAGGCGGCCTCATCGGGCGGCAGATAACGGTTGATGGTGGTGTAATAGAGTCCCGACCGCAGCGCCGCCCAGCACACCTCGACGAAGCGGACATTGTTCTCCATCAGGATGGCGATGTGGTCGCCGGGCCGCAGGCCCTGGGCGTAAAGGTATTGAGCCAACCGGTTGGAGCGGTCGTTCAGCGCGGCATAGGTCAGCACCTCCCCGCTCTCGGCCATGATCACGGCCGGCTTGTCGGGCGTCAGGCGGGCATAGTCAGCAAGATACATGAGCGGGTCCTACGCATTGACCCCTCACCCTGCCCTCTCCCCACGGCGCGAGGCAAGGGTTCAAGAAGGCGTGGCGCCGGCGGTCAATTCCTCCCCCCTCGGAGGGGACCGCGAAGCGGCATGCCGTCGCCGGCCTTGAAGACCCGCCCCGACACTTCGCGGGTCGCGATCGCCACGCGCCCATCGCGCAATCCCGCCATACGCCGTCGCCTTCCCTAAAATCATGCCGTCGGGTTTCGTGACGCCCCAATATGATCGGTGTTTACCTTGCTTTTCCGCACGGAATAAATCTAGGCTTGAACGACAAAATGGCGCCAAGTCGAGGCGCCATTGGAACGGCGAACGGCGTCTTCAAGAACGCCACGCCCAAGGGTTGGAAGAGCCAAGACGGATGCGCTGGAATTTCGGAGATATCCTCGACGCGATTGAGCCGGCGCCGCCCCCGCAGACGCCGGCCCTGATCCACGGGCCACGCGTGGCGACGTGGGGCCCGTCGATCACCGCCGTCGTGCGCCTGGCGCCGAATGAGGACCTGGACGAGGACAGCCTGCGCCGGCACGTACGCAAGCGCCTGGCGGGCTACAAGATCCCCAAGCGCGTCCTGACCGGCGAGGTGTCGCTGCGCGCGCCAAACGGCAAGGCGGCTTCGGAATTCGCGCGGGAATACCTGCGCCTGATCGGCTGAAGGAAAGAGAACGACAATGGCGAGCCAACCCACCCTCGACGACGCCCTGGCCGCGGCCCATCTGCCGGCCCTGGTGGTCTCCCTGACCCAGTTGACCGGCGACGAGGGCTGGCTGAAACCGGAATGGACGCCGACCTATCTCCCATTCCTGCGCGACAACATCGGCCTTTCAGAAGCGGTCCAGCAGGACATCCGAGGCGCCGCCCGCGGCGTGATCGAGGATTTCCTGGCCGGCAAGCTCGCGCCGGTCGCGCACCTGCCCGAGGCCACCGTCCGCAAGATGATGGCCTTCATCGCCGGCCAGGACATTCCGCAGACCTATGTCGACTTCCTGATGGACGAACTGGCGCTGGAAGGAGTCAGCACCAAGGATCCGCAATGGGACACGCCGGAGTTGAAGGCCGCGGCCAAGCGGATGCATGTGCTGGTGGTCGGCGCCGGCATGTCCGGCATCTTGACCGGCATCCGGCTCGCCCAGGCCGGGATCGATTACGAGATCATCGAGAAGAACGCCGATGTCGGCGGCACCTGGCTGGAGAATATCTATCCCGGCTGCCGGGTGGATTCCTCCAACCATATGTATTCCTATTCGTTCGAGCCGAACCACCAATGGCCTCAGCATTTCTCGCCCCAGCCCGTGTTGCTGCGTTACTTCCAGGGCGTCGCCGATCGCTATGACCTGCGCGGAAAGATCCGCTTCGAGACCGAGGTGGTCGAGGCGGTGTTCGACGAGCCCCGCGCGGTCTGGACGGTGCGCCTGCGCCACCAGGACGGCCGCGAGGAAACGGTCGAGGCCAATGCCGTCATCACCGCGGTGGGCCAGCTTAACCGGCCGCGCCTGCCCGACATCAAGGGCCGCGACAGCTTCGCGGGCCCCAGCTTCCACTCCGCCCAATGGCGCAAGGACGTCGACCTGACCGGCAAGCGGGTCGCGGTGATCGGCACCGGCGCCAGCGCTTTCCAACTGGTTCCCGAAATCGCCGGCAAGGTCAAATCCCTGGCCATTTTCCAGCGCACCCCGCCCTGGATCTTCCCGACGCCGCACTATCATGACGATGTGCCCGAAGGGATGAAGTGGTTGCTCGAGACCATTCCATTCTACGATAAGTGGTACCGATTCTTCCTGTTCTGGATGGTCACGGACGGGTTCCTCGCGGCGGTGCGCGCCGACCCGAGCTGGAACGGCCCGCCCAACGCGGTCAGCGCCGAAAACGCCAAGACCAGCGGCATGATCGTGGAAGCCCTGCGCGCCCAGGTCGGCGACAAGACCGACCTGCTGGACAAGGTGATCCCGCAATATCCGTTGGGCGGCAAACGCGCCCTGCTCGACAACGGCGCCTGGATCAATGCGCTCAAGGGCGAGAACGTCGAGATCGTCACGGACGGGATTGGCGAGATCACCCCCACCGGCGTCGTCACCAAGGACGGCGGCCGGTACGACGCCGACGTGATCATCTATGCGACCGGCTTCACCGCCTCGCGCTTTCTGTCGCCGATGAAGATCGTCGGTCGGGACGGGGTTGTGCTGCACGACCGCTGGAACGGCGATCCCCGCGCCTATCTGGGCATGACCACACCGGGTTTCCCGAACTTCTTCATGATCTACGGTCCCAATACCAATATCGTGGTCAATGGCAGCATCATCTTCTTCTCCGAATGCAGCGTCCGCTACATCATCGGCTGTTTGAAGCTGCTGGCGGAGACCGGGGCTAAATCCATCGAATGCAAGCCCGAGATCCACGACGAGTTCAACATCAAGGTCGACGCCGGCAACAAGCTGATGGCCTGGGGGGCGCCCCAAGTGACCAGTTGGTACAAGAACGAGGCCGGCCGCGTGACCCAGAACTGGCCCTTCAACCTGGTCGACTACTGGAGCGCGACCCTGGCCCCGAACCCGCGGGATTTCGTGATCGAACGGGATAAGGTCGCGGCGGAGTAGGGACGACGGTGCGGGCTTCGATACGCACCTGGTCGGCGTTGCTCAACCTGACGAATAGTCTGGGATTCCAAATAGTTCGTCATGCCGAGTAGGCCGCCCTTCGCGGCGCGACTAGCGCCCCGCTCCTCTGGATAAACTGCGGCCGTGCCGAAGCGCGCGCGAAGATGCCGCCGCCTTGTCCCGCGAGACATTCGAACGGACTCACGGCTTGGCTCTGGCGCGTTCGCGGCGGCCCGTTAACATCGCCCCACGGAACACCCCACAGGAATCGCGCCCATGAGCACACTCCCGTCCCTCTGGCTGATCAAGTCCGAGCCGGAGAAATACAGTTTCTCCGACCTCCAGCGTGACGGCAAAACCCTGTGGGACGGGGTGCGCAACAACCAGGCCGCGCTCTATCTGAAGGCTATGAAGATCGGCGACCTGGCGCTCTACTACCACTCGGTCAGCGACCTGGCGGTGGTCGGAATCGCCAAAGTGGCCCGCGAGGCGGAGATCGACCCGACCGACCCCAAGGGCCGCTACGTCGCCGTCGAAGTGGCGCCCGACCATGCCCTGAAGAACCCGGTCACCCTGGCCCGGATGAAGGCTAACCCCGCCCTTGCCGGCATGGCCATGTTCCGCCAGTTCCGCCTCTCGGTCTCACCGGTAACGACGGAGGAATGGGCGGCGATCATGGCGATGGCGGGGGAGAATGGCGGCTAGCGGCGGCAAGCCTCGCAGCTCGCCTAAGCCGCCAACCGCCGTCCCGCCAATCCTTCCAGCACCCGCAGCGGCGACCGCTCCGGCTCGGCCATCGCCTCCACCGGCAGGTGGAAGGTCTGTTCCAGGCAGCAGTGGCCGGCCAGGGCGGCGTGCAGGACCTGGTCGGTGAAGCAGAACCAGGTGGCGCCGGCCGGGATGTCGAGGCCGGCCTGGGGCGCCGTGGCCTGATAGGCGGCGTCGAACTTGGCCTCGTCATGCAGCGACAGCATCAGGTGGTCATAGGCTGTCCGCCGCGCCTTGGTCAGGCCCAGGGTCCGCATCGCCCAGGCCACGCCCGGCGCCTGCGGCTTCAGCCTGGGGAGGAATTTCGGCGCGAAATCCCCGAACGGCTCGCCGACCTTCCATTTCCGCACCGAGCCGTCGTCGGCGACGTTGCTGAACACGCGCAGGATGCGGCGCCCCGCCATGGGCCGGCTTGGGAAGGCGTCGACATGCAGGCGCGTGTCGTCGTGGCGCCGGGTATATTGGCGTCCGGCGATCTCGGTCGGGCGGAAACTGGTGCGGGCGCGCTCAAGGGCCGGCGCATAGATCGGAAAAAGTCCGTGGAGCAGGGCTTGAGCCTGGTCGGAAAAGCGCTGCATCATGCCGGCCAGACGCGCCGCTTCGTCCTGCGCCAAGCTGGTGGCGCCCAGCTTGCCGGTCGCGGGGTCCAGGCTGACATTCTTGCGGCTGTCATCGCCCACGGCCGGGTTCAGGAAGGCTGTTTCGTCCGGCCGGACCGTGAACGGCAGCGCCGGGCAAAGGATCACCCGCCCGGCCTCCAGGGCGGCCAGGGCGCGGGATCGCAGGTCCGGCGGGAAGGGTCCGTCCCAGGCGGTCAGGGGCAGATCGTGGATGACGTCGGCGGGGGTCATTCGCGGCCCCCTCTTTCGTCACCACCGCCCTTATCCCGGTGGCCCATAATCACAGGTTTTGTAAGGTATTCACGGTGCGGCCCAGGGCGGCGTTTCAAATCGTTCGAGTCTATGGGCCACCGGGACAAGCCCGGTGGTGACGAATATTTGCTGAGCTCGCCGCTGAACCGGGCAACCGTGGCGACGACGGAGATAGGCGTGGAAGAATGGGAGAAAGCCGTCATCCGAACGCCTTGTACCGTTCGGGCTATTCCCGCGCCAGCACCTTGTCATTGATGAAGCTGCTGAGGCCGCCGTCGTGGAAATCGCGGCCCAGGGCCTGTTCGTCATAGTCTTCGCGGACCCAGTCGATGAAGCTCTTGCGGCCCTCGGCCTCGCGCTGGAAGCGCAGGAAGAAGGCGTCCAGCACCCCGGCCTTGGAGCGCGACAGATGGCCGAAGCGCCAGGAGAGCTGCCGCCGCGCGGCCTCGACCTTGCCGCCCTGGAACAGCACGAACAGCGCCGCCGCGAAACCCGCGCGGTCGGAGCCCGACTTGCAATGGATCAGCGCCGGTCCCGGCATGCCGATCAGGACCGCGTGCAGCCGCAGGATGCGGTCGCGCGGCGGGGCGACGCGGCTGGAGATCGGCATGTCGATGAAACCGAGGCCGAGTCGCGTGGCCATTTCCCGCGTCAGGGCGTCCGAGCCATTGCCGGTCTTGCCGCGAAGATTGATCACCGTCTTCAGGCCATAGCGCCGCGCCATCCGCGCCAGCCGGCCCGGCGTCGGGTGGTTGGAGCGGTAAAGCTTGCCCGGCGCGACCGTGGCGAAATTGGCAAACCCCAGGCGCAATATGGCGTGGTCGACGAACAGGGCGTCGATCCAGGCGAGCAGCCGCCCGCGGCCGGTGGAGAGGTTACCCTTGAATATCGAGTCCATGCACGAAAGCCAGCTTGGGACGGCGTGCCGAATATGGTCAGCTTGCTTCGTCCAGCGCAATCGCGCGCACTCAGAACAACGAGGATTTGATGCGGCAAGTGCATTTCGGGTCCCCCGGACTGGAGGCTTCCGCGCTGGGCCTGGGCGCCAGGCCGCGCGACGTGATCAATGACGACAACCCGGTCCGGCGTCCCCCGGCCTTGACGAGGTCCCGACATGGCCCGAACGATTAAAGCGGCGGACGCCGTGATCCTGATCGGCGAGGGCTTCGAGGGCGGCGGGGCCAACGCGGCCCACATCAACCTGATCCTGGGCCCCAAGGCCGTGCTGGGCGGGGCCTTCGCCGCCGCGGCGGCCAATCCGGGTCCCGGGCATATTCCCTTCCAGGCGGTGCTGAAGCCCAACCTGCCGGCCAAGCCGGCCACCCTGTTCGTCGCCAAGTCGGTGCTGAAGGACGCCCACCACGAAACCATGACCTGGGGCCCGGCCCAGGCGGGCGTCGCCGCGGGCGTCACCCAGGCCCTGCTCGACGAGGTCCTGCCCCCGGAGGCCGAGGACGGCTGGCTGGCCATCGCCCTGGTCTGGATCGATCCCAAGGCCGCCAAGGCCCAGCAAGTCTACGCCAATAACCTGAAAGCGACCTACGCCGCGTGCCAGCGCGCCATGACCATCGGCTGGCCCGACCGCCAGGCCCTGGCCGAGGGCGTGGCCAATGTCTCCAATCCGTTCTTCACCCCGAGGACGCGATGACGGGCCTGGGTGTGCGGATTTAACGGGCTGCGCGCGCTTCGACACGCCGGCTTCGCCGGCTACTCAGCGTGACGAACATATTGGAATCCACAATATTCGTCTTGCTGAATAGCGCCGACCGGCGCGTGTCGAAGCACGCACCCCCCTCAACCGAACGCCAGATGGTGCAGCACCACGCCGCTGGTCGTGGCCAGGTTCAGCGAATCGAACCCCGGCGCCATTGGGATGCGGACGGTTCGCGCCCGGCTCAAGAGATCGGCCTGCAGGCCCGGCCCCTCGGCGCCCAGCAGCGCCACGACGCGGTCCGGGCGGCGCAGATCGGTCAGCGGCGTTTCGCCGGCCGGGCTGAGGGCGATCGGCATAAAGCCGCGACGCGCGAACAGGGCCAAAGCGTCTTCCCCCGGCCCAAGCCGCGCGAACGGGACCGTCAGGACGCCGCCGATCGAGACCCGGATCGCCTTGCGATACAGCGGATCGCAGCAGGTCGGATCCAGGATCACCGCATCGGCGCCGAAGGCCGCGGCGTTGCGGAACACCCCGCCGACATTGTCGTGATTGGCGCTGCCGAACAGGCCGACAACCAGGGCGCGCGCCGGCAGGTCGGCCAAGAGTTCATCGGCGCTCGGCGTCTCGGTCCGCCGGCCGAGCGCCAGTACGCCACGATGGATCGGAAACCCGACGATCGCATCCAGCACCGCCTGGCCGGCCGCATAGACCGGAACCCCGTCCGGCAGGGTCTCCAGGATGGGCGCAAGGCCGGAGACGCGCTTTTGAGCGACCAGCGCCGAAACCGGCGCGAACCGGCGCGAAGCGGCCAGCATCCGCAGCACCACCTCGCCCTCGGCGACGAACAGGCCTTCCCGGCCGACCAGATCCCGCTCGCGCACGGCCCGATAGCCGGCGATGCGGGGATCGTCGGGGTCGTCGATGGCGATGACGGCGGGCAAGGCCGAGTTCTCCGCCGGGCTCAAGCCCCAGCGGCGCGGGTGAACAGGTTGAGCGCCTCCGACATGCGGGCCGTCGTCGGCAGCGCGTCCGGATCGAGGCCGTGGCGGCGGGCGATCCAATCGGGCGTGTTGTAGCTGAGCCAGACCGCGCCGGCCTCATCCTCCCAGACCAATATCCGAAGCGGCAGGTCGAGCGCCACGATCTGCTGCGCCTGCATCAGCGGCGTGCCGGCCTGGGGATTGCCGAAGATGACGATCGTGCTCGGCCGCAAGGTCTGGCCCGCGGCCGCGGCGCCCGCGGCATGGTCGACCGTCGCGAAGATCGTGGTCTGCCGCGCCGCTATCGCCTCGATCAACCGGCTGAGCGTAGCCTGAAAATCGTGATGACTGGCCAGGGTCACCAGGCCGTCCGTGTCGTGCCGCGCGTCCATGTCTCGCCCGCCTCATCGCCTTGGCCGAATTCTCGTTTGAGTTCGGCCCGGACCGGGCCTGAAATCAAGTTAAACTGGGAGGACGCCATGCCCTGCGTGGAAAATCAGATCATCCACGACGCCCGGCCCGCAAATGACAGCCTGGCCGGCGCGGACCATGCGAGTTCGGTTGCGGACAACCCCGCCGATCAGGCATGAGAGGGCCGCTTGGGCTGGGCCTCGCTATGGGAGTATTTGGAGCGATGTTCACACGCCGACATCTGGGCGCCTTCTTCGCCGCGGGGCTGGGCGGCCTTGCTTTTGGCGCGCCACTGGTCACGGCCGCGCAGGACGACAACTGGGACGATCCGGCCGCCTGGCCGAACGTCTTCATCAGCCCGTTCGGCCAGCCGTTCCGGGCCAAGAACGGAGCGCCCTATCCGGTCGCCGATTGGTTCAAGCAGGCCGACAAGAACGCGGACGGGAAGCTGGATCGGGCCGAGTTCCTGGCCGACGCGAGTTTCTTCTTCGACGCGTTGGACGTGAACAAGCAGGGCGTGCTGGGTCCGTTCGAGGTCCAGCGCTATGAGCGCCGCATCGCCCCGGAGATTCTTGGTTTCAGGGTCAAAGTCGCCGAGAATCAGACGAGGCGCGTGGCCGGGCTGTTTGGCGGCTCGCTGTGGCTAGCCCAGGGAGGCCCCGGCGGCCAGGGCATAACAGGCGTCCTGCCGCCCGACGCCGCGCCGGATTCGCAGGACGGCCCGAAGATTCCCCATTCGATCGACGAGTCTCACAACGGCGCCTCGCCATTCAGCTTCTTCGACCAGCCCGAACCGGTCACGGCCGCGGATATGGAATTCAACGGCTACATCAAGAAGAAGAACTTCCTGAAGCTGGCGGGCGTGCATTTCGACAGCCTCGACCACAAGGAGCGGGGCTATCTCGTCCTGGCCGAACTGCCCAAGACCCACGTGCAGGTGGTGCTGGAGCACGCCCGGCGGCGTTGAGCCTCCGCCCCGCATGATGCGGGGCTACGGGCTGGCGCGCGACCTACTTCGCGGGCAGAACCTGCCCGCGGATTTCGCCGCCCTTATTGGCCGCCGTGTGGATGTTCACGTACCACATGCCGCCTTCGAGCTGGCTGATCTGCGCATCGGTCAGGGTCGCCTTGCCCCTCGTTGGACTGGTCAAGTCGCCGGTCAGCGGCACCGCCACCCCCGCGGCTTGGCCGACCGCCGCCGGGCCGTGGAAATGGGCCATGACGGCCGGTCCGGTCAGGCCGGAATATTCGACCTTCCAGTCCAGCATCTTGGTGGCCGTATCCAGGCTGACCCAGGCCTTGCCCGTGCCCTTGCTGTCGGTCGGCGGCGTTTCGGACGCGCCGTCCAGCTTGGCGGTGAAATGCAGAACCTCGGCATTGGCCGCCCCGGCCGTCAGGACGGACAAGGCCGCCGCCACGATGATCCCCACGCGCATATCGAGCTTCCTCCAGTTTCATCCCGGGCGCACGCTAGGCCGTCGTCCAGTCCGGCGCGAGCCCCTTTTTAAGTCGAAATCCAGGATCGGGTTCCCTCAGCGCCACGATGACGATATTGCACCGGCGCTCACCCTTCCCCAAGACCGGACCCTTCAATTATGAACCTCGACGCCGTCTCCATCGGGACCAATCCACCGCACGACGTGAACGTCGTGATCGAGGTGCAAATCGGCGGAGAGCCGATCAAGTATGAGATGGACAAGAATGCCGGCGCCCTGGTGGTCGACCGGTTCCTCTATACGGCCATGCGCTATCCAGGGAACTACGGCTTCATCCCCCACACCCTGTCGGACGACGGCGATCCCTGCGATGTGATCGTGGCCAATACCCGCGCCATAGCGCCGGGCGCGATCATGAGCTGCCGGATTGTCGGCGTGCTCCTGATGGAGGACGAGGCCGGCGGCGACGAGAAACTGATCGCCGTGCCCTCGACCAAGCTGACGCGCCGCTATGAGCAGGTGACCAACTATACAGACCTGCCGCAGATCACGCTGGACCAGATCGAGCACTTCTTCGCCCACTACAAGGACCTGGAGCCCGGCAAGTGGGTCAAGATCATGCGTTGGGGGGACGTCGATGAGGCCCGCGCCCTCGTGATCGAGGGGATCGAACGGGCCAAGGCGGCGAAGGCCGTCAAGGCGGACGGCTAACCCAACCGCCGCTCGAACAGAGCTAGCGGCAGGTTTGTCATAGGCCGCGTGCTGGGGAAGGTGAAGCCGTGTTCGACCTTCGGGTAGAGCTCGACCCCGGCCGCGGCCAGGGCATGGGACATCGATCTGCTCGATCATGGCGCGGCCTCTCCCTTTGGTTTTCCCGGATTCATAAGGCCCCCGCCGCTTGCGCGAGAGGCGTCCCGCCCGCGGCACGGCCGTTGCGAGGCTCGGATCGGAGCGGGCCGCAATGAGACAGTGCTTTTCCCGAGCCGGAAGAAATGCTTAACAAAGCCTTAAGGTTCGGGAGGTTCCCCCAATGCTGCTCGCCGTCTTCGCCGCCGCCGGTCTGTCCGGCCTGCCCGCCGCCGCGCCGCGCATCAATGTGGCCGAGCCGACCGCCGACGCCGCCCGCCAGGTCGAGGCCCGCGTGATCTATCTGGGCTGCCAGGTCACCCTGACCAGCCTGACCGACTGCCGCGTGGTCAATGACGGGCCGGTCGATCCGGCCGCCGCCGCCACGGCGCTCAAGCTGTCGCGCCAGATGTCCGTGCCCGAAGGCCTGGCCGACCGCACCGGCGGCCATATCGTGGTTAAGTTGGACGTCACGCAATAGCGCCTCGGCGGATCCGCCGTCGCCGGCGATCCGCTCGCCGATATCACCGAATTGACGCGAGTGCGGTTCGTGACGAAGCAAGGCGTAGTCTACCGCAAGGACGGCCCGACCGTGGCGCCGCGTTCGCAAGACCTGCTAAACATCGACGAAAGATTGGAACAGGAAACGTCCCATGGCCTCCAAGCTCGTCGCCGACCCCCGGATCGATCCGCGCATCAAAGCCATTTTCGGCGCCGGGCCCGACCTGCCGCCCGCCAGCGACGCCGAAAGCCGCGAGCAGTTGCTGGCCGAGGAGGCGTCCGAAGCCGGCCAAGCCGCCGCGGCGGCGAGCAAGACCATGATCGACGCCTTGGATAACGAGATGGTCGCGCCCTCGGCGGGCCTGGCCACCCGCACCGAGCGGTTCCAATCCGCGCCGGACGGCAACTGGGTCAATATCCAGTACATCCGGCCCGATACCGACGGGTCCCTGCCTTGCGTCTACTACATCCACGGCGGCGGCATGCAGTTCATGTCCTGCTATGACGGCATGTACCGGGCCTGGGGCCGGATCATCGCGGCCCGCGGCGTGGCCGTGGCGATGGTGGATTTCCGCAATGCGCTTCGGGCCTCGTCCGCGCCGGAGGTGGCGCCCTACCCTGCCGGCCTGAACGACTGCGTCTCCGGGCTGAAATGGGTCCACGCCAACGCCGCCGCGCTCAATATCGATCCCGCGCGGATCATCGTCGCCGGCGAGAGCGGCGGCGGAAACCTGACCCTGGCCACCGGCCTGAAGCTGAAACGCGACGGCGACCTCGGCCTGATCAAGGGGCTCTACGCCCTCTGCCCCTATATCGCCGGCCGCTGGCCCGATCCGCGCTATCCGTCCTCGACCGAAAACAACGGCATCTTCCTGGACCTGCACAGCAACCGCGGCGCGCTGGCCTATGGGATCGAGGCCTTCAACGCCCGTGACCCGCTGGCTTGGCCCGGTTTCGCGACCGAGGCGGACGTCGCCGGCCTGCCGCGCACGGTGATCAGCGTCAACGAGTGCGATCCCCTGCGCGACGAAGGGATCGAATTCTATCGACTGCTGCTGCGCGCCGGCGTGGCGGCCCGCTGCCGACAGGTGATGGGCACGATCCACGGCACGGAGATCTTCGCCATCGCCTGCCCCGACATCAGCCGCGACACCGCCAGCGACATCGCCAATTTCGCGCGGGGCTGACCGGGACGACCCAATGCAGGCCCGGCGCTGAGATAGGCGCTATTCTCAGGCCCTGCCCCGCACCACCAGCACCGGACACGGCGCGTTGCGCATCACCGCCTCGGCGACGCTGCCGAGCAGAACCTGGGTCAACGCGCTACGTCCATGGCTGCCGATGACGATCAGGTCGGCGGACCAGGCTTGCGCCGCGGCCACGATCTCCTCGGCCGGATGACCTTCCGGGGTGAAGCTCTCGGCGGC
>DATAYD010000069.1:0-10222 GCA_036272715.1 Caulobacteraceae bacterium | reverse complement strand
TTGATCAGCATCTCGGACTCAATCTCGACCTCGCCCAGCCCGCGCAGCAGCGCGTTGTGGTGGGCCAGCAGCCGGTCCACCTTGGACCCGAGCGAATTTGGGTCCGCTAGGTCGCAGACGCGGATCGCGCGGCGGCCGACCTTGTCCTCATAGGCCGGACCGATACCGCGGCCGGTGGTGCCGATCTTGTTCACGGCGACGGCCTCGCGCGCCATGTCGAGGTCGCGGTGCAGCGGCAGGATCAAGGCGGCGTTGTCGGCCAGGACCAGCAGGTCGGGCGTGATGGCCACACCCTGGCCGCCGATCTGGGCGATCTCCTTCAGCAGATGCCAGGGATCGACCACGACGCCGTTGCCGATCACCGAAAGCTTGCCCTGGACCACGCCGGAGGGCAGCAGGCTGAGCTTATAGACCTGGTTGCCGACCACCAGCGTGTGGCCGGCATTGTGACCGCCCTGGAAGCGCACCACCACATCGGCGCGGTTCGACAGCCAGTCGACGATCTTGCCCTTGCCTTCGTCGCCCCACTGGGCGCCGATCACGGTGACATTGGCCATGGCTAGCCCTCCTCAACCCGCCCAAAGGGTCCCTTCCGCCCTTCGACAGGTGCTCGGCGGGGGGACGTCAGCCAAGTTGCAGGGCGCGCGGCGTGCGGAATTCGCGGTCTCGGCCCGCGCGGGACTAGAATTTGTAGATCAGACGGCCGCCAGCGTCGTCAAGCCCTTCGTTCTCCCCGTGATGGAAGATCTGGCCATTGGAGATGTGGGTGTAGGACAGCTCCGCCGACCAGCGCCGGCTCAGGTGATAGCCCAGCGCCAGCTCGGGCTCGAACTGCACCGGATCGCCGAAATCCAGATGATGGGCGTTGAACGCCAGGCGCTGCTGCACCTGGGCCGGGGTCAGGCCCGGGGCGGCCGGCGGCGGCAAGCTGGTCTCGCCGTCGGTATAGGCCAGGCCGATGCCCGGCCGAATATAGAAATTGCTGCGGAACAGGCTGACCGGCCAGGCCAAGCCCGCGGCGTAGAAATCACTGGCGCCGCGGTCGTTGATCGAGGCGAAGGCGTAGGCCTGGGGCTTGAGCAGCCACCACAGCGCCCCGATGCGGTCGGTGCGGTAGCCGAAATGGATATCCTCGCCATCCTCGCGCTTGACCGCGCCGATGCCGATCGTGTCGCCGATGAAGGTGACGTTATGCGCGTAGACGCCAATGAACACCTCGCCCGCGCTGGCGGCTCCCGCCGAGGCCAAGCCGAGCGCCGCGACGGCCGCCAACAGTATCCGCTTCATTCTCACCCCGTCCCACGTTTCGTGAACCAGCACCCCGTTATGGCGTGCGCCGCCGTTACGGAAAAGCGGAGATCGCGAGTTTGATCCCTGATGAATCGATGAGGGAAGGCGAAAAGAACGTAAAGCTCGGCGTGGAAAGGGCCCGGGGACGCCGCCACGAAGTCCTCCCCGTTTCGGGGAGGGGGACCACGAAATGGTGGAGGGGGCGCGCCGCCGCGGTGACGCCGCCGAAAAAGCCCCCTCCGCCGCTTCGCGGCAGCTTCCCTAGAGGGGGAGCAGCTAAAACTAGAACGTCAGCGCCCGGGCTTCCTTGACGTGCGGCAGGGCCTTGACCGTGTCCAGGAGGGCCGCGCCCGGGGCCTGATCCACGCCGACCATGGCTATGGCGTCGCCGCCAGCGGCGGTGCGGCCGAGATTGAAGGTCGCGATATTGACCCCCGCCTCCGCCAGCGCCGCGCCCAGGGCCCCGATGAAGCCCGGCTTGTCCAGGTTGTTCACATAGAGCATCGCCGACGCGAACGGCGCATCCAGCTCCATGCCCTTGACCTCGACCATGCGCGGCGAGCCGCCGACCAGGGTGCCGGCGAACACCCGCTTGCCCAGTTGGGTGGTGACGGTGATCCGCATCAGGCTGTCGAACACCTGGGAAGAATCCTGGCGCGATTCCGAGAGGGTGATCCCACGTTCCTTCGCGACTTCCGGGGCCGAGACCATGTTGACCTCGGCCAGCATGGGCCGCAGCACGCCGGCCAGGGCGGTGGCCGTCATCGGTTTGACGTTCAGCGCCGAGACATGGCCCTCATAGGCGATGTCGATCGCCTTCAGCCCCACATCGACCATCTGGCCGGCCAGGGCGCCCAGCTTTTCGGCCAGGGCCACGAACGGCTTCAGCTTGGGCGCTTCGTCGGCGCTGACCGAGGGGCTGTTCAGGGCGTTGGTCACCGCGCCGGTCAGGAGATAGTCCGACATCTGCTCGGCCACCTGCAGGGCGACGTTTTCCTGGGCTTCCAGGGTCGAGGCGCCCAGGTGCGGGGTGGCGATGAAGTTCTCCGCGCCGAACAGCACATTGGCCTTGGCCGGCTCCTCGACGAACACGTCGAAGGCCGCGCCGCCGATATGACCGCTGTCCAGTCCCGCGCGAAGCGCCGCCTCGTCCACCAGCCCGCCGCGGGCGCAGTTGATGATCAGGACGCCCTTCTTGGCCTTGGCCAGGGCCTCGGTGCCCAGGATATTCCGGGTCTTGTCGGTCAGCGGGGTGTGTAGGGTGATCACGTCGGCGCGGGCCAGGAGCTGGTCCAGCTCGACCTTCTCGACGCCGATCTCGACCGCGCGATCGGGCGAGAGGAACGGGTCGTAGGCCACGACCTTCATCTTCAGCCCATTGGCCCGATCGGCGACGATCGAGCCGATATTGCCGGCGCCGATCAGGCCCAGGGTCTTGGCCGAGAGCTCGACACCCATGAAGCGGTTCTTCTCCCACTTGCCAGCCTGGGTGGAGAGGTCGGCCTGGGGCAGTTGGCGGGCCAGGGCGAACATCAGGGCGATGGCGTGCTCGGCGGTGGTGATCGAGTTGCCGAACGGGGTGTTCATCACCACCACGCCGGCGGCGGTGGCGGCGGGAATGTCGACATTGTCGACCCCGATCCCGGCGCGGCCGATCACCTTCAGCGACTTGGCGGCGGCGATCACGTCCTTGTCGGCCTTGGTGGCCGAGCGGACGGCCAGGCCGTCATAGTCGCCGATGATGGCGAGCAATTCGTCCTTGGAAAGGCCGGTCTTGATATCGGCCTCGACCCCGCGCGCCTTGAAGATGTCGATGGCGGCAGGGGAAAGCTTGTCGGCGATGAGAACGCGGGGAGCCATGGGGAGGTCTCTTTGGGTTTGGATCTGAACCCTTCCCCCTCGATGGGGGAAGGGCAGGGTTGGGGGTGAGCACACCGAAGCTGGGGCGAAGAAAGCGGGGGACGTCGAACGCGAACCCTTCGTCGTCGACGGTGGGCGCACCCCCACTCCAACCTCTCCCCCATTGAGGGGAAGAGGCTTTTTTACGCGGCCGCGGTCAGCAACTCGTCGGCGATGGCGGCGAAGGCCCAGTCGATCCAGGGGATCAGGGCTTCGACATCCGAGAGTTCGACCGCGCCGCCGCACCAGATGCGAAGGCCGGGGGGCGCGTCGCGATAGGCCGCGGCGTCGAGGCCGACGCCTTCCTTTTCGAGCAGGTCCGAGACCTTCTTGGCGAACTCGGCCTGGGCCGGCGCCGGCAGGCCGGCGACGCGCGGGTCGACGAACTTCAGGCAGACCGAGGTGTTGGACCGGGTCGCCGGATCCGCCGCGAGGAAATCGATCCACGGCGTCTTTTCGACCCACCCCGCGAGCGCCGCCGCGTTGGCGTCCGCCCGGGCGTGGAGGGCGTGCAGGCCGCCGATCGAAGAGGCCCATTTCAGGGCGTCCAGATAGTCCTCGACGCACAGCATCGAGGGCGTGTTGATGGTCGAGCCTTCGAAGATGTCCTTGGAGACCTTGCCCTTGCTGACCATGCGAAACAGCTTGGGCAGCGGCCAGGTCGGAGTGTGGCTTTCCAGCCGGGCCACGGCGCGCGGCGACAGGATCAGCATGCCGTGAGCCGCCTCGCCGCCCAGGACCTTCTGCCAGGAATAGGTGATCACATCGAGCTTGGCCCAATCCAGCGGTTGGGCGAAGGCGGCGCTGGTGGCGTCGCAGATCACGATCCCCGTGCGATCGGCGG
Organism: Caulobacteraceae bacterium; assembly: GCA_036272715.1. GTDB lineage: Bacteria > Pseudomonadota > Alphaproteobacteria > Caulobacterales > Caulobacteraceae > Poindextera. The sequence continues at coordinate 6,189 of DATAYD010000069.1, read as the reverse complement.
AGATGAAGTCGGCATTGGGCACGCGCACGCCCGAGGTGGTGCCGTTCCAGGCGAACACCAGGTCGGCGTCGGGGCGGACCTTGGACAGGTCCGGCAGTTGGCCGAACGGCGCGGTCAGGGTCTCGGCGTCGGGCAGCTTCAACTGTTCGACGACATCGACGACCCAGTCCTTGGAGAAGCTTTCCCAGGCGGCGACCTGAACCGGCAGCGGGCCCAGCATCGACCACATGGCCATTTCAACCGCGCCGGTGTCGGAGGCGGGCACCACGCCGATCAGGAAGTCGTCCGGCACCTCCAGCACTTCGCGGGTGCGGTCGATCGCTTCCTTGAGCCGGCCCTTGCCGAGCTTGGAACGGTGCGAACGGCCAAGCACGGCGGACTGCAGGTTGGAGAGGCTCCAGCCTGGATGCTTGACGGTCGGTCCAGAGGAAAATTGAGGGCGAGCCGGGCGCATGGCCGGCTTGGCGAGCGTATTCATGATGTCTCCCATCCTTACAGATGAGCGGCGCCCCGTTGGGAGGGCGTGGCCCGACGCGGGGAATACACCATCGCGCTTGCCGCGCCACGCATTTTTCAGCCGCGAGGCGATTTGAAGCGGCCTTGTGGGCCGCCGGGCACAGTCGGGCGTCGAGCCCAAGGGTCGCCAGCGCCAAACGAACTCAGGAAGCTCATTGAATTGCCGATGTGACAAAGCGCGTTCATTCAGGTTTCATGTCCACGGTGTTCAAATCGGTTAGCGCGGAAGCCTTCCGCGACCCGAAAATAAAGAGGAACTGTTCGATGAAGAAACTGGTGCTTTCCCTGGCCGCTTTCAGCGTGATCGCCGCGGCCGCCACCACCGCGTCGGCGCATCCGCACTGGCATCACCACATCTGGCATCATCACCACTGGCGTCACCACCACTGGCATTGATCGCCGGATCGGTTTGAACATGGACGGGCCCGCCGGCTTACCGGCGGGCCCGTTGGCTTTTGGGGCCGGCGCCGGACGCTCAATCCCCGTGGGCGCCCGGCGAACGCCTCCGTCCGTTTTCCTCATATGTGGACGGCCCCTCGATCGTGACCCGGGCAGGCCGCGCAGCCCCATTTTCCGTCACCACCGGGACAAGCCCGGTGGTGACGGATATTTGCTGAGCTCGCCGCCGAACTGGACAACCGTGTCTGGACGGCCGTCTGGGCAGGCGCGGCGGCCGCCGATCCTCGCCTAACCCCGCCGCAGCGGCCAGCCGTGGTCCAGCGGGCCGTGGCCGGCGCCGAGGCCGGGGGCGTGGCGGATGGCCTCGGCGACATAGCTCCAGGCCCGCGCCACCGCCGCCTCCAACCCCAATCCCTGGGCCAGGCCGGCGGCGCAGGCCGAGGCCAGGGTGCAGCCGGTGCCATGGGTGTGCCGGGTCTCGATCCGGTCCCCGGCGAAGGTGGTCTCGCCCTCCGGCGTGATCAGGATGTCGGTCACGATCGGACCGGCGACATGGCCGCCCTTCATCAGGACGGCGCCCGCGCCCATCGCCAGCAAGGCCTCGCCCGCGCGGCGCAGATCGTCCCCGGTCTGGACGCTCAGGCCGGTCAGAGCCTCGGCTTCCGGGGCATTGGGCGTCAGCAGGGCCGCCTGGGGGATCAGCCGGGTCCGCACCGCGTCCATGGCCTTGGGGGCCAACAGCGCGGCTCCGCCCTTGGCCGCCATCACCGGATCGACCACGACCGGGAGCCCCGTTTCGCTCAGCAGCGCGGCGACCGCCTCGACGACCTCGACGCCGCCCAGCATGCCGGTCTTGATCACGTCGGCGCCGATGTCGTCCAGCACCGCGCGGGCCTGGGCCAAGACCATGTCCGTCGGGATCGGATGCACGCCGAAAACGCCGAGGGTGTTCTGGGCCGTGACGGCCGTCAGCGCCGTGGCCGCGAAGCCGCCGAGCATGGTGACGGTCTTGATGTCGGCCTGGATCCCCGCCCCGCCGCCGGAATCCGAACCCGCGATGATCAGGACGCGGCCGAGCCGCTGGCCGCTCATGCGCCGGCCGCCGCGATCGCGGCCTGGACGGCCAGGGCCTGCCGGGTCTGGCGCACGTCATGGACGCGCACCACCGCGACGCCCGCGCGCGCGCCGGCCAGGGCCGCGGCCAGAGAACCGCCCAGCCGATCGTCGGCCGGCCTGGCCGCGCCGTCGACGCCGCCGATGAAGCTCTTGCGGCTCGCGCCCAGCACCACCGGGAAGCCGAGCGCGATGATACGGTCCAGTTGGCCCAGCAAGGCGAGGCTGTGCGCGGCGGTCTTGCCGAAGCCCAGGCCTGGGTCGATCCGGATCGCCTCGCGCCGCACGCCGGCGGCCATCGCCGCCGCCGCCCTGGCCTCGAGGTAGTCCGCCACCTCGCTGGCGACATCGCTATAGCGGGGATCGTCCTGCATGTCGGCGGGACGACCTTGCATGTGCATCAGGATCACGCCGCAACCCAGTGCCGCCGCCGTCGCGGGGCTGTCGGGCGCGAAGGTCAGGGCGGTCACGTCGTTCCAGATCGTCGCGCCGGCGGCCATGGCGGCGCGCGCCACCGCCGGCTTCATGGTGTCGATCGAGATCGGGACGTCGCTGGCGGCGCGGATGGCCGCGATCAACGGGACCACGCGGGCGATCTCCTCGGTCTCCGGAACCGGTTCGGCGCGCGGGCGGGTGGATTCGCCGCCAATGTCGAGCAGGTCGGCGCCCTCGGCGATCAGGGCCTTGGCTCGGGCGATCGCCGCGGCGGGGTCGAAGAATCGGCCGCCGTCGGAGAAGCTGTCGGGGGTGACGTTGATGATACCCATGACCAGGGGCGTCTTCGCGCGCGTTTCGGCGCGCGACCGGGGTTCGCTCATCAACATGACGGGCTGTCCCCTAGACCTTTCCCCTGGATGGGGAAAGGTCGGGAAGCGGCGGGTGCGACGCCGTGGCTCACACGCCGTGGCTCAGATGTCGCGATTCAGGCGGGTTCCGGATCCGGGGCGTGGGTCAGGGGCACGGCCACGGACGGACCCAGCGGACGGCGGTCCTCCGGCTCGTCGCGCTTGGGCGGGATGCCCTTCATCACCGCGACGACCTCGTCGCCGGTCAGGGTCTCGTACTCCAGCAGCGCCTTGGCCAGGATGTGCAGGTCCTCGAGCCGCTCGGTCAGGATGCGGCGGGCCTCGTCCAGGCCGCCCTGGACCAGGCGGCGCACCTCGGTGTCGATCTTCTGGGCGGTGTCTTCCGAGACGTTCTGGGTGCGCGCCACCGAGTGGCCCAGGAACACCTCTTCCTGGTTGTCGCCATAGGAGACGGTGCCGACGGCTTCGGAAAAGCCCCAGCGGGTGACCATGTTACGGGCCAGGCCGGTGGCGGCCTGGATGTCGCTGGAGGCGCCCGAGGTGACCTTGTCCTTGCCGAAGATCAGCTCCTCGGCGACACGGCCGGCCATCATGATGGCCAGGCGCGAGGTCATCTGCTGGAAGTCCATCGAATAGCGGTCGCCTTCGGGCAACTGCATCACCATGCCGAGCGCGCGGCCGCGCGGGATGATCGTGACCTTGTGCACCGGATCGGCGCCGGGGACGGTCAGGGCGACCAGGGTGTGCCCGCCTTCATGATAGGCGGTGTTGCGCTTTTCGGCGTCGCTCATGGCCATGGATTTGCGCTCCGCGCCCATCATGACCTTATCCTTGGCCTGCTCGAAATCGTACATCGACACCATGCGCTTGTTGCGCCGGGCGGCCATCAGCGCGCCTTCATTGACCAGATTGGCCAGGTCCGCGCCGGAAAAGCCCGGGGTGCCGCGCGCCAGGGTGCGGACGTCGACATCGGACGACAGCGGCACATTGCGCATATGCACGCGGATGATCTTCTCGCGGCCGCTGACGTCCGGGTTCGGCACCACCACCTGGCGGTCGAAACGGCCGGGGCGCAGCAACGCCGGGTCCAGCACGTCGGGGCGGTTGGTGGCGGCCACGAGGATGATGCCCTCATTGGCCTCGAAGCCGTCCATCTCGACCAGCAACTGGTTCAGGGTCTGCTCGCGCTCGTCATTGCCGCCGCCCAGGCCGGCGCCCCGATGGCGGCCCACCGCGTCGATTTCGTCGATGAAGATGATGCAGGGGGCGTTCTTCTTGGCCTGTTCGAACATGTCGCGCACGCGGCTGGCGCCGACGCCGACGAACATTTCCACGAAGTCCGAGCCGGAAATGGTGAAGAAGGGCACGCCGGCCTCGCCGGCCACGGCGCGGGCCAGCAGCGTCTTGCCGGTGCCCGGAGGGCCGACCAGGAGCGCGCCCTTGGGAATCTTGCCGCCCAGTTTCTGGAACTTGCCCGGGTCCTTCAGGAAATCGACGATCTCGGCCAGCTCTTCCTTGGCCTCGTCGACGCCGGCCACATCCTCGAAAGTCACGCGGTTCTTGTTCTCGGTCAGCAGCTTGGCCTTGGACTTGCCGAAGCCCATGGCGCCCCGCGCGCCGCCCTGCATCTGGCGCATGAAGATGAACCAGATCGCCGCGATCAAGAGGATCGGCAGCAGTTGGAACAACACGTTGACGGCCAGATTGCCGCCCGCCGGCTTGACGTCGACGATGGCGCCTTCGGCCAGCAGCCGCTTGACCAGCTCGTCCTGGTTGGACGGGGTCACCGCGGTGACGGCCTTGCCGTCCGAATCGCTGGCCTCGACCGTCTCGCCGCGCAAGGTCGCCTTCTTCACATGGCCGGAATCGACCATGTTCAGGAGTTGCGAGTAGCTGACCTCGCCATTGGCGCCCGATTTCGCGCTCTGGTTCATCATCGTATAGAGGCCGACGCCCACGACGATGATCGCGCCCCAGATGGCCAGATTCCGCAGATTCATTCCTTTGCCCTCGTTAGAGCCTAGCCAGACAACATAGGACGCCCGGGGCGTTTTCGCCACGCGGCAGTTGGGCGACGTGAACTTAAGTCGCGGGTTCTTTCGAAATTGCTCCACACGCCGCCAGAAATCGGGACGCGATGAGCGATACGACTCGAACCGTGGGACTGGATGCAAGGATTGGGCTAGCCGGCGCGTCAGCCTTTTCGATGAGCGCTGGAACCGCCAGCCGCGCCGGGGCCGGCAAGCTGTTCAAGGCGGCCCGGGCGGCGGGGTCCAGGCGGCCGATCGCACCGGCCATGGCCCGAACGGTCAGGCCGGCCCGCGTCGCGGTCAGCTCGAAACGCCCATCCCAAACCGCGGCTTCCGCGCGAAGCAAGTCCAAGGACGCGAGGCCGCCGCGACGGATCTCGCCGGCGTCCCGGACCACGAGCAGATTGTCCGCGCCGACGATCCGGCTACCGGCCAGGGTCGCCTGGAAGGGTTCCGGAGCCAGCGCCGCATCCAACAGCCGGCCCAGCCGGTCTCCGCGCGGCGGCCGCTCGCCGCCGCCGACGCTGAGCGCGGCCGCCGCCAGCAGCTTGCGGGCGGCCGAACCCGGGGCGCGGCGCATGGCGTTCCGATCCAGGCGCAGATAGCCGTGTGGGGACAGGGTCGCCCGGCGCGCCAAACGGGCCAGTTCGGGATCGTCGGAAGCCGGGTCGGCCGGTTCGCCGCCGCCAGCCAAGCCAAGCCGCGCCCGCGCCCGCGGAGAGCGCGGGTCTTCATTGGCCGGATCATCGATCCAGGCCTCGCCGGCGCGCCGGAGCGCCTGGCGGATCGCCGCGCGACGTACGCCAAGCAGAGGGCGCAACAGGAAGAGCCCCCGCCCCTCCGGCCAGACCGGCGACGGCCCCCATTCGCGGGGCGAGCCCACCCGCAGGCCTTCGGCGCGCATCCGTTCGGCCTCGATCAGGTCGTCGGCGGTGTGACCGAACACCACGACACGCGCCCCGGCGCGGCGAGCGGCCTCGGCGATCAGGCGGTGGCGCGCCACTCGCGCGGCGGCCGGCAGGCCATGGTCCGGTTTTGGCCCGTCCCAGGCGAGCGCGCGGAAGGACGCCCCGATCCGGGCGGCTGTCGCGGCCGCCCTGTCCTGCCAGACCCCGCTCTGCTCCTGCAGCCGATGGTCCACGCAGAGGGCCAGGACCCGCCGCCCGTGGCGATCCGCCCAGGCCTTGGTCGCGAGCAGGGCCGCCAGGGAATCGCCGCCGCCGGAAAACGCCACGGCGATCGGCTCGGCCGCATCGGTGGCCAATCGCCGATCCAACACTTCAGCGACGTCGGGCGCGTTTCGAGAGCCCTCCCCCTGGATGGGG
>DATAYD010000068.1:0-22439 GCA_036272715.1 Caulobacteraceae bacterium | reverse complement strand
TCGATGGCCCGGTGATCGATGCGCGCCTGCTGGTCGAGGCCGCGGCCGGGGCGACGCGCACCGATATCATCGGCGCCCCGCACCGCGTCCTCACGCCCGAGCAGGAAGCGACGCTGGAACATTATCTTCGGCGGCGCGAGCGGCGCGAGCCGGTCAGTCATATTCTCGGCCGCAAGGGGTTCTGGAAGATCATGCTGTCGGTCAGCGGTCATGTGCTGACCCCGCGCCCCGACACCGAAACCGTGGTCGAGCGCGCCCTGGCCTGGTTTCCGGAAGGCCGCGCCTTCAACCTGCTCGACCTGGGCGTCGGGTCGGGCGCCATCCTGCTGGCGATCCTGGCCGAGCGGCCGGCCGCGAAGGGTCTCGGCGTGGATGTCTCCGAAGAAGCCCTGGCCGTGGCCCGGGAGAACGCCGCCAATCTGGGCCTCGCCTCCCGCGCCGTCCTGCTGCGCGGCGATTGGACGCGCGGGCTGGGCGACGCCGGCTTCGATCTGGTCGTCTCCAATCCGCCCTACATCCGCGGCGGCGAGATCGACGGCCTGGAGCCAGAGGTGAGCCGTCACGAACCCAGGCTGGCGCTCGACGGCGGGGCGGACGGCTTGGACGCCTATCGCATCCTGGCCCCAGAGATCCTGAGGGTGCTGAAGCCGGGGGGGCGGTTCATCGTCGAGATCGGCCACGACCAGTCCGAGGCGGTCGAGGCGCTGTTCAAAAACGCCGGCGCGGCCGAGATCGCCACCGCCAAGGACCTGGCGACCCGCGACCGCGTTGTACTCGGCGCCAGAGCGGGATGAGGACCAAAGCGGATGAAGACCAAAGCGGATGAAGAAGGGTGCGAAGCGGTTTTCCGCTCGCATCCCGCTCTGGGCGTTCAGCGGCGATCACGGTTTATGATTTTGGCTTCTTTCAATCCAGAATCATCGTGATCTGGGGCGGGATGAGATAACTCCGCTAGAAAAACCCCTTGGAAACCGGCCGTCGAATCGCTACAGCTAAGGGGTCTCAACCCAGTCGTCGGGGCCATAGGGGTTAAGCGCCTAAAAATATGGCGCGCTCTATCCGGTGAATATGGTGATCGCATTCGGCGCGTGTGCGTTGGAAGGCGGAGACGTAAGGCACTAGCGCTTTCGAACAGGATCACTTCGGGCTCTGACAGTCCCGATCCGACCAAGGCCATAGCCTGAGCGCGCACCGGCCAAGCCTTTTGAAGGCCAGCCGGGCCGCAGGCCGAGATTATTGGAAAACATGAGAGATTTCAAAGGTATGAAGCGGCAACGCAGCCGCAACCGGAGCAGCGGCGGCGGGAAACCGCAGCACAACGCCAACCGGGCGTTCGAGTCCAATGGTCCGGACGGCGTGAAGATTCGCGGCGCCGCCCAGCACGTGTTCGAGAAATACCAGCAGTTGGCGCGCGACGCCCTGACCGCCGGGGACCGGGTGCTGGCCGAAAGCTACCAGCAGCACGCCGAGCACTATTTCCGGGTGCTGCGCGCGGTCCAGCCGCAACGCTCGGCCAGCGACATCATCGGCCGCGACGCCTTCGCGTCCGGCTATGACATTGATTTCGAGGACGAGAACGGCGGCGAGGCCGAAGCCAGCGAAGCTGGCGAGAGTGAAACCGACCGCGCCGAAAACCGAAACGAATGGCGCCCGGAGAACCGGTTCGAGGGCCGCCCCCGTGACGATCGGGCGCGTGAAGATCGGGCGCGTGATGACCGTCAAAGGGACGAGCGTCCGCGCGACGATCGCCCACGCGAGCGTAACTTCAACCGCGACGACCGGCCGCGCAACGACCGTTATCGGGATGATCGTCCGCGCGACGATCGCGCCCGGGAGGATCGGGCCAGAGACGAACGCCCCCGGGACGAACGCCCGAGAGATGATCGTCCCCGGGAAGAGCGCGTGCGGGACGACAGGCCCCGCGAGGACGTCGCCCGCGAGGATCGCCCCCGGGAAAACCGTCCGCGGAGCGACCGGCCGCGCTATGACCGCGCCGAGCGGGTCAGCGATCCGCTGGCCGTGGTCGAACCACAGGCCAGCCCCCTGACCAGCGAGGTCGAGGCCTCCAGCTCACCCATCCTGCGCTCGCAGGATGGCGGCGTCAGCGAAGCGCCGGCCTTCCTGCAAGCGCGCGCCGTCGAGCCCAAGCCCGAGCCCGCGGCGACGGAGGAAGAGCCCAAGCCCCGTGCGCGCCGCCGCCGCGCCCCGCGCACCTTCGAGGCCGCGGGCGGCGAGGAAAGCACGCCCGCCGCGACTGAAGAGGCCTGAGCCTTCGAATTTTGCCCTTGCGAAGGCCGGCGCGCCGCTTCATGACCTGATCACTAATTCGTGATGGGGCGGCGTGTTGGTTAAGCAGGGGGAAAAGCAGGTCTTTTCGGGCCTGGACGGTTTGCGTGGCGTGGCGGCGGTGTTTGTCGCGATGCGCCATACCTCGTTTTTCCACAATCTCGGCATCCATGGCGGCTATCTGGCCGTGGACCTGTTCTTCGTCCTCAGCGGCTTCGTCATCGCCCACGCCTATGAGGCGCGGCTGGCCCAGGGACTGTCGGCGAAGCGTTTCCTGGCGTTGCGCTATATCCGGCTCTGGCCGGTCTATGCGCTGGGCGCCGTGCTGGGCCTGATCGCGGCCTGGGCCCAGGCCCTGCCCGGCCGGGACAACATGACGGCGATCCAGGTCGCCCACACCGCCCCTTTCGCGCTTTTGATGCTGCCGGGGCCGCACATCAAGGCGATGCTTTATCCGGTCAATTCGGTGGCCTGGTCGCTGGCCTTGGAGTTGCTGGTCAACCTGGCCTATGCACTGCTCTGGAAGCCCTTGCGCGATCCGCGCGTACTGGGCGGCGTCCTGTTCGTGTCCGCCCTCTGGCTGATCGGCTCGACGGTCTGGTTCGGCAAGCTGGACGTCGGTTTCCAGTGGGCCGACGCGGCTGGCGGGCTGCCGCGCGTCGCGTTTTCCTTCAGCGCCGGCCTGGCGCTGCACCGACTCTACCGCGCCGGGCCCTGGCGCTCGCCTCTGCCGGCCTGGGCGCCGCTCCTGCTGCTGCCGCCGATGCTCTATCCGCGCCTGGACGAAATCGTCTGGCCGCTCGCCTGCGTACTGGTGCTGTTCCCGGCCCTGGTGAGCCTGGCGGCGGCCTCGGAGCCCAAGACCGGCGCGGCGCGGGTGTTCGCCTGGCTCGGCGCGGTCTCCTATCCGCTCTATGCGCTGCATAAGCCGGCCGGTGAACTGCTGACCCTCTGGGTCCGCCATATCTCGCCGCATAGTATCCGTGCGCCCTGGATCGGCGTGGTGTTCCTGGCCCTGCTCGCCGCCGTGAGCATCCCGCTGGAGCGCCTCTACGACCGTCCGCTCCGCCGTCTTTTGACCGGACTGCTGGATGGCGCGATTGGATTGACCGCCGGCCGCGCCAAGCCGCCGACTATCGCGGCCGACGGCCTGGTCAGAGATACCAGCGCCTAGGATCGCCATGCCAGCCAAGGCTTCCAGGTTTGGGGCCGCGAACTAGGTATCGTGCGCGTTGATCGGCGAGGTCGTGACGAAAATCATCCATGGTTGATCTTTCCCGCGCCGTGACGGGCAAACGATATTTCTGACGCAAGACCAGGAAAGACTGGCAAGATCGTCGGAAATAATGGGGGGAGAGGCTCATGCTCAAAAATCTCGCCATGCCGGCCGCGGGGCTGGCGGCGATCTTCGTTACCGGCGGACCCGCTCCGGCGCTGGCCGCGGAAGACCCCATCGTCCTGCACCTGATCGGCGACGCGCCGGCGGCCGACGAGGACGGCCCACGCCATTTCGTGCTCAACGCGACGGTGAACCACGACGATGGTAGTAACGAGGATGTGGTCACCGGCCGGCTCGTCCTCTTGCCGCCGTTGAGCGCTTCGAGCGACGTCAAGGGCGCCTGCGTCAAGAAGCGCTGCGATTTCACGGCCGATCTGGACGGCGCCACCATCAATTTCAGCGGCGATCTGAGCGACCATGGCGGCCTCGCCGCTGGGAAGTTCGATATTCCGGGGGTCGAGGGAGATCGCAAGGAGATCAGCGGCGCCGTCATCTTCACCACCTTCACCAACAGCGTTCCAGGCCTCGGCGATCTGGTCAAACCCGGCGCGATCGACTCGCGGACGCTGGATGATCTGCTCATGTGGGCTGGAACGGGCCACGGGTTCATCGGTAGCGACGATGCCCATCCGATCGATGACGATGAGCAGGAGGACCTGGCGACCTGGCAATTGCAGAACCAGCGGCCGGCGACCGGCCTGTTGTTCGCTTCGGAACTCGCCCTGATGACCCGCCAGCGCGCGGACGCGCAAAAGGCGGTGGGCTGGTCGGTGCTGGGCGGCCCGGCCCTGGGCTGGTCGGCGGGTTATCCGGCGAAGCTCCTGCCGACGGCTAGCCGCGATGGCGCGGAACAACGCTTCGTCAGCGTCGACGGCAAGGCGAGCCTGATCGTCGCCATCGATCCGCCGCTCGAGAATGAAGAATTCAACGCCCGCATGGAGAAACTGATCAACGAAGACGTCCCAGGCCAAACCGATCGGAACTACGGTCTCGCCGGCGACAACATGCAGATTTCCTATGTTCAGGGCGGCAATCGGGTGTCGATCTACTATTATCGGCGCGAAGGCGGGGTAGCCCGGCTGGTGCTCACCTATCCGGCGCCGGCGGCGTCCACGCCCCCCGGGCAAAACCCCCTGGACGACATCGCGTCGACCATCACAGGGTCCTTCCGGGTCGCGGACGCCATCAAGCCCGGGCCCTGAGCCGAACCCAGGAACGGAACCGCCGGGACCGCTTTCCCTTCAGGCGGCCCGCGCCTTCCGACCTTGTGTTGCCTTGGCGCCACACCTACATCCCCGGGCGCGGGTCGTGCTTGCTCAAGGCGCCTGCTCATTCCGCCATGTAAGGGGAACCATGAATATCGATCTCTATTCCGACCGCGCCAAGCAGGCGATCCAGTCGGCCCAGTCGCTCGCGCTCGCGCGCCGTCACCAGCAGCTCGCGCCCATCCACCTGCTCAAGGTGCTCCTGGAAGAACAGGACGGCCTCAGCCGCGCCCTGATCCAGAGCGCCAGTGGGCGGCCCGACGCCGTCGACCAGATCGCCGGCGGCATCCTGGCCAAGATCCCCAAGGTCGAAGGCGGCTCGGGCCAGCTCTACATGAACCCGGACACGGCGCGGGTGTTCGCGACCGCCGAGGCCGACGCCAAGGCCGCCGGCGACGCCTTTGTGACCACCGAGCGCCTGCTGATCGCCATCGCCAAGGACGGCGGCGAGGCGGCCGGTGCGTTGAAATCGGCCGGCGCCACCGCGGCGGGCCTGGAAGAAGCGGCCAAATCCCTGCGCAAGGGCCGCACCGCCGATTCGGCCAGCGCCGAGGAAGGCTATGACGCGCTGAAGCGCTATGCCCGCGACCTGACCGAGGCGGCCCGCGACCAGAAGCTGGACCCGGTGATCGGCCGCGACGAGGAGATCCGCCGCACCATCCAGGTGCTGTCGCGCCGCACCAAGAACAATCCCGTGCTGATCGGCGAACCCGGCGTCGGCAAGACCGCCATCGTCGAGGGCCTCGCCCTGCGTATCGTCAATGGCGACGTGCCGGAGTCGCTGAAAGACAAGAAGCTGATGGCGCTCGACATGGGCAGCCTGATCGCCGGCGCGAAGTATCGCGGCGAGTTCGAAGAGCGCCTGAAGGCGGTGCTGAACGAGGTGACCGCGGCCGAGGGCTCGATCATCCTGTTCATCGACGAGATGCACACCCTGGTCGGCGCCGGCAAGTCCGAGGGCGCCATGGACGCCTCCAACCTCTTGAAGCCCGCCCTGGCGCGCGGCGAGCTCCACTGCGTCGGCGCCACCACGCTCGATGAATACCGCAAGCATGTCGAGAAGGACGCCGCCCTGGCGCGGCGCTTCCAGCCGGTATTCGTGGACGAGCCCACGGTGGAGGACACCATCTCGATCCTGCGCGGGCTGAAGGAGAAATACGAGGTGCACCATGGGGTGCGCATCGCCGACAGCGCGATCGTCGCCGCCGCCACCTTGTCGAACCGCTACATCGCCGACCGCTTCCTGCCCGACAAGGCGATCGACCTGGTCGACGAGGCGGCCAGCCGCGTGCGCATGCAGATCGATTCCAAACCCGAGGAGCTGGACGAGATCGACCGCCGCGTCGTGCAACTGAAGATCGAGCGCGAGGCGCTGACCCGCGAAACCGACCAGGCCTCCAAGCAGCGCCTGGAAAAGCTCGAGGACGAGCTCATCGAGCTGGAAGCCCAGTCCGAGGACATCACCGCCCGCTGGCGCGCCGAAAAGGATAAGGTCACCTCGTCGGCGCAGACCCGCGAGGCGGTCGACCGGCTGCGCGCCGAGCTGGAGCAGGCCCAGCGCCGCGGCGACCTGCAACGCGCCTCCGAGATCATGTACGGCGAGATTCCGCCGCTGGAAAAACGCCTGGCCGAGGCCGAAGGCGCGGAAGCCGGCGCGGTGACGCCCGAGGTGGTGGACGCCGAGCAGATCGCCCAGGTGGTGTCGCGCTGGACCGGCGTTCCGGTCGAGAAGATGCTCGAGGGCGAGCGCGAAAAACTGCTCAAGATGGAAGCGGCGCTCCAGGCTCGTGTGGTCGGCCAGGACGAAGCCTTGGCCGCCGTCGCCGACGCGGTGCGCCGCGCCCGCGCCGGGCTGCAGGATCCGAACCGGCCGATCGGCTCGTTCCTGTTCCTGGGCCCGACCGGCGTCGGCAAGACCGAGCTGACCAAGGCCCTGGCCGAGTTCATGTTCTCCGACGAGACCGCCATCACCCGGATGGATATGTCGGAATATATGGAAAAGCACTCGGTCAGCCGGATGATCGGCGCCCCGCCGGGCTATGTCGGTTATGACGAGGGCGGATCCCTGACCGAGGCGGTGCGGCGCCGGCCCTATCAGGTCCTGCTGTTCGACGAGGTCGAAAAGGCCCACCCGGACGTGTTCAACGTCCTGCTGCAGGTGCTGGACGATGGGCGCCTGACCGACGGCCAGGGCCGCACCGTGGACTTCCGCAACACCCTGATCATCATGACCTCGAACCTGGGCTCGGATGTCATCGCCGCCCAGGGCGAGGGCGAGGATGTCGAGGCGCTGCGGCCGCTGGTCATGGACGCCGTGCGTCGGCATTTCCGGCCGGAGTTCCTGAACCGGATCGACGAGATCATCCTGTTCCGCCGCCTCGGCCGCGAGCAGATGGAGGCGATCGTGCGGATCCAGTTGCAGCGGGTGGAGAAGCTGCTGGCCGATCGGCGCATGTCGATCAGCCTGGATCCGGCGGCCCTGCACTGGATCGCCGAGCGCGGCTACGACCCGGTCTATGGCGCGCGGCCGCTCAAGCGCGTGATCCAGAAAGAGCTGGTCGACGTCATCGCCCGCAAGCTCCTGGCTGGCGACCTGGCCGACGGCTCGGTGATCACCGTGACAGCGGGCGACGACGGCCTGGTGCTGGATAAGCCGCGGGTGCACTGAGGCTTCGGAGCGTGCTTCGACATGGGAGAACAATAGTCATCGTCAGCGGGCTCGGGCATGAGGCCCCGTCATGAACGAGCGCGTGGGCGAGGTCTTCCAGCAGTCGCGGCCCAACTCGGCGGCTGAGTAGTTTCGCACCGGCCTATCGATCGTGCTCATCCAGCTCCAGCGCCGGGCCTGCGCCCTCGCGAACCTCGGAGACGTTGAACCCGGCGACCTGGTCCAGGACGTGGATCATGGCGCGGCCAGATCGCGGACATCGGTGATGTGGCCAGTGATCGCGGCGGCGGCGGCCATGGCTGGGCTCATCAGATGGGTGCGGCCGCCTCGGCCCTGCCGACCCTCGAAATTGCGGTTCGAGGTCGAGGCGCAGCGTTCGCCGGGCTCGAGCCGGTCTGGGTTCATGGCCAGGCACATCGAACAGCCCGGTTCACGCCAGTCGAAGCCTGCGGCGCGGAAGATCTCGTCCAGCCCCTCGGCCTCGGCCTGATCCTTCACCAGGCCCGAGCCTGGCACCACCATGGCGTAGACCCCGGCGGCCACCTGGCGTCCCTGGGCGACTTCGGCGGCCGCGCGCAGATCCTCGATCCGGCTGTTGGTGCACGAGCCGATGAAGACCCGCTGGACCTTGGCCAGGGCGATCGGCTGACCAGGCTCCAGACCCATATAATCCAGGGCGCGGCGGATCTGCGCGGCCTTGTCGCCCTGGAAATCAGCCGGATCAGGGACGCGGCCGTCGATCTCCACGACATCCTCGGGGCTGGTGCCCCAGGTGACGGTCGGCTTCAGCAGCGAGACGTCGATCCGCTCCTCGCGGTCGAACACCGCGTCGGGGTCGGAACGCAGGCTCTTCCAGTGGTTCAGCGCCAGCTCCCACGCGGCCGCCTTGGGAACCGCCGGGCGGCCCATGAGATAAGCGAAGGTGGTTTCGTCCGGGGCCACCAGCCCGGCCCGGGCTCCCCCCTCGATGGTCATGTTGCACAGGGTCATGCGCTGTTCCACGGACAATGCCTGGATCGCCGGACCGGCGTATTCGATCACATAACCGGTCCCGCCGCTGGTCCCGATCCGGCCGATCATGGCCAGGGCGAAGTCCTTGGCGTCCACGCCCGGCGCCGGCGCGCCGTCGAACCAGACCCGCATGTTCTTGGATTTGCGCTGGCGCAGGGTCTGGGTGGCCAGGACGTGCTCGACCTCGCTGGTGCCGATGCCGTGGGCCAGGGCGCCGAACGCGCCGTGCGTCGAGGTGTGGCTGTCGCCGCAGACGATGATCATGCCGGGCTGGCTGCGGCCCTGTTCGGGCCCGACCACATGGACGATGCCATTGCGCACGTCGCCCATGGGGAAGAATTCGATCCCGGCGCCGGCGACGTTGCGGGCCAGGGTCTGGAGCTGGTTGCGCGCCTCCTCGTCGGCCACCGCGTCCACGCCCTTGGCCTGGCCCTCGGTCGGGACGTTGTGATCGGCCACGGCCAGGGTGAGATCGGGCCGGCGGACCTTGCGATGCGCGCCGCGCAGGCCGGCGAAGGCCTGCGGGCTGGTCACCTCATGGATCAGGTGCAGATCCACATAGAGGATCGTTTCGCCATTCGGGTCCTGGGCGACGACGTGAGCGTCCCAGATCTTGTCGTAGAGGGTCTTGCCGGTCATGGCGGGGATGTAGGACCGCACCCCCCGTCAAGTCCAGAGCATCGCGATTCAGGCGAGCAAGGTCGCGCTGTGAGGGGATGACTTTGTCGCGTCCGCCGGCATGCAACCCAGCCCCGTCAGGCTGTCCAGCACCGCCCGGTCCAGGGGGGTATGGGGTTCGGCGCCCAGGGCCGCCACCAGCTTGGCGTTGTCCAGCCTCAGCGGCCGATTCCAGAGGTAGCGCATCTCCAGCATCTCGCGGAAGGTCTCGTTGAACAGCGCCATCACGCGGATCAGCGTCCAGGGCGCCGGCAGGATCGACAGTTTCGGCCGGTTCAGCACCCGGCGCACGGCCTGGGCCATCTCGACGCCCGGCGAAAGCCAATGGCCGTTGAAATGAAATACCTCGAAGACGGCAAAAGCATCCGACCGCTCCACCAGGTCCACCATGGTTTCGGCCAGGTCCGGCAGATAGGCCCAGGCGTGACCTACCGCCTTCGGTCCCGGGTACATCATCATTCGCACCGGCTTGCCCGGCTGGGCCAGGACGTTCGAAAACCAACTATTGCCCGAGGTGTGCGGGCCGAAGAAATCCCCGGCCCGGACCAGGACGGTGCGGACGCCGTCATGCGACGCGGCCTCGAGCCGGCGTTCCATTTCCACGCGGATCGCCCCCTTGCGGGTCTTCGGGTTTTGCGGCGAGCGTTCATCGACAACCGCTCCGGCGTCGGGCCCGAAATTATAGACCGTGCCGGGGAACAGGATCCGCGCGCCGCCGGCCTTGGCCGCCGCGATGGTCGAATCGAGCATCGGCAGGACCAGCCCGCCCCAATTGCGGTAGCCTGGCGGATTGGCGCCGTGAACGATCAGGTCCGCGCCCCGGGCCGCCGCGATGACGTCCGCCGCTTTCATGGCGTCGCCGGCGATCCATTCGACATTGGCCAGGCCGACGGCGGACTTGGCGGCGGCGTCGGGATGACGGTTCAATGCGCGAACATGCCAGCCACGAGCCAGAAGGGCGCGGGCGACGGACCCGCCGACGCCGCCGGTGGCGCCGATGACCAGGGCGGTTTTGGGGGTGGTGAAGGACATGGCGGTTTCCTTTTCAGCAGTCCCCCGGACTATGGCCGCCGGATCGGCCATTCGAAATTGCCTAAGAGTTTATAGCTGCTATACGAAAACGTATGAAACGCCCCCCGGATTGGGATCTCTACCAATCGCTGCACGCCGTCCTGCGAGCCGGCAGTCTCTCGGCCGCGGCGCGAGACCTGGGCCTCTCCCAGCCCACGGTCGGGCGGCACATCGAACAGTTGGAAAACCTCCTCGGCCTTCCTTTGTTCACGCGCTCTCCCCAGGGTCTGCGCCCAACGGAGTTCGCGCGCAGCCTGGCGCCGGCGCTCGACACCATGGCCTCGAGCGCCCAGGCAGCCTTGCGTGAAGCCTCTGGCGAGGCGGATGCGGTCGCCGGCGTGATCCGGCTGGCGGCCAGCGAGGTGGCCGGCGCCGAGGTGTTGCCGCCTCTGCTCACCGATTTCCATGAGCAGCACCCCGACGCGGTGATCGAGCTCACCCTTTCAAACCGGGCCGAAGACCTGCTGCATCGGGAGGCCGATATCGCCGTGCGGATGATGCGGCCGACCCAGGCAGGTCTTTTGGCGCGCCGTGTCGGCGTGATCGGCGGGGGCCTCTATGCGCACCGGCGCTATCTGCAGCGGCATGGCGAGCCGCTTGTCCTGGACGCGCCCGGCCATGTCGCGGTGGGCTTCGACCGCGACGCCGCCGCGGTGCGCGCGATCACCAACGCCCATCCGGTCCTGACCCGGGAGCTGTTCAGTTTCCGATCGGACAGCGACCTGGCCCAGTTGGCGGCGGTCCGCGCCGGCTTCGGCATCGGGGGAATCCAGCACGGCATCGCGCGCCGTGACCCGAACCTGGTCCATGTGCTGGACCAGGCGTTCAATTTCCAGCTCGAAGTCTGGGTGGTGATGCACGAGGACCTGAAGGCCAGCCGCCGCATGCGCCTGATGTTCGATCACCTGGTCGCGGGGCTGGCCGATTACATCAAGACATCGCGTGGTTAGGCGTCTGGCCAAGCCTCGGGCGAAGGGTCTCAGCCTTCGGTCTTTTCGTCGCGGTTGCTGGTGGTCCGCTCGGCGATCCGGGCCGATTTGCCGCGGCGATCGCGCAGGTAGTAGAGCTTGGCGCGGCGCACGGCCCCGCGGCGCTTGACCTCGATGGATTCGATCATCGGCGACAGCAGCGGGAAGACCCGTTCAACGCCTTCGCCGAAGGAAATCTTGCGGACGGTGAAGTTCTCATGCAGTCCGCCGCCGGAGCGGCCGATGCAGACGCCTTCATAGGCCTGGACGCGTTCGCGCTCGCCTTCCTTGATCCGCACATTGACGCGCAAGGTGTCGCCGGCCTGGAAACTCGGGATCTTGCGCAGCGCCAGCAGGCGGTCGGTCTCTTCTTTTTCCAGCTCTTGGATCGTGTTCATCGTCTTCAATCTCCGTCGGGCTTCAATCGCCCTTTGCCTGTTGTTTGGCGAGATGGGCCGCCCATAGGTCGGGCCGCCGTTCCCGCGTCGTCCGCCGCCTCGATTCGGCCCGCCAGTCCGCCACCTTGCGGTGGTTTCCCGACAGGAGCACCTCGGGGATCTCCACGCCTTCGAAAATCCGCGGTCTCGTATAGTGCGGATGCTCTAAAAGCCCGTCTTCGAAACTCTCCTCGGCCAGGCTTAGCTGCTCGCCCAAAACCCCGGGGACCAACCGCACACAGGCCTCGACCGCCACCATCGCCGCCGCCTCGCCGCCGGCGAGAACCGCGTCGCCGACGGCGACCTCCTCGAACCCCCGGGCGTCGAGCACCCGCTGGTCCACCCCTTCGAACCGTCCGCAGAGCAGGATCACGCCCGCGCCCATGGACCATTCACGCACCCGCGCCTGGGTCAGGGGCCGACCCCGGGCGCTCATATACAAAAGCGGCCGCCCGTCCCGGGCCACGCTGTCCAGCGCCGCCGCGATGACGTCCGCCCGCATCACCTGCCCCGGACCGCCCCCCGCGGGGGTATCGTCCAAGAAGCCGCGCTTATCGTTGGAAAAGGTCCGGATGTCCACTGTTTCCAAGCGCCACAGACCGCGCTCCCGCCAGGCCGAACCGATCAGGGAAACTCCCAGCGGCCCCGGGAAAGCCTCGGGAAACATCGTCAGTATGGTGGCGGTGAAGGGCATCGGCTCTTCATAGGCCCAAATGATCGCCAATCCACCGTGAAGCCGGAGGCGGAAGCGCGCGCCAGATCTTTCGAAGGATGGCGTCCTGGTCGCCTCGATCGCCCAGGAAAGGCTGCCGCGCCAGCATCAGGTTTCGCCGCCGGCCTCGGCCTGATCCGACGTTTCCGCCGGCCGGACCACGATGATCACGCCGTCGCCGAGGCGAATCTCAGGGCAGGTTTCGCGGGTGAAGGCCACCCACCAGGTCGCGCCCGGCGTAGCCGGTGTGATTTCGAGCAGGTCGCCAGCGCCGAAGTCATGCACCGTCTTGATCCGCCCCAGAACCGCGCCATCCGGGTCTCGCGCCTCCAGCCCGATCAGGTCGGCGAGATAGAACTCGTCCTCATCGGGCTCGGGCAGGATCGCACGCGGCACATAGAGCTTGAGCCCGCGCAGGGCGTCGGCCTGTTCCGGAGTCGCGATCTCTTCGGCCCGGGCCACCAGGCCCTTCTTGGCGGGACGCCCCGAGACCAGGGTCAGGGCGGGCGAACCGTCTTCGCGCCTCAGGTCGCGATAATCCACCAGGGCGGCGGGGTCTTCGGTGAAGGTCGTGATCCTCACCTCGCCCCGAACGCCAAACGCACCGCCGACCTGGCCGACGAGGATGAGGGCGGGCGCTGTCATGCGATTTGACCCTCAAAGCCCTTCCCCCATCGTGGGGGAAGGAAGGAACCGGTTATTCCGCCGCCGGCTCTTCGGCGACTTCCGCCACCGCTTCGATTTCCGGCGCGCTCTCGGCTTCGGGTTCCGGCTCGGGCGCCGGCTGGGCGGCGGCTTCGGCCTCGGCGGCTTTGCGATCTTCCTCGCGCTGGGCGCGCTCGGCGGCGCGTTCGTCGGCCTTCTTGCCCGGCTTGCCCTTGGTCGGGTTGTTGCCGTGCTGCCATTGGGCCAGGCCCTCGGCGGCCAGGAAGCGGGCCACGCGATCGGTCGGCTGGGCGCCCTTGGCGATCCAGTCCTGCAGGCGCTCGACCTTCAGATTGACCCTGTTGGGGTCATCCTTCTTGAGCAGGGGATTGTAGTTGCCCACCTTTTCGATGAAGCGGCCATCGCGGGGCGAGTGGCTGTCGGCGACGACGATCGAATAATAGGGGCGCTTCTTGGCGCCGCCACGGGCGAGACGGATCTTGAGCATCATAGTCCTTTCAGGGGTATCGGTTTGATCTTCAGGGTTTCTTGAAGGGGTTCAGGCCGCCGAGGCCGGGCAATTGCCCAGGTAGTCCCAGCGGGCCGGAGGGGTTGGCCGGGCCGCCGCCCAGTCCGGGCAATTGGCCGGCTGGGTTGGCGGGATCCTGGGGCGGTCGTCCGCCGCCCATGGCCTTCAGCCGCGCCATGTCCGCGCCGCCGGCGCCCATCATGCCGCCCCCCATCTTGCCGCCCAGGGACTGGGCCATGCGGGCGAAGCTCTTGCCGCCGTCGCGGCTCATGGACTTGAACACGTCCGCCATCTGGCGGTGCTGTTTCAGCAGCCGGTTGATCTCCATTACCTCGACCCCGGCGCCCGCCGCCACGCGGCGCTTGCGCGAGGCGTTCAAGATGTCCGGCTTTTTTCGCTCCGCCTTGGTCATGGACGAGATGATCGCGACCTGGCGGACGATCTGGCGGTCGTCGATATTGGCTTCGGAGATCTGCTTCTTGATCTTCTGCACGCCGGGCAGCAGGCCCAGCAGGCCCGACATGCCGCCCATCTGCTGCATCTGCTGCAGTTGCTGGGACAGGTCGTCCAGGTCGAACTGCCCCTTGGCCAGTTTCTTGGCCATCCGCTCGGCCTTGGCGTGGTCGAGGTCGGCGGCGGCCTTCTCGACCAGCGCGACCACGTCGCCCTGGCCCAGGATGCGGCCGGCGACCCGGCGCGCGTCGAAGGCGTCCAGGGCGTCGATCTTCTCGCCCGCGCCCAGGAATTTGATCGGCAGGCCGGTGACCGCGCGCATCGAGAGGGCCGCGCCGCCGCGTCCGTCCCCATCGGCGCGGGTCAGGATCAGCCCCGTCAGCGGCAGGCGTTCATGGAAGGCCTTGGCCGTGCGCACCGCGTCCTGGCCGGTCAGGCTGTCGGCCACCAGCAGGGTTTCGGCGGGCGTCGCGATACGGGCGATCTCGGCCGCCTCGCTCATCATCGCCTCGTCGAGGGTGGTCCGGCCGGCGGTGTCGAGGATCAGGATGTCGTAGCCGCCCAGCTTGGCGGCGGAGAGGGCGCGGCGGGCGATGTCCGGCGCGTTCTGGCCGGCGACGATCGGCAAGGTCTCGACCCCCGCCTGGACGCCGAGCATGGCCAACTGCTCCATGGCCGCCGGCCGGCGGGTGTCGAGCGAGGCCATCATGACCTTTTTCCGCTCTGTCCGGGACAGGCGCAGCGCCAGCTTGCCGGCGGTGGTGGTCTTGCCCGAGCCCTGCAGCCCGGCCATCAGGATCACGGCGGGCGGCGCGGCCGCCAGGTTCAGCGGGACCGGCTCGTCGCCGCCCAGCATCTCGACCAGGCCGTCATAGACGATCTTGACCACCTGGTCGGCCGGCCGCACGGAGCGGACGATTTCCTCGCCGGTGGCCCGTTCCTTGGCCCTGGCGATGAAGTCCCTGGCGACAGGCAGGGCGACGTCGGCTTCGAGCAGCGCGACGCGGACCTCGCGCAGCGCCTCGTCGACATCCTTTTCCGACAGGACGCCGCGGCCGCCCAGGCGGTCGAACACGGTCGAAAGTCGTTCTGTGAGTCCGTCGAACATGCGCTTTCGTCACCCAGGCGGCCGGCCTTGCCCCAAACGCAAAACACCCCCGTGGACGATCACGTCGACGGGGGGCCTCGCCGCCCTCGTCCCGATCATCCGGGGGTCGTGGCGGTGGAGGGCGCGCTTGGAGATGCGCCGAATGGGGACGCTGATACGCTCAGAGGCCTGAAAGGTCAATCAAAAGGCCGGCCGGGCCGCCAAGCGCGCTGGCGCGCCGCGCCTATATATGCCCTCTTGGCCGCGCCCTGGATCGGCTGTGAAACCTCAAAAGGACGCATGGAAAAACGCCTGTTGCAGATCAGCGTCGCGGTCGCGGGCGTGGTTCCGGTGGGCGCGGGCGGGGCCGGGGCCCTGCTCGGGCCGGCCATGCTGCATCAGATGGGCGACGCGGCGCTGGACAGCCATTTCCGTTATCTGTCCGGTCTTTTGCTGGGCATCGGCCTCGCCTTCTGGAGCGCCATCCCGAATATCGAACGCCACGGCGCGCGGTTCGGCCTTCTGACCTTGATCGTGGCGATCGGCGGCCTTTGCCGCGCGATCGGGGCCTTGATCATGGGACCGCCCGGCATGGCCATGAGCCTGGCGCTGGTGATGGAGCTGGTGGTGACGCCGGCCCTCTATCTCTGGCGCGAGCGGGTCGGACGAATCGCCGCCGTGGACGCCGCCGCCGGCGGGCGCTAAAGGCGCGGCATGGCGATCGGCGTGTTTGATTCCGGCGTTGGCGGGCTCTCGGTGCACCACGCCCTGGTGGACCGGTTGAAGAGCGCCGACCTGATCTTCCTGGGCGACCAGGCCAACGTCCCTTATGGCGGCCGGTCCGGCGAGGAAATCGTCGCCCTGACCCGCGCCGCGTGCGAGCGGTTGTTCGCCGAGGGCTGCGATCTGGTGATCCTGGCCTGCAACACCGCGGCGTCGATCGCGCTGCGCCGGCTGCAGCAGACCTGGCTGCCCGGCTATCGGCGCGAGACCGGCCGCATCGTCAATGTGCTGGGAATCATCGTGCCGACCATAGAGGCGGCCACCGGCCAGCCCTGGACGCAGGAGGCGGCCCCGCCGCGCCTGAATGACGGCGAAAAGGCCGCCAAGCTGGACGTGCTGGGCGTGTTCTCGACGCCCGCGACCACCGCCAGCCGGGTCTATGAGATCGAGATCGACAAGCGCCGCGCCGATGTGGCGGTGTTCTCCGAGCCCTGTCCGGACCTGGTCCGGATGATCGAATCCGGCGCGGGCGCGAATGAGTTGCGGCCGGTGATCGAGGGCCACGTCGCGGCCCTGACCCGCCGGATCGGCCGCGCGCCCGACCGGGCCATCCTCGGCTGCACCCATTATGAGATCATCGCCGATCTGTTCCGCGCGGCCCTGCCGCCGGGCGCGCCGCTGATCCACCAGCCCGGCGCCACCGCCGACGCGATCGAACGTTATCTGGCGGCGCACCCGGAATATGATCCCGGCGCCAGCGGCCTCCGCCGTTTTCTGACGACCGGGACGCCGGGCCTGCAGAACGGCCTGGTCGAGACCTTCTGGGGCGCGCCGCTGAGGTTCGAGGCGGCCTGAACCTCTAAGCCGCGATCGCCTCCGCCGCGGCGATCCGCGACACCGCATTGACCACGGCGGCGATCCGCAGCGAGGCCTGGATCACCTGGGCGCTGACGCTGCGCCTCTTCAACTCCGTCTCGTGGGCGTCCAGGCAGGCGCCGCAGCCGTTCACCGCCGAGACAGCCAGCGACCAGAGCTCGAAATCAATCTTCTCGACGCCTGGATTGGCCAGGATGTTCATTCGCAGCCGGGCCGGCAAGGTGCGGTATTCGCCGTTCTGCATCAGGTGCAGGGCGCGGTAATAGATGTTGTTCATGCCCATGATCGCCGCGGCCGTCTTGGCGGCGTTCAGCGCTTCATCGCCGAGCCCGGCCGCGCGCGCCGAGGCCTCGATGGCCTTGATCGCGGCCGGCACGCCCACCGCATGGGCCGAGGCGACGAAGGCGCCCCATTTCTGCTGGTCGGTGAGCACGGTCTCATTCGCCAGCGAGGACAGGTTCAGGCTGATATCCTTGGCATAGGCCGGCAGGGACTCGCGCAGGGTTTCGATCGTCATTCGGATCTCCGTTCTTTCGTCAGGCGGCGGGCCGCTTCCGCGCGGAAGCGGCCCGCGACGACATCGCGCCGCCTTCAAGGTCTGGCCGCGGACGCCGCGATTGCAAGGGCAAAGCGCGTCGGTCCGCCGGGCGTCGAACACCCGCGACGGTCTCCCATTGCGGGTGGGAAAGGGTGCGGCGTGGCAGCCATAAGACAAATCGATTATGTTTGAGTTTTGCATCGACCGTACCTATCTACGAGACCATGCTCCCCACCCTCCGCCAATTGCAATATCTGAAGCTGCTGGCCGACCACGGCTCGTTCAGCCGGGCCGCCGAGGCCGCGCACGTGACTCAGCCCACCCTGTCGGCTGGCGTCCAGGAACTGGAAAAGACCCTGGGGGCGCCCGTGGTCGACCGCGCCCGCTCCGGCGTCATCCTGACCGCGGTCGGCGAGGACGCGGTCCGGCGCGGCAACGAGATCCTCGCCCAGGCCGAGGATCTGGTCCAGGCGGCCAAGAGCGCGGGCCAGCCGTTGTCCGGCCGCTTCCGGCTGGGGGTGATCCCGACCGTGGCCCCGTTCCTGCTGCCCAAGGCGCTGCCGATCCTGCGCCTGCGGTTCCCCAAGCTGCGCCTGTTCCTGCGCGAGGATTTGACGGGCCGGTTGATCGCCGCGCTGAAGTCCGGGGCCCTGGACGCGGCGCTGATCGCCCTGCCTTATGACACCGTGGGTCTGGAGACGGCCGACGTGGCCGATGACGAGCTTCTGGCGGCCTTCCCGGCCAACCATCCGTTGGCGGACGGCGGCGCGGTCGCCCCCGAGCGGTTGGAGGGCGACGACCTGATCCTCCTCGAGGACGGCCACTGCCTGCGCGACCACGTCCTGTCGGCCTGCGGCCTTGAACCGCCGAGAGGCGCCGCGGAAGGCGCCTTCGCGGCCACGTCTCTGCCGACCCTGGTCCAGATGGTGGGCTCGGGCCTTGGCGTCTCCTTCCTGCCGGCCATGGCGGTCGACGCGGGCCTGGCCGAACAT
Source organism: Caulobacteraceae bacterium (assembly GCA_036272715.1). Classification (GTDB taxonomy): domain Bacteria; phylum Pseudomonadota; class Alphaproteobacteria; order Caulobacterales; family Caulobacteraceae; genus Poindextera. The sequence goes on along the minus strand of DATAYD010000068.1, from coordinate 4,221 downwards.
GCGCCGATCACCATCCGCCACCTGGCCTCGGACCATTCCAGTCGCCAGATCGTGGTCTGCTGGCGCGCCGGGTCCAGCCGCCGGGCCGAGGGTCGGCTGTTGGCGGAGACATTACGGGCGGCGTAGCGCGGCGTCGTCGCCGATCCCGTCCCCTGGGGTTCGAAATCATCGGCCGCGCGGCCCTGTGGACGAAGGCGATGCCCCGAGGGCTTCCGGCCTCGTCGAAAATAAGCGCATTCATCGCTTGCAATCAGATGCAACTTAGATATATCTGCAAAATCGATATATCTAAGAAAGGACTAGAATGCATCGATTTCATAATCACAACCACGACCGCGCCCATCATGGCCGCCATGCCTTTGGCCATGCCGACTGGCGTGATTTCGGCCGCCATGGCCGAGGCCGGCGCGGCGAGCGGGTGTTCGAACAGGGCGATCTTCGCCTTCTGCTGCTCACCCTGATCGCCGAGAAGCCCCGGCACGGCTATGAGCTGATCAAGGCGGTCGAGGACAGCGTGGGCGGCGCCTATAGCCCCAGCCCCGGCGTGGTCTATCCGACCTTGAGCCTGCTGGAAGACCTGGGCTACGCGACCACCGAGGCGGCGGAGGGCGGCAAGAAGCTCTACGCCATCACGCCCGAGGGCTTGGCCTTCCTGGAAACCCAGGCCCCCGCTATCGCCCTGCTCAGGGCGCGCATGGAAGAGGCGTCCGTGGCCGGTCGGGGACGCCAGTCGCCCCAGATCATGCGCGCCATGGGCAATCTGGGCATGGCCCTGCAACTGCGGCTCTCGCGCGGCCCCCTGACCGAGGCGCAGATCCAGGCCGTCGCCGCGGCCATCGACGCCGCCGCCCAGGCGGTCGAGAAGGCGTAAAAGCCTCACGCGGAGGGTCTTTCCGTCGCGGGGCGTGAAATCCTCGCCCGGTTGGCCTATATGGCCCAGCCATGGGCCGACCCTTCCTCAAGATGAACGGCCTCGGCAACGACTTCGTCGTGGTCGAGGCGCGCTCGGCGCCCTTCGCGCCAGGGGTCGCGGAGGCGCGCGCGATCGCCGACCGGCGCTCAGGCGTCGGCTGCGACCAGATCATCGCCATCGCGCCCTCGGCCGCCAGCGAAGCCTTCGTCCGGTTCTGGAACGCGGACGGCGACGAGGTCGGCGCTTGCGGCAACGGCACGCGATGCGTGGCCTGGCTCCTGATGGAGGCGTCGGGCCGGGACGAGGCGGTATTCGAGACCGCCGCGGGCGTGCTCACCGGCCGCCGCGCCGGCGAGCGGGTCGTCACGGTCGATATGGGCTCCCCGGGCTTGGACTGGACCGACATTCCGCTGGCCGAGGCCATGGACACGCGCGGGATCGAACTGCAGGTCGGCCCGATCGACGCGCCGGTGCTGCACACGCCGGGCTGCGTCTCCATGGGCAATCCGCATGTGGTCTTCTTCGTCGCCGACACAGAGGCGGCGCCGGTGCACGCGGTCGGGCCGATGATCGAGCACCATCATCTGTTCCCGGAGCGGGCCAATGTCGGATTCGCCCAGATCGTGGCCCGCGACCGCATCCGCCTGCGGGTCTGGGAGCGTGGCGTGGGCGAGACCCAGGCCTGCGGCACGGGCGCTTGCGCGGCGCTGGTCGCGGCCCATCGACGCGGCTTGACCGATCGCAAGGCGACCATCGAGGCTCCGGGCGGCGAGCTGGTGATCGAGTGGCGCGAGGCCGACGGCCACGTCCTGATGACCGGCCCGGTGGCCGTCGAGTTCACGGGAACCCTGCCGTGAACGCGCCCGCCGCGCCGGTCGATATCGTCACTTTCGGCTGCCGGCTCAACGCCTATGAGTCCGAGGTGATCCGCGCCCGCGCCGCCGAGGACGGCCTGGAAGACGCCATTGTGTTCAATACCTGCGCGGTGACCGGCGAGGCGGTGCGCCAGGCCCGCCAGGCGATCCGCAAGGCCCGCCGTGAGCGACCCAGCGCCCGGCTGATCGTGACCGGCTGCGCCGCCCAGATCGACCCGGACGCCTTCGCCGGCATGGCCGAGGTGGATCTGGTGCTCGGCAATGCCGAGAAGTCCGAGGCCGGCGCCTACGTCGCCCAGGCCGAGGCCCCGCGCGTTCGCGTGAACGACATCATGTCCGTGCGCCGGACCGCCGGCCACCTGATCGACGGCCTGAAGGACCGCGCGCGCGCCTATGTCGAGGTGCAGAACGGCTGCGACCATCGCTGCACGTTCTGCGTCATCCCGTTCGGACGCGGCAATTCCCGGTCCGCGGCGGCGGGCGAGGTGGTGCAGCAGGTCCGGCGGCTGAGCGCCGAGGGTTACAACGAGGTGGTCCTGACCGGCGTCGACATCACCTCCTGGGGCGCCGACCTGCCAGGGACGCCGAGCCTGGGCCAACTGGTGGGACGGATCCTGAAGCTCATTCCGGACCTGCCCCGGCTGCGCCTCTCCTCCATCGACGCCGCCGAGATCGACGACGACCTGATGCGCTGCCTCGCCGAGGAGCCGCGGCTGATGCCGCACCTGCACCTGTCGCTGCAGGCTGGGGACGATATGATCCTGAAGCGGATGAAGCGGCGCCACAGCCGCGCGGACGCCTTGCGCCTGGTCGAGGCGGTGCGGGCGCGCCGTCCGGACACGGCCTTCGGCGCCGACCTGATCGCCGGCTTTCCGACCGAGACCGAGGCGATGTTCGAAAATACGCTGTCCCTGGTCGAAGAGGCGGGGCTCGCCTTCCTGCACGTCTTTCCGTTCAGTCCGCGTCCGGGCACGCCGGCCGCGCGCATGCCGCCCCTGCCCCGCACCGTGATCAAGGCGCGGGCCGAGCGATTACGGGCCGCCGGCGCCCAGGCCTTGGCGCGCCACCTGGACGCCAGAAACGGGCGGACGGTCAGCGGCCTGGTGGAGCAGCCGGGCCGGGCCCGCGCCGGGGATTTCACCGAGATCGTGTTCGATGGTCCGGCCGCGGCCGGCCAGATCATCCCGCTGCGGATCACCGGCCACGACGGCCGCCGGGCTTTCGGCGTTGGCGTGGACCGATGAGCGCGGCGACCTTGAGCGGCGGCTGCCAGTGCGGCGCGGTGCGATTCCGGATCGAGGGCGAGCTTGGACGCGCCAGCATTTGCCACTGCCGGATGTGCCAGAAGGCGTTCGGCGCGTTCTACGGGCCGCTGGTCTCGGCGCCGGGCCTGAAATGGACGCGCGGCGGGCCCAAGCATTTCCAGAGTTCGAACCGCGCCCGCAGGGGCTTCTGCGCCGATTGCGGCACGCCCCTGACCTTCGAGCCGGACGATGGCCCGGCCGAGGTGGCGATCGGGCGCTGGACGATCCCGCCGCCGTGCGGCCGGTCATCCAGCATGACCTGGACGCCCGCGCGCCCTGGCTTGGCGAATTGGATGACCTGCCCGTCCGCACCCCGGCGGAAGCGGCCCAGGCCGCGCCCTATTACGCCTCGATCCATTCGCTCCAGCATCCGGACCACGACACCGATACCTGGCCGACCTCGCCATCAGCGACCGCGCCAGGATGACGCTGACCCTTTAGGACGCTAGAAGCGCCGCCCATGACCGACGCATCCAAGAAGCCGGGCTGGTTCCAGCGCCTGACCGAAGGCCTGTCGCGCTCCTCGCGGCAGATGACCGAGCAGGTGGTGTCGACGTTCGTCAAACGGCCGCTCGACCAGGCCATGCTGGACGAGCTTGAAGAGATGCTGCTGGAGGCCGACCTCGGCCCCAAGGCGGCGGCCAGGATCACCGAGGCTTTCGGCGCGGCGCGCTTCGGTCGTGAAGCCAACGAAGACGAGATCAAGGGATCCCTGGCGGAGGCGGTGGCGGCCGAGTTGGCGCCGCGCCAGGGCCGGTTCGACGCCCTGGGGGGCCCGCGCCCTTACGTGGTGCTGTTCGTCGGCGTCAACGGCTCCGGCAAGACCACCACGCTGGGCAAGATCGCGTCCGACCTTACCGGGCAAGGCGCCAAGGTGTTGGTGGTGGCCGGCGACACCTTCCGCGCCGCGGCGGTCGAGCAACTGAAGGTCTGGGCGGACCGGGCCGGCGCGGCCTTCGTTTCGCGCCAGACCGGCGCGGACGCCGCGGGCTTGGCCTTCGACGCCTTCGAAAAGGCCAGGGCCGAAAACTATGACGTGGTGCTGATCGACACCGCTGGGCGACTGCAGAACAAGTCGGCCCTGATGGACGAGCTTCTGAAGATCGTGCGCGTGCTGAAGAAGATCGAT
>DATAYD010000067.1:0-6319 GCA_036272715.1 Caulobacteraceae bacterium | reverse complement strand
GGGGATTTTATGAGTGAGTTGAGCGCCTTCGCCGACGACGCCTGGCGGATCACGGTGATCCGCGACTTTGCGGCGTCCGAGCTTTTCGACCGCACATTCCAGGAAGGCATGGAGCTGGTCGAGGAGACCGCCAGCTATCTGGATGGCTCCGGGCGCCAGGAATCCAAGGCCCTGGATCGGAGCGCGGCCCTCGGCTACGCCAGCGAAAGCATGCGCCTGACCACGCGCCTGATGCAGGTCGCCTCCTGGCTGCTGGTCCAGCGCGCGGTGCGCGAGGGCGACATGGCGCCGTCCGCGGCCTGCGACGCCCGCTACCGGCTGGCCCCCGAGACCACCGCCGCGCGCCGCGACCCGGTCGCCAGCCTGGGTGTGCTGCCGAACGGCCTGATGGAGCTGCTCGACCGCTCCGAGCGCCTTTATGAGCGCGTCCTGCACCTGGACCGCCGCATGTATGTCGACGCCGTCGACCAGCCGGCCCCGCACCCGGTCCTGACCCAACTGGCCAAGCTGCAGGCGGCGTTCGGGGGGTGAGGCCTTGGGCCCAGGCGCGCCAAGGAAGGCGGTGAACTGGGCGGCGCGCGCGGGCTTCGACACGGCCGCTTCGCGCCCTACTCGGCCTGACGAAGATCGTGGGCCGCAGAGAGTTCAAGCCAAGGGTTGCTTAGCCTGACGACGCTTTTTGGATTTTTGGATTTCCACTTAACCTCGTCATCCTTGCGCCTGTCGAAGGACGCACAAAAGCCGGCGCGCAGGGGCGGCCGGCTTTGTTGCTTCGACAATCAGGTCGAACCACGCCTCCGAAAGGAGGGTGCGCCGCCTACTTCTTCAGGAAGCCGCCGTATTTGGCCGCGAAGCGCGACACGCGGCCGCCGCGGTCGAGCAGGGTCTGGTTGCCGCCGGTCCACGCGGGGTGGGTGGTCGGGTCGATGTCCAACTGCAGGGTCGCGCCTTCCTTGCCGTAGGTCGAGCGGGTCTGATAGGTCGTCCCATCGGTCATCACCACGGTGATGAAATGATAGTCGGGGTGGGCGTCTTGTTTCATCGCGGGTAATACCGACCTGGTTGGACAAGCGACGTCGGGCCTTGAAGACAGCCTGGCGAGCGTAAGAAGGCGCGCCTGATACACCAAGGGCGGGCGTAAAGGCAAGGCCGCTTCGCGGGGGGCGGCCCTGAAGGAGATGGAATGAGCGAGACGAGCCAGGACAGCGCGACACCGGCGGGCCGGCCCTCGGCCGGCGCGGTCCTGGCCGACAGCCTGGCCCAGTCCGCCCAGCGCCGCGAGCGCCGGCGCGACTTGCGCCCCCTCGGCGCGCTCTGGCCGATCGTCAGGGCGCATAGCGGCGACGCTGTTCCGGCGGTGATCTTCCTCCTGATCTCCACCAGCGCCAGCCTGGGGATCAGCGGCGCCGCGCGCCTGGTGGTCGACCATGGCCTTTCCACCTATGGCGCCCTGAACCGGACCGCCGCGATCGCCGCGACGGTGGTCGCGGTCCTGGCCATCGCCACGGCCGGGCGGTTCTATTTCATCTCGCGCCTGGGCGAGCGCGTGGTCGCGGACCTGCGCAAGGCGATCTATGACCATGTGCTGAGCCTGGACCAGGCCTTCTTCCTGAAGACCCGCACCGGCGAGGTGCTGTCGCGCCTGACCACCGACCTGACCATTGTCGAGAGCATGGTCGGCTCCTCGGCCTCGGTGGCGCTGCGCAACGCGCTGAGCCTGATCGGCTCGATCAGCCTCTTGATCGTGGTGGCGCCGCGCTACACCATCTATGTCGTGCTTTTGGCGCCGCTGATCCTGGGGCCGCTGTTCTTCTTCGGCCGGCGGGTGCGGGTGCTGTCGAGCAAGGCCCAGGACCGGTTCGCCGACGCGGTCGGCTTCGCCGGCGAAAGCCTGGACGCCCTTGAGACGGTCCAGGCCTTCGGCCGCGAGCGCAGCGTCTCGGGGCGGTTCGGCGCGGCGGTGGAGGCCGCGTTCCACGCCTCGATGGCCCGGGTCCGCGCCCGCGCCCTGATGACCGTCCTGGTCATCGTGCTGATGTTCGCCGGGGTCGGGGCCATCCTCTATCTGGCGGTCACGGCGGTGTTCATCCAGCACACCATGAGCGCGGGGGTGCTGTTCCAATTCTTCTTCCTGGCCATCTTCGCGGCCGGCTCGGTGGGCCAGCTCGGCGAGGTGATGGGCGAGGTGCAGAAGGCCGCCGGCGCCATGGCGCGGATCAGCGAGCTTTTGGACGCCCGCCCCGGGATCGCCCCGCCGGCCGATCCGCGCGCCCTGCCGGTCCCCGCGCGCGGGGAGATCGGCTTCGAGCAGGTCACCTTCGCCTATCCGGGCCGGCCCGACCTGCCGGCGCTGCGGGATTTCACGCTCAGCGTGCGGCCGGGCGAGCGGGTCGCCCTGGTCGGGCCCTCCGGCGCGGGCAAGAGCACGGTGCTGCGCCTGCTGCTGCGGTTCTATGATCCGCAAGCCGGCGCGATTCGGATCGACGGGGTCGACCTGCGCGACGCCGCGCCCGCCGACGCCCGCGCCCGCATGGCGCTGGTGGCCCAGGACGCGCCGCTGTTCTCCGGCTCGGCCCATGACAATCTGCGCTTCGGCCGCGAGGGCGCCAGCCTGGAGGAGATGCGCGCCGCCGCCGAGGCGGCCCAGGCCTGGACCTTCCTGTCCGCCTTGCCGGAGGGCCTGGACACCCCGATCGGCGAGCGCGCCAAGACCCTCTCCGGCGGCCAACGCCAGCGCCTGGCGATCGCCCGCGCCCTGGTCCGCGACGCCCCGATCCTGCTCCTGGACGAGGCCACCTCGGCCCTGGACGCCGAGAACGAGCGCCTGGTCCAGCGCGCCCTGGACCAGGCCATGGCCGGCCGCACCACCCTGGTCATCGCCCACCGCCTGGCCACGGTCCTGAAAGCCGACCGCATCGTGGTCATGGACGAAGGCCGCGTGGTCGAGGAAGGCGTCCACGCGGACCTGGTCGCCAAGGGAGGGCTGTACGCCCGGCTGGCGGAGCTGCAGTTCGGGGCTCGGGCGGCCTAACGATTGGGGAAGTGCTTGTCCATGATCGCCTTCAGAAGGTCGCCGCGGCGCATCTGATCGGGATCGGCGGGATCAGGACGCGCCTCGGCCGAGATCATCAGGACGCCGTCCGCGGTCCGCTCGCTGATCAGGTCCGCCGGCGGCTCGAACCCCGGCGCGAGTTCGGCCGACAGATATCCCATCCAGGCGATGTCATGGCGGAAGGTCTCGACGTTGGTCGTGCCGATATAGCCTCGCCGTTCTTCGCGCCGTTTTTCGTATTCGGCGGTCGAGCCTTGGACGATGGCCCACGGTGTCGGCCAAATCGGAATCATCGCGCGGAAAATGCCGCCCATGATCGGATAGGTGAGGATCGAAGGGTCGGGCGGGTCGCCGACTTCGCCAAAGTCGACGCGCCAATTGTTGAAATCGGACTTGGACCCGGCCTTGACCATCACGCTCACATTGCGAGCGGTGAGATTGTACTTGTTATGCGCCAATAACCCATAACCTTCGTCGGGCTGGGGCTCCCCCCAGTCGTCGAGCTGCGCATTAGCCTCGACAAAAGCCGTCATGTCTCGGCGCGCCTCATCGAGGGGGACCGCCCTGACCGGCGCCGGCTCCGGCATGCCTTTCTCGGCCCAAGCCTCCAACTCATCCAACGTGCAATTATCCTGCCAGATGGACCAGCCGCTCAGCACCGGGTCGATCTGGCTAAACCGGTCGAGCATGCGGATATACTTCTCGCCGATGGCGGCTGGCGTTTCGACGCCGCTGCTGTGGGCGGATTGGATGGACCAGCTATAATGTCTCATATCGAAAATCCCGGCATCGGTTCGTAGTCGAATTGAATTTTATCTTTCAGGCTTGGTATTTCTGAGAAGGCGTTTCTCACATAATCTTTAGCGTCCTCTTCTTCAAATATCCAGATTATGTGTCTACCGTCGCTCGATGATACCTGTCTTTCTGCTTGGGAGATCAGCTTCTTCAGCACGAATCCTTGAATGCTTGATTGAAGGAGTTCGGCGTAAGTTGGTCCTTTATATTCAAATAAAATACCGCTTCGCCGTTGGCAGTCATCAAACATGACATTACCGGCTTTGACGGGACTAGGCATCCCAATACCAAATCCGTCCGGCGTGGGGTTGCCAGGGTTGATCAGCGCCTTCAGGATCGCATCCGGTTCGACGCCCGCCTGGAGCAGGCCGTCGGCCAGGAACAGCCGCTGGGCGCCGGGGCCGGGGTCGGCCAGCGTGCTGACGCCGCTCAGCGCCAGGTGGACTTCGGCCAGGGCGGCGCGGCCTTCGCCCCAGTGCTCGGCTGCCTTGCGGATATGGGTCAGCGCCGCCGGCGGGATCGGCTTCAGGTGCGCGGCGGAGAGCAGGGCGCCGATCCGCGCCTCACGACCCTCCAACCGGATGCTCCGGCGCGGGCCGTCCGCCTCGGCGGGGGCCAGCACGGTCCGGGCGCCCAGGACCAGACCTTCCGGCCCAAAGCTCATCGCGGTTTGCACCGGGACCAGCGCCTGGCGCGCACGCCATTGCTTGCTCAGCCTCTCAGCCAGCATCGATCATCCTTCGTCTTGCGCGGTGGCCAAGGGCTGGGGCGCGTGTTGGCCTGGAAAGATCAAACTACCGCGAAGCTGACCGGCTGTAAAGAACAAAAAGAGAACAAATGATCCGGCGCACCCTATCGCACCGACGCGTCCGCATTGGCGACGCGGCCGGGCGCGGGCGCAGGCGCCGGTGGCGTGACAGAAAGACCGTCGGCCCCGCCTGATCCAACCCCTCAGAACGGCCGTTGGTCCGGACCCAAACCGTCGCCATCGGCGGCCCCGGTCCTGGCGGCCTGGTAGGCCAGCTTCACCCAACGCGCCATCGCGTCCGGATCGTCGAAGGCCTCGGCGGGGATGCTCCAGTAGGGCATGTGGACGCGCTTTCCCCGGCGGCCGTCATAGGCCCATTGCGCCGAGCCCGCGGCTTCGAACCTCGGCGCGGTTTCGGCGTCGGCCTTCAGCAGCAGTTCGCCGCGCATCACGATGCCGATGATGAGGCCGTCGAAATAGATTCCCTTGCCGCCGAACAGGCGCTTGATCGCCACCGGGCCGAGACCGCTGAAGATCTCGTCGATTTCGATGTCGTCCATCAGGGGCCTCCGCTGCGTTCGGGCCCTGGCGGCCAGGCCGGCGGAAGCCCCCGCCTCGCGGCGAGGGCGCCCGCGCCGAAGGGTGTTTGTTCGGCGCGGCGGGTTTTAAGCGGCCGCTTGCATCTGGCCGCCGGCCAGGAAGTCCATCTTGCCGAGCGGCACGCCTTGGGCGCGCAGCAGGGCATAGGCGGTGGTGACGTGGAACATGAAGTTCGCCAGCGAGAACTGCATCAGGAAGTCCGGGGCGGTGAAGGTCATGGCGCGGCCGGGCAGGGGCAGTTCGATGGTGGCGCCGTGGCGGGCGTCGATCTCGGCCTTCGAGAGGGTGTCCAGGAAGGCGATGGTCCTGGCGATCCGTTCCTTCAGCTCCGGGAAGGTGGTTTCGACATCTTCCATTTTCGGCGCTTCGACGCCGGCCAGCCGGGCCGCGCCGCCCTTGGCCGCGTCGCTGGCGATCTGCACCTGGCGGGTGAAGGGGTGCATGTCCGGGGCCAGGCGGGCCTCGGCATAGGTGGTCAGGTCGGCGCCCTCGGCCTTGGCGTGGGCCTCCGCCTTGTCGAGGAAACTGGCCAGGTTTTGCAGGCCCCGACGATAGGTCGGGATCGAGATGTCATAGAGGGAGACGGACATGGCGGGGCTCCTGAAGCGACGGTTGAGGCCTCCAGATAAGCGGGACGCGGGGTGGACGCCATAGGGCGCGCCCGACGGCGTTTATGGAGCCGCCCGGCGCCCAGGGGCCCGCGGCGAACGGCCTTGACTTTTGCCTCCCGTTTGTTTATGTTTTGTTCTCAGTGACCGACGCGGAATACACAGGCAGCATACTGACCGAGACCGAGGTCGAGCGGTTGCTGGACGATCTTTACGACCGCGCCGACGAATATGACGACATCGAATATTCCGATCGCCCGATCAGCGAGATGATCGGGCGGATCATCAAGGACCTCACCGACGCCATCGACTGGAAGCTCTGGACGCCGGGAGACTGGAAGCCTCTGGAGATCCCGGAGCGGAAACGGGTGGCGTGCTCAGCAAATAGGCGTCACCACCGGGCTTGTCCCGGTGGCCCATAAACACAGGTTTTGCAAGGTATTCACGATACGCCCGAAGCGGTGTTTCCAACCGTTTGAGCCTATGGGCCACCGGGACAAGCCCGGTGGTGACGAC
>DATAYD010000066.1:0-16454 GCA_036272715.1 Caulobacteraceae bacterium | reverse complement strand
GATCAGCGCCTCGGCGCGCTGAAACGGCAGGTCAAGGCCATGGGCGCGACGACGGCTGTCGGCGTCAAGGCCGCGCGTCTGGCCGCGGCGGGCTGGGAATCGGGCCGCGCCGTCCTGGCCTTCGATCCGCGCGACGCCGAGGCCGTCGGGCGGGCGATCCAGGCGCCTCGCGCCGCGATCCTGGTCACCGCGTTCATGGGCGAGAACGGCCTCGACCTCGATGCGTTGATCGAAGCGGTGCGGCTCTGGATCGTCGCGCTGGAGATCGAGACCGCGATCGGCGGCGACGGGGCCTGGCGTCCGCTCGGCCTCACCCTGGCCGGGGTTCACGACTATCTGCTGGGCCAAGGCCTGGCCTATGACAGCGACACCGGCCGGGCGGCCGCATCCGAGCTGTTCGCCCTGACCGCCGCCGCCGCCAACGCCGCCTCCAGCGAACTGGCCTCGCGCCTGACGCCCTATCCGGAGTTCGACGCCGACAAGGATCAGCGCCTCGGCGCGCTGAAACGGCAGGTCAAGGCCATGGGCGCGACGACGGCTGTCGGCGTCAAGGCCGCGCGACTGGGCAAGGACGCCCTGCGCGCCGCCGCCCGCCACGGCCTGCGCCACGCCGAAACCACCGCGATCTTCGATGATCCGGAACTCTCGCTGCGGCTCGGCGGCGCCGGGCTCGGCACGGCGCCCGTGGCTGGGCCGCTGAGCGTGATCGAGACCGGGGATGGCGTGCTGGCGCCTATCCTTTCCGCCTCGGCCGCCGCGGGCCTGGCCGCGATTGGCGCGGAGGTCGAACCGGTGGTTTTGGCCCTGCTCGGCCATCGAGACCTGACCGGCGCACCTGGTGTCAATCCAGGAGCCCTACGCGAACGCGGTTTCACGGATCATGAGATCGCCGTGGTCCAGGCCGCCCTGCCCTTGACCCGTGACCTGCGCGCCGCCTTCTCCGCGGACGTGGTTGGCGAGGGTTTCGTCCGCGATGTGCTGGGCGCGCCGGCCGAGGCCCTCTCGCGCGGCGATCTGGACGTGCTGGCCCTGGCCGGGTTCAAGCCGGCGGATATCGCCGCGGCGGACGCGCATGTCTTTGGGCGTGGCCTTGGGGACGCAGGCCTGCCGCCCGAGGTGACGGCCCTGCTGGCCGGCTCAGGCGAACTCGGACAGGCGGCGCGGACCGCGATGACCGCCGCGGCCGAAGCCTTCACCTGCGCGCCGGCCCTGATCCCCCAAAGACTGGCCTGGAGCGATGATCCGGCCGCCGCGACCCGTCTGCAATCGGCGGCGGCCAGTTCGGGCGTTCGCGCCGTCTGGCTGGTGCGCGATCCCACGCCGCTGGACTTCGCGCTCGACCTGCCGCCCCCGCCGGAGGAGGCCCCGCGCCGGACGCTGGCCTCGCCGATCGTCACCGAACGGATCGTCGAGAAGATCGTCGAGCGCGACCCCACCCGGCGGCGCCTGCCCGATCGCCGCAAAGGCTATATCCAGAAGGCCGCGGTCGGCGGCCACAAGGTCTATCTGCACACGGGGGAATATGAGGATGGCAGCCTCGGCGAGCTGTTCATCGACATGCATAAGGAAGGCGCGGCCTTCCGTTCACTGATGAACAACTTCGCCATCGCGGTCTCGATCGGCCTGCAATACGGCGTGCCGCTGGAGGAGTTCGCCGACGCGTTCGTGTTCACCCGGTTCGAGCCCGCCGGCCCGGTCACCGGCAACGATTCGATCCGCTCGGCCACGTCGATCCTGGACTACATCTTCCGCGAACTGGCGGTGTCCTATCTGGACCGCAACGACCTCGCCAATGCCGACCCGGACGAATTCAACGCCGACGGCCTGGGACGCGGTTCGGCGGACGGCGTGCTGGCGGAGGACGAGCCCCTGCCCGCCTCGCGGTTCATCTCCAAGGGCTTCTCGCGCGGGGCGGCGCCGGACAATCTGGTGTTCCTGCCGACCGCGCCACGCGACCGCAAGGCGGCCGGGACCGCCCAGACCGAGCAGGATGTGTGCCCCTCCTGCGGCGATTTCTCCTTGAGCCGGCGCGGGGGGCGGCTGGTTTGCGAGACCTGTGGCGCGGCGCCCGAGATGCGCGGCTGAACAAGCTTGGCCAATCGCGCGTTCGAGTAAGGTTTCTTTTTTGAGATGATCGTTATTCTGGCGTGGAGTTTGCAAGTCCGGGGCGTTGAACGACCCGCCGCGCCAGAGGGTGTGCCGAAATGAAGCTGCTTGCGTTCGCCGCTCTGATCAGCCTGGCCGCGTCGCCGACCTTGGCCCAGAACGCCGCCCAGGTCGCACGGGCCGAAGGGGGTGCGAGTTGTCCCGGCTGCAACCTGTTCCAGGCCAATCTGTACAACAAGGACCTGCGCGGCCGGAACTATGCGGGCGCGCGGCTGCGACAGGCCGATATGAGCCTTTCAGTGTTCAACCATGTCAGTTTCGCCGGCGGCGACCTGCGCGACGTCAACGGCTACGGCGCACTGTTTTCCGGCGCCAATCTGAAGAACGTGAACCTGACCAACGCCACCCTGGTCGGTTCATACCTGCAAGGCGCCAATTTCCGCGGCGCCAAGCTGGATGGCGTCAACTTCTCCGGCGCCGAGATGGACAAGGCCGTCGGCCTCCGACAAGCCCAACTGGCCCACGCCTGCGGCGACGCCTCGACCACGCTGCCACGGGGCCTGCACCTGCCGGACTGCAAGTAGGGGCAGGTCCTCCGCGGCGCCGGCGGCGGGCGGACATGGCGTGGGAACCCGAACACTCGCGAAATCGCCAATCAACGTTCCGCCTCCTCACACCGGGCGGCCTTGACGTTGGCCGGCTCGGACGGAGTGTCGTGGAGATAGAGCGCGGTCCCTACGGGACACGCCCGAGCCTCCTTGTGGACGATAGCACTCAGTGCTACATTTTGTTGCGGTGACCGATTCTGAGGAGACCGCACGGACGTTCAAGACCGCCTGGTTCGCCAAGGCGGCGCGGAAGGCGCTGATCGACGACGCGGAGCTTTGCGAGGCCATAGCGGAAGTGAGGGAGGGTCTAGCCGATGACCTCGGCGGCGGCGTGTTCAAGAAGCGCCTGGATAAGAACCGGAGCCGGAGCATCATCCTCGCCAAGGGTGGCGTGCATTGGGTTTACGAATATGTGTTCGCGAAAAAGGACCGGGACAACATTGACGACAAGGAGCTGCCGGCCTTTCGCAAGCTAGCCAAAGCCTATGAGGGATTGGACGATCAGCAGATAGATCGACTCCTGAAGGATGGAGATTTTACGGAGATTTGCCATGACCGCTAAGCGTAAGTTCAACAGCGACGCCTTTGAGGCCATCCATTCGTCCGCCACGGCGATGTTCAAAGTGGGCGCGATCGACAAGGCGACCATGCGCGACTTCGATGAAGCCTCCCTGACCGGCACGCCGGCCATGACGCCGGCGGAGATCAAGCAGCTTCGCGAAGCCAGCCATGTCAGTCAGCCGGTGTTCGCCCGCCACCTCAACACCAGCGAAAGCACGGTCGAGAAGTGGGAAACCGGGGCCAAGAAACCCAGCGGCGCGGCGCTCAAGTTGCTGGCCATCGTCCAGAAGCACGGGCTCCAGATTCTGGCCTAGCCAGCCTCCCGCTTTTCGTCATGACCGGCCTTGTGCCGGTCACCCATTCCGTGAAGTTGAAGCGGTTTATTTTATACCCGAAATTGCACCAGACCATTCACGGAATGGGTCGCCGCGACAAGCGCGGCGATGACGGCTTTGAGGGAGTTGGGACCCTCTACACCTTCACCGGCAACGCCAACCGGATGTGCAGTTCGCGCAACTGCCGCTCCGACACCGCCGCTGGGGCGTTCATCATCAGGTCCTGGGCCTGTTGATTGAACGGGAAAGCGATCACCTCGCGGATATTGCTGGTTCCGGCCAGGAGCATGACGATCCGGTCGATGCCGGGCGCGATGCCGCCGTGGGGCGGGGCGCCGAAGCGGAAGGCGTTCAGCATACCGCCGAACTCGGTTTCGACCGTGCCCGCGCCATAGCCGGCGATCTCGAAGGCCCGCATCATGATATCCGGCCGGTGGTTCCGGATCGCGCCGGACGACAGTTCGACGCCGTTACAGACGATGTCGTACTGATAGGCCAGGATGTCGAGCGGATCGGCGGCGTTCAGCGCCTCCAGTCCGCCCTGCGGCATCGAGAACGGGTTGTGCGAGAAGTCGATCTTCTTCTCGTCTTCGTTATATTCGTACATCGGAAAATCGACGATCCAGCAGAACTTGAACTGGTCCTCGTCGATCAGGTTCAGGCCCTGGCCGATCTTGGTCCGCGCCGAGCCGGCGAACTTGTAGAATCCGCTGGGCTCGCCGGCGACGAAGAACACCGCGTCACCGACCTTCAGGCCCAACTGGGCGCGGATCGCCTCGGCGCGCTCGGGACCAATGTTCTTGGCGACGGGGCCGGCGCCGCCCTCCTCGCCCTCGCGCCAGAAGATGTAAGCCAGGCCCGGCTGGCCTTCACCACGCGCCCAGTCGTTCATCCGGTCACAGAAGGCCCGCGAGCCGCCGCCCGGCGCGGGAATGGCCCAGATCGCGGTCTTGGGCTGCTCCAATATGCCGGCGAACACCTTGAAGCCCGAGCCGCGGAAGTGCTCGGAGACGTCGTCCATCTCGATCGGGTTGCGCAGGTCCGGCTTGTCGGAGCCGTATTTGCGGACCGCCTCGCGGAACGGAATGCGCGGGAACGGCGCGGGCGTGACGCGCTTGCCGCCGGCGAATTCCTCGAACAGGCCCGCCATCACCGGTTCGATCGCGGCGAAGACGTCGTCCTGGGTGACGAAGCTCATCTCGACGTCGAGCTGGTAGAATTCTCCCGGCGAACGGTCGGCGCGGGCGTCCTCGTCGCGGAAACAGGGCGCGATCTGGAAATAGCGGTCGAAGCCGGAGACCATCAGCAGTTGTTTGAACTGCTGCGGCGCCTGGGGCAGCGCGTAGAACTTGCCGGGATGAACGCGGGACGGCACCAGATAGTCGCGCGCGCCCTCGGGCGAAGAAGCGGTCAGGATCGGGGTCTGGAACTCGGTGAAGCCCTGGGCGACCATGCGCCGCCGCACCGAGGCGATCACTTCAGACCGCAGCACGATGTTGCGGTGCAGGGTCTCGCGGCGCAGGTCCAGATAGCGGTACTTCAAGCGCAGGTCTTCCGGATAGTCCGGCTCGCCGAACACGGGCACGGGCAGTTCCGCGGCTTCTGACAGCACCTCGATCTCGCGCACCCGAACCTCGACCTCGCCGGTCGGCAGGCCGGGGTTGATGGTCTCAGCGTCGCGGGACACCACCTCACCGTCGACGCGGATCACGCTTTCGGCGCGCAGCCGTTCGACGGTCGCGAAACCCGGCGTGTCCGGCCCCATGACCAACTGGGTCAGGCCATAATGGTCGCGCAGGTCGACGAACATCAGGCCGCCGTGGTCGCGCTTGCGATGAATCCAGCCCGACAGGCGGACATTCGCGCCCGCATCGCCGGAACGCAGGTCGCCGCAGGTGTGGGTGCGATAGGCGTGCAGGGTCATTGCGGGTTCGCGAGCTTTAAACGGATTGGAAAGGCGCGGAAGGGCGCATGGGGGGGTCAGGTTGTCAAGTTTCGGCGGACCAGCGCGGAGACGGAATCCCCGCGAGGCGGCGCGGCTTATTTCACGATCTCGCCGGTGACCTCGACGTCGCACGGCGTGAATTTCTCGCCGATCGTATCGCGCGTGCGCTTCACCAGCGCATGGAAATAGGCGCTTTTGGTGTCGACCACCCGGATCTTGGGGCGCTGAGCGGCGGGAACGTCGCTGAGCACATAGACCTTGGTCATCACATCGCGTGGATCGGCGACCGGCTCGCCGACCTTGATCGCGCGGACCACATCCTCGCCCACCACCACGCGGCCGAAAGGCGTGTAGTTGCGATTGAGGCTCTGATAGTCCTGGCGCATCAGGAAGAACTGGCTGTTGCCGGAATCGGGCGCCTCGTTGCGGGCGATGCCGATGACGCCGGCGCAGAACAGGCCATAGGCTTCGACCTTGCCGTCCGTGGTCAAGGCGCCCATGGCGGCCGGTTGGCTGATCACGGGAAGCGCGCCGATGAACCCGCCTTCGGATCCCCCGGGGAAATCCACGGCGCTGTAGCTGGCGTCATGGGCCAGGCGGAAGGTGAATTCCGGCGGCAGGTTCGGCTCCTTGGACTGGCCTGTGCCGTCGTTCTTCGGATCGCCGGTCTGGTCCATGAAGTTGTCGACGACGCGAAAGAAGTTCAGCCCGTCATAGAAATGGGCGCGGGCCAGTTTCTTGAGCTGCGCGCTGGCCGCCGGCGCGGCGATCGGAGCCAGTTCGACATAGATGACGCCCTTGTTGGTCTCGATCACCAGGATGTCGTCAGGATTGACGGTGCGCCAGTCAGCCTCGGTCGGCGTCAGCGGCGCGGGGGCGGCCGGGGCGGGCTTCTCGGCGGCCTGAACAGAGGCCGCGGCCAGAACCAGGGCCGCGAGGCCGAACAGCACTTTCATCAAGGCATCTCCGAGTCGCGGCCTCTGGCGGCGCGGACTATTGAAAACCATATCGACAGAATAGTGACGCTTGAAAGAGCCGCGCCTAAAACCCCTGTGCTCGAGCTCCCGCGCTCAGGCGATCCCGACCTTGCCCATCAGCCGCGTTGCGATCCCGGCCGGCACGAACTGGTGAATATCGCCGCCCAGCCGGGCGATCTCCTTAACCAGGCGAGACGAAACCGCCTGGTGGCGCGGATCGGCCATCAGGAACACCGTCTCCAGCTCGCGATTAAGCTGCTGGTTCATCGCCGTCATCTGGAACTCGAACTCGAAATCCGCGACGGCCCGCAGGCCGCGCACGATCATCGACGCCCCGACCTCGCGCGCGAAATGCACCAGCAGGGTCTCGAACGGCCGCACTTCGATCTCGGCGATATTGGACCAGCGCTCGGCTTCCTGGGTCATGATCTCGACCCGTTCCTCCAGGCTGAACAGCGGCCCCTTGTCGCGATTGATCGCGACGCCGATCACCAGCTTGTCGACCAGCTTCACCGCGCGGCCGATGATGTCGACATGGCCGTTATGCATCGGGTCGAAGGTGCCCGGATAGAGTCCTACGCGCAAAGCGCCCTCCCCCGTGCGAAAATCCGCCTCGCCCTAGGACGCAAAATCCGCCCGCCTGTCAATCAGTTTGCGGCGCGTCGCCGTCCGTTTCAGCCTCGGCGGCGCCGTTGCCTTCCAGTCTTTCAACCGAGACGACATGTTCGTCCTCGGCGGTGCGGAAAATGGTGACGCCCGAGGTGTTGCGTCCGGCGATGCGGATCTGCGCCACGGGGCAGCGGATCAGTTGGCCCGCGTCGGTGACCAGGAGTATCTCATCGGACTGATCGACCGGGAATGAAGCCACCAGCCGGCCGCCGCGTTTGGTCAGGTCATGGGCGATCAGGCCCTGGCCGCCGCGGCCGGTGCGACGGTAATCATAGGCCGAGGTGCGCTTGCCATAACCCTCTGTCGAGACGGTCAGCACGAACTCCTCCGCCCCACCCAGGGCGGCGATGCGCTCGACCGACAGGGTGACCTGATCGTCGCTGGCATCGTCCTCGTCCTCGGGCGCGACCACCGATTCCTCGCCGTCCTCGGCATTGGCGGCCGCGCGCATGGCGGCGGCGTGTTTCATATAGGCGACACGCTCGGCCGGACTGGCGTCGACGCCGTGCAGGATGGCCATCGAGATAACCTGATCGCCCTCGGCCAGGCGGACCCCGCGCACGCCGGTGGAGTCGCGGCCCGCGAACACCCGCACCTCGTCCACCGGGAAGCGGATGCAGCGGGCCAGGGCGGTGGTCAAAAGCACGTCATTGGCCGGCGTGCAGAGGCCGACGCCAACGATCGAGTCGCCTTCGTCCAGCTTCATCGCAATCTTGCCGTTGCGGTTGATCTGGACGAAATCCGACAGCTTGTTGCGCCGCACGCCGCCCGACCGGGTGGCGAACATCACGTCCAGCCGGTCCCAACTGGCCTCGTCTTCCGGCAGGGGCAGGATCGAGGTGATGGTCTCGCCCGGCTCGATCGGCAACAGGTTGATGAACGCCTTGCCCCGCGCGGTCGGCAGGCCCAGCGGCAGGCGCCAGACCTTGAGCTTGTAGACCTTGCCGCCGGAGGAGAAGAACAGCACCGGGGCGTGAGTCGAGGCGGAGAACACCCGGGTGACGGCGTCCTCTTCCTTGGTCGCCATACCGGCGCGGCCCTTGCCGCCGCGATGCTGGGTCCGATAGGTCGCCAAGGGCGTGCGTTTGACATAGCCGCCATGGGTGACGGTGATCACCATCTCCTCGCGGGCGATCAGATCCTCGTCCTCGACGTCCGCGTCGCCCTCGACGATCTGGGTGCGGCGCGGGATGGCGAAGGCCTCGCGCACCGTGACCAGCTCCTCGCGGACGATGCCCATGATCCGATCGCGCGAACTCAAGATCTCCAGGTAGCCGCGAATGGCGTCGGCCAAGGTGCGCGCCTCGTCGAAGATCTCGTCACGGCCAAGGCCGGTCAGGCGCGAGAGGGTCAAGGCCAGGATGCCGCGCGCCTGTTCCTCGGTCAGGCGCACGCGGTCCTCGCCGATGATCACGGTGCGCGGATCGGCGATCAGTTCGATCAGCGGGCGCATGTCGCCGCTGGGCCAGTCGCGGGCGACCAAGCGCTCGCGCGCCTCGGCCGGATCCTTCGACGAACGGATGATCGCGATCACTTCGTCGATATTGACGACCGCGATGGCCAGGCCGACCAGCACGTGACCACGATCGCGCGCCTTGTTCAGATCGAACTTGGTGCGGCGGACCACCACCTCTTCGCGGAACTCAACGAAGCAGTCGATCATGGTCCGAAGACCCATCTGCTCCGGCCGGCCGCGGTTCAGCGCCAGCATGTTGACCCCGAACGAGGTCTGCAGCGGGGTGAAGCGGTAGAGCTGGTTCAGAAGCACGTCGCCAGCGGCGTCGCGCTTCAATTCGACCACCACCCGCATGCCCTGGCGGTCGCTTTCATCACGCAGGTCGGCGACGCCCTCAATCCGCTTGTCGCGCACCAACTCGGCGATTTTCTCGACCAGGGAGGCTTTGTTCACCTGATAGGGAATGGCGGTGATGACGATGCCGTCGCGGCCTTGGCGGATCTCCTCGATCACGGCGGTCCCGCGCATGATCACCGAGCCGCGCCCGGTCATCAAAGCCTGGCGCGCGCCAGTACGGCCGATGATCTCGCCGCCGGTCGGGAAGTCAGGCCCCGGCACGATGTCCAAAAGCTCGTCCAGGCCGATGTCCGGATTGTCGATCACGGCCAGGCAGGCGTCGACGATCTCGCCCAGATTGTGGGGCGGAATATTCGTGGCCATGCCGACGGCGATGCCGCCGGAACCGTTGACCAGGAGATTCGGGATCCGGGCCGGCAGCACCGTCGGCTCGCGATCCTTGGCGTCGTAATTGTCCTTGAAGTCGACCGTATCCCGGTCGATGTCGGCCATCAGCGCTTCGGCCGCCTTGGTCATCCGGCATTCGGTGTAGCGCATCTGGGCCGGCGGATCGCCGTCGACCGAACCGAAATTGCCCTGGCCGTCGATCAGCACAAGGCCCAATGAGAACGGCTGGGCCATCCGCACCAGGGCGTCATAGACTGACTGGTCGCCATGCGGGTGAAAACGGGCCAGCACGTCCCCGACCACGCGGGCCGATTTCGAATAGGATCGATCCGAGCTCATGCCCAGATCGCTCATCGAATAGAGGATGCGCCGGTGCACCGGCTTCAGCCCATCGCGGGCGTCCGGCAGGGCGCGGCTGACGATGACGCTCATGGCGTAGTCGAGGTAGGAGCGCTTCAGCTCATCCTCGATGCCGATGGGCGAAACGCCGCCGATCCGGCCGCCGTCCGGAGGTGTGGTCAGATCATCGCTCAAGGGATTATCGGTCGCGGGAATCGGGCGCGGAAGTCATTGCCCTGCTTAGCATCGTGATCGCTGCAGTGCAAAAAAATGCGCGCCAAAGACCGCTTTTCGGTGGATTTTCACGCCTCGCGCCGCGCCGCCGGCTCCGCCAACCCCAAGACCGAGAAATCGCCCATGACCATTGCCGAAGCCTGTCTGTTCGCAGCCGTGCTGATCTATCTGCTGACCCTCGCGCCGGCCAAGGTCGGCGGCCATCGTGAGTATGACAATGGCGATCCCCGCAACCCGGACTTCTATAAGGACCCGCTCCGGGCGCGGGTGCTGGGCGCGCACCAGAATGGCATCGAGACCTTTCCGCTGTTCGCCGCGGCGGTGCTGCTGGCCGAGTTCCGCGCCGCGCCGCAAGCTTGGGTCGACATGCTGGGGGCCAGTTTCATCCTGATCCGGCTGGCCTATGTGCTGGCCTATCTCGGCGACAAATCCACGCTCCGATCGATCCTCTGGGGCCTTGGTTTCGCGATCAATACGGTGCTGTTCTTCCTGCCGGCGTTCAAGCGGTGAGGGCTCCGACGCTTCGGATCGACGCCCTCCAGTCGGCCACGAATATCGTGGCGGCCCTAAAACGGAATCTCGTCGTCCAGGTCGGCGGTGAAGCTCTCGCGGGGGCCGCTGGACTGGGCGCGGCCGCCGGCGGGCTGGAAGCCGCCGCCGCTATAGCCGCCCTCTTCCCGGTCTTCGCCGCCGCCGCGGCCATCGAGCATGGTCAATTCGCCGCGGAATTTCGGCAGCACCACCTCGGTGGAGAACTTTTCGACGCCGCTGTTGTCGGTCCATTTGCGGGTCTGCAGCGTGCCTTCCAGATAGACCTTGGCGCCCTTCTTCAGATAGCTCTCGGCCACCTTGACCAGGTTTTCGTTGAAGATCACCACCCGGTGCCATTCGGTTTTTTCCTTACGCTCGCCGGACTGGCGGTCACGCCAGGTCTCGGAGGTCGCGACCGTCAGGTTCGCCACTCGGTCACCGGAATTCAGACTGCGGATTTCCGGATCCCTGCCCAGATTGCCGATCAGAATGACCTTGTTGACGCTGCCCGCCATGGGATCCTCACCTTGTCTAGTTTCCGTGGAACTCGATGTCGTCGACGCCTGACGAAAGGCGTTAATGTTCTTTATATGTTCCGATCAGCCCGTCAAGCGGGAGTCTATTCGTTCGGCATGGCGCCCGGCTGGGCCAGATAGCCGTCGCCGGTGCGCACCAGAGCCAGATACTTGATTCCATGCAGGCTTTGGGAAATGAAAATCCCCTGCCGCTCGACAAAAATCCAACTGCCCTGATAGGCGCCCATCAGTTCCTGCGTGCTGCCGCCCAGACCGAGGAACCTCTGGCGCATCGCCTCCAGGGAGGCCGCGCAGTGCTCGATGTTCGGCTGGTTGACCGAAACCTGATTGAAGCGGAACTGGCCGTTCTTCAGCGGCACGGCATGGAAACAGACGCCGCGCACGAACGGCGGCTCGATTTCCTTCTGACAGGCCGCCAGGGCCAGAACGGCGCAAAGCAGCGGCGCAAGGGCGCGGATCGAAGACCTCATGGACGCACGCTATACCGTCGCCGCGCCGGGCGCGAGGCCCCTGCCCGGCTCCTCGCCGGCGCCCCCCGGTGCGCGCCGCACAGACAGCCGCCCAGCATGAGCGCCTCCTTCAGAATTGTGGAATAACGCAGGTGTCGTCGTTCTGTTCGGCCAGGGTGCGGAAGGTGTGGCCGTCGTCCGACATCTCGACCCGGTGCGGCTCCAGACGCAGGTCGTTATCGCCCCAACGCCCGGCGGCGGTTTCGCCCGGCTTCACGCAACGGCCGCTGAACAGCATCTGGACGCAGGCGCTGAGCGGCGTAGCGGCGCCCACCTCGCGCCAGGCCGAGCCGGCATAGCGCAGGCAATCAGCGACCGGCGCGCGGGCCGGCGCCGGCGGGGCGCCCGGGTTCACCGGAACACCGTCGGAGGTGATGTCCGTCGGCGGCGCGGCCGAAACCGCGGCCGGCGGCGGCAACGGGGTCAGGCTGGCGCCTTGGCCATTGGCCGCCGCCAAGGCGCCGGTCTGGTCGACGCCGACATCCAGCGCGCCGGTGGCCACGCCGTTCTTGCGGGCGCAATCGGCCAGGGTCTCGACCCCTTCGAACTGTCCGTTCACGAAGCAGCGCAACGACTTCTTGGGATCCAGCTTGCCGTCGTCGGCTTGGCCGGTCTGAACCACCAGCCCGCCGGTGGACGCCGGCGGCGGGGCGCTGGGCGCCCGTTCGCGCGCCTGGAACAGCATCGCGGCCAGGGCGGCGATGATCACGACCAAAAGGCCGCCGCCCACGATGATCAGCACTCTCGACCTTTGAGGCGTCCCCATCAGCCCTGGCTACGCCGCGTCGGGCCTGGATTCAAGTCGAGCCGGCATGACAAATTCCCCTTTGGCGTCGGGTTTTTCCGCCGGAAGTTAACCGATTTTAAGGCCCGTCGCCCGATACTGGGCGCGAAGGCGGACTCTTCGAGTATCATGACCATAGGTATCGATTCCAGCGCGCTGCTCAGCTACTACCAGCTCAAGGCTGGCGTGAGCCCGACGTCGTCGAGTTCGAGCGCCAGTTCGCTGACCAGCCTGCTGTCGGGTACGACCGCCGCCGCGCCGACGCCGCCCTGGGATACGACCCCGACGGCGGCCCAGACCAACGCCGCGATCACCGCCGCCCTGGACGGCGCTTCGATCATCAACCCCAGTAAGGTCAAGCTAAGCACCCCCGCGGCCAGCCCGAACTACAAAAACCTGTTCGCGCTCTATCAGGGCCTGAGCACGTTGAAGGACATCGCGGCCGAGGCGGCCAAGCCCAACCAGTCCACGGGCCAGCTCGCCCAACTTCAAAACGCCTTCGCCAGCGGCCTGACCCAGGTCCAGAGCTATCTGGCCGGTTCGCCGTTCAACGGGTTCAAGGTCAGCGCGGGCAGCGACAACACCGAGCAGA
This sequence comes from Caulobacteraceae bacterium, assembly GCA_036272715.1. Lineage (GTDB taxonomy): Bacteria > Pseudomonadota > Alphaproteobacteria > Caulobacterales > Caulobacteraceae > Poindextera. Next base: position 3,528 of record DATAYD010000066.1, on the reverse strand, counting down.
CCACCATCGCCGGGGTGACCAAGGAAACCGACAATTACACCACCGGGACCATCTATTCCGGCGACCAGAACACGCCCGACCCGGCGCTGGAAGGCGACATCAGTTTTTCCGCGACCGTGACCAACGGCAACGGCGTCCAGACCAACGTGAACTTCAACCTGGATGACCTGGGCTCGACCCCGCGAACGGTGGGAAACGTCGTCAACTATCTGAACTCGCAGTTGAAAGCCGCCGGCATCGACACCAATTTCTCGGTCATACAGACCCCGGCCACGCCCCAGGTCATCTCGGTCGGCAACGGGAAGACGGTGACCCTGCCGGCCGGCCCGAACCAGTTTTCGCTCCAACTGAACGGCAACAGTTTCGAATCGTTCGCGTTCTCCGCGCCGACCCAGACGCCGGCCATCTACGTCGCTCAGACGGCGGGGATCAATCCGACCACCACAACCACTGGCTTGACGACCTCGACATCGTCCACGTCGTCGACATCCTCCACGTCTTCATCGTCGAGTTCGTCGACGTCGTCCTCGAGCTCGTCGTCATCCAGCGGCAGCGGCGCGGTCCAGCAACTGCTGAAGCTGAACCCCAGCGCCAGCAATCCCGTCACCTTCACCGACTCACTCGGCAACGAGGTCACCAATGTCACGTCCACGGCGGTGGGCGCGGACGGCTCGGTCTATGTGCTGGGCGATATCAACGGAGCGACCACGGCCGGCGAAACCGATCCCAGCCAGAAAATCGCGGGCGCACAGGACGTGGCCCTGCTGAAATACGACTCGGCGGGCAACCTGCTGTCGACCAACGTCCTGGGAGCCTCGAACTCGGCCTCGGGCCTGGCCCTGGCGGTGTCGGCCGATGGCGGCGAGGTCGCCGTCGCCGGCACGGTGACGGGCGTGCTGAACGGGACCACCACGCCATCGGACCCGACCGTTCCGACCAGCTTCGTCAGCGTCTATGACAGTTCGGGCAATCCGATCTTCACCGCCCGCCAGAACACGGCCTCCGGCGACCAACCCAACAGCGTGGCCTTCGGCGCCGACGGCTCCGTCTATGTCGGCGGGACCACCCAGTCGACCCTGAGCGGCGCGGCGGTCACCGGCCAATCGACAGCCTATTTGACAGGCTATTCGGCGACGGGCCACCAGACCTTCACGACCCAGTTCGGCGCGGCGAGCGGCAATAGCGCGGTGAACGGGATCGCGGTCGACGGATCGACGATCGTGACCGCCGGCGACGAGAACGGCGACGCGGTGGTGCGCAGTTTCACGATCCCCTCGTCAGGCGGAACACCGACCCTGACCAACACGCGCGACCTCGGCGCCCTGGACGGCGGGTCCGTGGCGGGCGTGGCGGTCAACAGCGACGGTTCGGTGATCGTGGCCGGCTCGACCTACAGCGGCGGCTTGAGCGCCGGGACGGTGACGACGCCCTATTCCAATGGCGAAGAGGCCTTTGTCGCTCAGCTCGCCGGCAACCTGGCACCGGCGTCCAGCGACACCTTGACCTATTACAAGGGTTCGGGCGATACGACCGCCAGCGCGCTCACGGTGTCCGGCGGCCAGGTCTATATCGCCGGCCAGATCACGGTTCCGCCCACGGGCGGCACCGGCCTGACCTCGGCCTATGACGGCTATGTCGCGCAGATCGACCCGGCCAGCGGCGCCGTCGGCTTTTCCAATATCATCACCGGGCCCAACAACGAGTCCGCGCCCCATTCGATCGCGGTCGATCCCACCGGCTCGTCGGTGCTGGACGCGCTGGGCCTGCCGACCGGCGCGATCAACTACACGCCCAACCAGAACCTGGTCGCCAATAGCGGCCTGACGGCGGGCGATCAGTTCACGATCACCGCCTATGGCGTCACGCGAAGCGTGACCATCGCCGCGAACGACACGCTGCAGACCCTGGCTGAAAAGATTCAGGCCGCCTCCAGCTTCCAGGCCACGGCCAAGGTCGTGACCACCGCTGGCGTGCAGCACCTGGAGATCAGCCCCGTCAACGCCGGCGCGTCGGTCACCCTGGGCGACGGCCCGGCGGGCCAGGACGCCCTGCCCGCCCTTGGCCTGACCAGCGGCGTGATCGCCACGCCGACCACCACGACCTCCAAGACCAACACATTGCAGGCCAGCTATGGCCTGAACCTGCCGTCGACCCTGAACCTGAAATCCACGGCCGGCATCGCCGCGGCCCAGGCCGCGCTGACCTCGGCGACCGGCGCGGTGGCGCGAATCTACCTGAACCTGACCACCCCGCCGACCACGAAGACCGGGGCCGCCAACAAGACCGCGAACCAGGCGGCGCCGGCCTATCTGACCGCGGAAATCGCGAGCTATCAGTCGGCCCTGGCGCGCCTGACCGGCGGAAGCTCGAGCTCCCTGTCGCTCGTCAGCCTGTTCGGCGCCTGAGACGCGCGCCGCGGCGTCCAGGCTTGAAGCTCAGCGAAGCAGGGACAACAGGGCCTGGGGCGCCTGGTTGGCGATCGAAAGGCTTTGGCCGCTCAGTTGCTGACGCAGTTGCAAGGCGGAAAGCCGCGCGCTTTCCTCATCAAGGTTCGGATTGACCCCGCTGCTGGCGCCGGCCTGAATAGTCTGGCTGGCCTGGGCGACGAGGCCGGCGTGAGCAGCGATCTGATCGGCGGTGGGCTGGCTCTGGCCGGCCTCCTCGGCCGCGGCGTCATCGGCGGCGATCGAGGCGGGGGCGGCGATCGAGGCGGGCGCGGCGGCGCCCTGATTGACCAGATCCTGAGACGAAACCTGGGTCGGTGAGTGGGAATTGATGCCGATCGTCACAAGCGCCTCCATCGTAACCGCAACCGTAGCCTGACTCCGCCGGTTCGGAACCCAGGATTCGCCGATCGCCCGACGCGCACGATCCTCTTCGCGTGATTATGGTTAACACGCGATAAATCCCCGCGGCCAAGGGCCGAAGGGTTGAATCCGCGCTCAGGGCCTCGGCGGGTCTCGCCGGCGGATATCAGGCTTTCGTCGCGAGCAGCTTACCCGCGGCGTAGTTCTGGGTCTCGCGCAACAGGAGCACCTGCTCGCGAGGAAGCTGCTGGACCACTTCGCCGGTGCGCCAGTCGACGGTCTTGTAGATGACCGAGCCGGCTTTTTTGTCTTCTTCGATCACCAGGCGCAGATCGGCGGGGTTCGCGCTGCCGGTCTGGTCCTCCTGCACGGCGGCTGGGGTGAGGATGTCAGATGACAACGGCGATTGGCTGATGCTCTGGTCGGCTGTGGGGGCGGCTATTGCAGGGCTATTACTCATATCTCCATACGTCGGTTGATCGGCCGACGCCTCCGATTGTCGACGGAGGCGGGCGTGAACGCCCGCCTCCTACGCAGGGTTTAACGGAACAGGCTCAGGAGACTTTGGCTGGACGAGTTCGCGATCGACAGGGCTTGGATGCCCAGCGATTGCTTGGTCTGCAGCGCGGTCAACGTAGCGCTTTCCTTGGCCAGGTTGGCGTTCACCAGATTGCCGACCCCGGTGTCGATGGTGTCCTGCAGGTTACCGGTGAAGGTGATC
>DATAYD010000065.1:0-10718 GCA_036272715.1 Caulobacteraceae bacterium | reverse complement strand
CAAAAGGAAGGTTGCATGTTCGAACCAGACGCCATCCTCGCGGCGATCATGATCGCCGCGGGCCTTCTGACCTCCGCCACGATCGTCCTGTCGAGGATCGTCCCGGACGAATATGATCGACGCGTCCCGGCGCGAACGCGGGTCGACCCGCGCCGCCCGCGAAAATAGAGCGCTAGCGCAATTTCAGCTTCTTGACCGGCCCAGGCGCCCAAATCTTGAGGTCGTCGCGTTTGCGAAAGGCGATATTGAGGCTAGGCGCGAAGCCGGCGACGTCGCGATAGCTGACCACGGTCTGGGTCTTTTCGAGCTTCCAGGTGCAATTCAAAGCGGCGAGCCGCCGTCGATCGATGCATGAGGCGGGCGCGCCCCACGCCGCCGTGACGTCGGCGATGATCCGGCGGGCCTTGGCCAGGTTCTCATCCGTCTTGCCGGCGACGACATCGGGGCGGTCGATGATGATCGTCTGCAAGCCGCTGGTGTCGAAATAGAACTGGGCATTGGCCGCGGCGCCGCCGACGGTGACCGGCAGGGTCAAGCCCGACCGGGCGCCCGTGGGCAGGATTTCGCCCTTGGACGGGGTCGCTTTCGGAAACAGGGCCGTGACATCGTTCTGGCTCATGCCGATGCGCGCGCCCCGCCACAGTTCGGGACCGAGCGGCGGCGGGGGCGGGGGAGACGACGGCTTGGAGACCGGCTGAGCCGTGGCCGAGCCGGCCGCGCCCAGGAGCGCCAATACGCAGAACAGGCTTACGAACCTCAAGAGCAGGTCACCTTTGGCTTGATACGAGGAAAGCCTATCGCCGATCCCGGCGGCGGTCATCCCGGCGCCCGCGCGACCGTTCGGAGAAGATCGTGGTCAGGGCCAGGGCGATCTGGCCGACCAGCGGCGCCACGCGGGCCCAGTCGACGGCCGAGAGCACGCCGACGACCTTGGACGGCTCCTCCGGCTCCGGCCTGCGCGGCTGGAACTGGAGGAAGAGCAGAGCACAGGCCGCGATCAGGAAGAAGATCAGCGTGGTCAGAGCCGCCGCCCCGACCGGGATCACCAGCAGGCAGAGGCCGTTATAGACCGTGAAGCCGAGGGCCACGACCGCCACGGCCACGGAGACCATCGCCGCGACGATGACGACCAGTTGGGTCCGAATTTTCGCAAGCGCCGATTTCAGCATCCATTCCATCCTTCAAGGGCGGCGGCCCAGGCTGCAACGCTTCATACACGAACCTGAGCGATGCGCCTCTGCCGATGTCGGCGCCCATGCGGAACCGCCGGTGCGATCACGGGTTCCGTAGATCAGGCCAAGGCCCCTGCCCCGAAGCAAGGATTACCGAGATGAACCGGGATGACATTCACGACGGCGTCGAGGAGGCCGTCGGCAAAGCACGGAAGGCGGCCAGCGGCGCCTTCAAACAGGCGCGGTCGCGTCTGGACGGGCCGGCTCACCGCGCGGCCGAGAATGCGGAGGACGCTTACGGCGCCGCGCTGAAATCCCTGGAAGGCGCGGCGCGGGACCGGCCGCTGCAGGTCGTGGCCCTGGCCTTGGGGCTCGGCTTCATCGCCGGCCTGCTGGCTGTCCGGCGCTACTGAGCCGGAGCGTCAACCCGCCCCTACATCTTGGAGCGGCGAGCGGCTTCGTCCATGTAGCGCTGGATCAGGTCGACATAGGGGCGCGAGCGGGCGTCGGTGGATTCGAACTTGACCAAGGACTTGATCAAGTACGGCTTGGGCCGGCCGCGGCGATAGAGGCCGCCGAACGCCTCCTCCAGAAAGGTGGACGGCAGCCCGGGGATCCCGCCCACGTCGACCACGATGGGTTGACCGGCGTCTATGGCCGGTTCCAGAAACCGCTTGCGAAAGGCTTCGCCGCTGAACGGGCCATCACGCAAGGTCCGGCCGCGCGGCGTTTTCGAGAAGTCCTTGGCGATCGAAACAAGTTTCATCGGGCCGAGATCCAAAGCCTAGTATCGGCTGTCAGTATGGTGAATTTACGGGCTTGGCCTTTATGAAATGTGAATACAAAATTTTGTGTCAATTCCGAAACAATCGGGGAACGGCAGAATAGGTTGCCGTCCATAACATAAGTCCAAGTCGAACGAGTGCATAAGTGAATCTGGGTGCGCCTGTTCTGTTCTTTCGTTTTTGGGCCGTTTGTCAGGGAGACGGCGCCGGAGACTTGGATCGGGCGCGGGCCGGCGCGCGATATTCGACTTCGCGTTGTGTCGCCTCCAGGGCCTGACGGATGTTGCGCACCCCGTGCTTGACCTCGTCAAGCTCTCGTACGCTAAGCTCCTTCATCGCGTCGAAGCGGGCGTCGATCAGCCTCTGGCCGGCGGCCAACTGGTCGGCCAACCGTCCGAGCTCTGACGCATTCAACTTCTGGCTGTCAAACAGCCGGTCGCCGAGATGTTCGATGTCGCGGCTGAGCCCCTCCACCGACACCTTCAGCGCCTCGACCGCGGTGACGCGCTGGTCGAGCGCCTGGAGGTCGCTTTCGATGGCCTCGGTGCGCTGGCGATGGGCGCCGTGGGAGACCGCGACCGTCGCCAGCGATATGATGAACATGCCGGCGGCGGCCGACCCCTGCAGCCAGTCGCCGGACGCCATGGCGCTTTCCAGGATCATGGTTGGGCTCCTTCAAGCCGGAGGAAATCGACCGCCCCGCCGCCTGAAGATCAGGACGCGGGCGCCGGCGCCGCGGCGGCGGATCCGCCGGCCACGATGGTCGCGATTTCGTGCTGGATGGCGGCGACGCCAACTTGGCCAAGCGCCTGGATCGCGGTGACGCCCGCGGCGGCGAGCGGCGCGCCGGACGGGCCGATCAGTTCGGGCACATATTTCGAGACCAGCCCGGCCAGGTCGCTGGCGAAGGCCGACAGGCCGCCGGACATGGCCGTGCCTAATTGTGGTTCGGGCGCGGGTTGCGCGGCAGGTAGATCAGGTCGTCGTCGGCGAGGTTCACCCAGGCCGCGCCCTTGATCACCTGCTGATAGGCGACCTGATCCGATCCGCGCGGCCGGCGGCCGGTTTCGTCGACCATCGGATGGATGGTGTCGCCGGGGATCACGTCCAGGCCGATCAATCGGCCGGCGCGGTCGCGCCGCCGCTCCAGCGCCGGGGCGTCGAGCACCAGCAGGTCCTCCAGCAGGAGGCGCAGCCAGGTCGCGAAAGGCGTGGAGCCGTCCGGGGCGCGCCAGAAGGCGGTCAGGTTCGCGAGGCGCGGGTCTGTCGTGGTCGCGCCGGGCCCCTGGGCCATGGGCTTGATGGTCCAGTCCAGGCGTTCGAGCTGGTCCTTCCGGGTCTCGATGGCCAGGCGGACCAGCTCGACATTGGAGAAGGCGCGCAACTGGGGAAAACTGAACGGCTCATAGGCTCTTGGTGAGAGGACCGAATTGACGCCGGACGGGAAATCCCAGGCGCGCGGCGCTTCCGGCGCCAGGGGAGCCAGCGGGTCGCCGGGGCTGAACGGCCCCCAGGCGCCGGCGAGGGGGCCGCTCTGGACCTGGACGCTCAGGGAGGTGCGAAGACCGCCAGTGGGAGGCATGGGCGTTCCTGGAATTGGGGACGGTGTTAAAGAGCGCGGGATCGGGGCGGCGAAAAGTGACGTCGGGGTCAGCGAAGGCTTGCGGCACCCGCGCGCGGTGCTAAGCCGTCGCGACAACGCTGCGGTGAACGGCGATCAGGAGGAACGACCATGCGGGATCTGCACGGCAAGACGGCGTTTATAACGGGCGGGGCCAGCGGGATCGGCCTGGCCATGGCCGAAGCGTTGGGCCGCGAAGGCATGAACGTGATGATCGCCGACATCGAACCGGCGGCCCTGGCCAAGGCGGTGGACGAGTTGCGCGCCCAGCATGTGCGGGCCGAGGGCGTGGTCGCCGACGTGGCCAGCCGCGACTCAGTGCGGGCGGCCGCGCTGGAGACCGTCGCCAAGTTCGGCAAGGTTCACCTGGTCTGTAACAATGCCGGCGTGGCTATCGGGGGGACGCTCGGCACGGTGCCGGAACAGGACTGGAACTGGATCGTGGATGTCAATCTGATGGGCGTCGTCCATGGCATGGAGGTGTTCGGGCCCCTGGTCGAAAGCCACGGCGAGGGCGGCCATTTCGTCAACACCGCCTCGATGGCCGGCATGGTCAGCCCGCCGACCATGGAACCCTATTGCGCCACCAAGTTCGCCGTCGTGGCGATGAGCGAAGGCTGGGCCGTGCAACTGGCGGCCAAGAATATCGGCGTCTCGATCCTCTGCCCCGGCTTCGTCCAGACCCGCATCCATGAGAGCCGCCGCAACCGGCCGGACGCCTATGGCGCCAATGAGCGGCAGATCCCCAGCGAGGTGGAGATGGTTTCGGCCGCCGCGGTCCTGGGCGGCATACCGGTGGGGCCGGTGGGCGCGCGGGTGGTCGAGGCGATCAAGGACAACGATCTCTATATCTTCACCCATCCGGAGTTGAAGGCGGCGGCCGAGATGCGTTTCCAGAGGATTCTTGAGGCTTTCGACAAGTCGGCCAGAAGCCCGGCGATTTCGGCGCCGGCGCCGCGCTCGGCCCCGGCGCTCGGCCTGGACAATTAGCCGTGGCGGCCCCGATCGGCATCCACGCCAAGCCTTCGGGCTTTGGCGCGGAGATCACCGGACTCGATATCTCTAAGCCGCTGTCGGCCGAAACCTGGCGGCGGTGAAGCGGGCCTGGGCCGACCATTCCGTGGTCTGGTTTCCGAACCAGCCGCTGACGCACGATCAGCTCGAGGCGTTCACCCTGCAGTTCGGGGCGTTCGGATGGGATCCTTATGTGAAGGCGCTGGAGGATCGGCCGCACATCTTGGAAGTGCGGCGCGATCCAGACGAGACCGCCAACGTGTTCGGCGGGGTCTGGCATTCGGACTGGAGTTTCCAGACCACGCCGCCGGCGGCCACCCTGCTGCACGCCAAGGTCATCCCCCCGGTGGGCGGCGACACGCTCTATGCCGACGGCTATCGGGCATTCGAGGCGCTGAGCCCGGCGATGCAAGACATTCTTACATCCTTACGCGGAGTGCATTCAGCGTCCCGGCCCTATGGTCCCCAAGGCGCCTATGCCCGCGAGGCGCCGGGCCGCAGCATGACCATCCTATGGAGCGCCGAGGCCGAGAAGACCCACAGCCACCCGATCGTGCGCACCCATCCGGTCAACGGCCGGCGCACCCTGTTCGTCAATCCGGTCTATACAGTGGGGATCGAGGGCCTGACCGGGGCGGAGTCCGCGGCCGTGCTCGACTTTCTGTTCGAGCACATGACCAAGGACGCGTTCGTGCCGCGGCACCGGTGGTCGGCGAACATGCTGACAATGTGGGACAACCGCTGCGCCCTGCACAACGCGACCGGCGGGTATGATGGGGCATCCGAGGGTGCTGCACCGCACGACGGTGGCGGGTGAGGCGCTGGTTTAGGGGGTATTCTGGGCGTCCGTTCCGGTATGTTCCAAATATTAACCATAAGTTAACAGAATGGGTTGGCGGAACGTTCTGGCAGCGGGGATAGGCGAAGCTTAATGTGCTGCTCGTTGCCTGCACGCCTGACAGTTGCAGGCTGAGCCCGCTGGCGTGAAATGTACAAGCCCGTGAATCACACCACCTTCGGCATCGAAACGGCCTTTGATAATGTCAAAATACTTTGATTCACCTTTTTCATAATAACGGCGCAGCGCATATGCCACCATATCTGCATACTGAATCAAGCGTGTTGCAGTAGAATCGACGAAGAGCGGCACATCGGCGAAATTGTGCAATTGCCCCCAACGATGGCCATCCGTGCGAAATTCAACAGCGAGTTTTTGTAAAGAGGTTTCGTAGGATGACTTATCAAGCACCATAAGACCGCGCTGCGTATCGCCAGCGCGGTGCATACGACCAAGCATTCGATCAAATCTGTTTGAAATCTGCTCGAACGCGAATTCCATCGGATCGGCAGGTGAGATAGCTACTTTGTGAATCGCTGCCCCGAAGAGTCGAATTTTTGTGGAAACGCCGAGCACCTTCAGAGCGTCACAAAAGGCCTTCTCTCTATCGTCACGACCCACGCCTCGCCAATGCTTCTTTCCCGAGAACATATCAGCGCCGCGAAATTCTAGACCGCGCGAGTTGTCCGGCCAAATTTCGCCGGCAATTTTGTCAAGCGAGAGACTGAGCCAGTGCGGAGCCTTCTCCTCAACGCTAAGCCCGGCGAGAATAATATGTCTGTCCGAAGCGTTTTTGACCGAACCGGAGTCGTCGAGATAGAGCAGGTACATGGTGAGGAAGGCGGCCGGGAAGGACAAGAGGCCCTATCGATCTGCTAAGGCAGATCTCCCGACCACTTGAGCATCATATAGCCAAATCCTTGTGGACTCAACTATAGGCTCTCCTGGCTGGATAACACCCGAAGCTAGGACCGGTTCGGCAATCCGGGGAGAGCGGGAATGTGGCAGTCCTGCACCCTACCCTCCCCGCTCCGCCTGGTCCCGCCGCGTGAATTCCAGGAAGGCTTCGGCGGGGGTCTGGGGGGTCAGGAAGAGGTCGGTCAGGGCCCAGACCAGCGCGTCCAGGCGGTTGGGGGAAGCCTCGCCGACATAGCCGTTGGGGGTGGCGTGGCGCATTTCCGCCTCCAGTTCGGCGAACGGGTTCTGGGACGGATCCGGGATCAGGTGGCGGACGCGGCCCTGTTCATAGAGCGCGGCGATGGGTTCGGCGCGGACGGTCTTGCCGCGCGCGGCGGAAACCAGGGTGACGGGCGCGGTGGCGCGCACGGCCTGGATAGTGAAACGCACCATCTCCCCGCCATAGTTCTTCTCCGCCACGATCCGGTCGGCGCTGAACTCATCGAAGGCCTCGACCGCGCGGCGACCCCAGCCCTGCGGCGAGAGCCGGCAGGTGCGGTCGGCCAGGACATAGCCCATGCCGTCGACGCCGAGGCCGGCGACCACGATGCCCTGCTGGTCGCCGTCGTCGTGACCGTTGGAGCCGGAGGGATCGACGGCCACCACCACCCGGCGCAGATCCGGAGGGGCGGCGATGCGGGCGGCCAGCAGCATCTCGAAAGACCAGAAGGCGCCCTGCACGTCGCTGAGCACTTCGGCATACAGTTCCTGGCGGCCCAGGCGTGTGCCTTCGTAGCGTTTGACGATCCGCTCGAGGAAGGCCGGCGGGACGTGCAGACGATTTTCATGGGTCGCGCCCCGGGTGACGACGCAGAGCGGATCGGCGAGCAGATCGCGGACCAGGGGGATCGGCTTTGGCGTGGTGGTGATCACCGCGCGGGGATCAGCGCCGAGGCGCAGGCCGAATTGCAATTGGTCCCAGGTCTCCTGGCCGCGTTTCCAGGCCGCCAGTTCATCGGCCCAGGCGGCGTCGTGCTGAGGGCCACGCAGGCGCTCCGGCTGCTGGGCCGAATAGAGGAAGGCCATGGCGCCGTCCGGCCAGACCAGCCGGCGACGCGAGGGCTGGAAATCAGGCCTGGACCCGGCCGGGGCGATGCTGAGCAGACCGGATTCGCCCTCGACCATCACGTCGCGGACATCGGCGACCGTGGGGCCGACCAGGGCGATGCGGCGCCGGCCGGCGGCGATCTGGGCGCGGACCCATTCGGCGCCGGCGCGAGTCTTGCCGAAGCCGCGGCCGGCCAGGATCAGCCAATAGCGCCAGTCGCCCGGCGGCGGCTGTTGGGTCTGGCGGCCCCATAATTCCCAGTCGCAGGCGAGGGCCTCGCCTTCCCAACTATCAAGCGTCTTCGCCCGCTCCGCGATCTCCCGGATCGCCCAGACGGGCAGCGATGTCAGCGAGCTTATGCCGGAGGCGTTCAGCGGCGGCGTCGGCTTCGGCTTGGGCACTCTGGTCCGACTCCCGCCGATCGGCCTGGCCGAGGTAATGTTTGCCGAGGAAGATGGCCATGGTGGAGCTCTTCTCAGCCAGCTTGAACTGGGCGGCGCGAAGCTGCTCCAGGGCGTCGGCGGAGGCCTGGTCGAAGACGGCGCGGGCCTCGGGACAGTCCTCGAAGAACACGCCGATGCCGGTTTCGGTCGTCGCGAAGCTGCGGGCGAGTTCCGCGGGCGTCGCCTGGACCGCGCCGAGCCGGATCAGTTTCGCCCGGGTGGGTTCGTCTAAGATCAGCGGCGACCTGCCGTCGGGCGGCCGATCGGTGGGAGGCTTGACCATGTTCGGGGTTGGCTCCGAAAGGGCGGGGGTAGCCGCGGACCCATTTCTCGACCGTGACACTTTATAGCGCGAGATTCGCCGTCGGGTCAAGGTTCAATGTGAATCTTTGTGACGAATGGGCACTTTATAAACGAGACGTGGAATTGGTTAGGCCAGGACGCCTTCGTCTCCTCGAACCTCGTTTCGTCCCAGCCGGCCTGGCGCCGGCCATCCCTACCGTGAAGGTTCGGTTGTCGAAATCGTATCCGAGGCGCCTCGGCAGGGGTCGCCGCAACAATATCGAGGGTGGGAGGCGGGGCGTCGGGGCCGGGAGGCGGCCGTTGGCGCACTCGTCGACCGTGGCGCTTTATAGACTTGGATTCGCCTTCAGGTCAATGGTCAGCATTAAAATATGTGCCAAACCGTCACTCATGAACTGACTCAAGGCTGGCTCACCACCTTGATCATCTTGTCGTCGGGGCCGAACTGGATGGAGAGGCCCTGGGTCGCGCCGGAGTCGAACATACCGCCGGTCTTGGCCCAGGTCAGGGTGCGGGTGTCGTCGGCGCCGTCATAGACCGAGGCGGGCGGGCCCAGCCGCTTGATCACCTCGGCGCGGGTGGTCTGGCCGGGTTTGAAATGCTTGGCGGCGCCGGGATCGACGCCGGAAGTGGCGCAGGCCGAAAGGGCGAGCAGCGCCGCGACGGCGCAGGCCGAAGCGATGGTTTTCATGCCGCCTCCTTCTCCAGTTCGGCCAAGCTTGCCAAGACGCGGGTGAGGTTTCAATGCGCCGATCGGGCTCAAGCCGCCCATTCCACGCCCGCGGCGCGCAAATGCGCCTCGAAGGCGGGCTGGGTGGTGAACAGTTCGGCGTGGAAGCCGGCCTGGCGGGCGCCCTCGATATTCTCCTCGCGGTCATCGACGAAGAAGCTGCGTTCGGGCGCGACGCCAGCCTGGGCCGCGACGGCCTGGAAGGATCGCACCGAGGGTTTCAACTGGCCGATCTTGTGGCTGAGATAGGCCTCGTAGCGTCCGAGGGCGCCGCCGGTGAGGTTCAAGAGGTGCTCCCAATGCTCCTGGTTGGTGTTGGAGAAGATGATCACCCGGTTCTTGGCCGCCAGCCGTTCGACCAGGGCCAGCATCGAAGGGTCGACCGAGAGGTGGCAGGACCAATCGCCGACGAACTGGGACCAGTCGCCGCCATAGCCGGCCTCCTGGACCAATTGTCGGTGCAGGTCGGCGATCGAGCGTTCGCCATTGCCGAAGCGGGCGTCGTGGGCCAGCAGGCGCAGGCGCGCCGAGGCGTCCTGAGCGCTGCAGCGGGAGACCAGGCGGCGGTGCAGAAATTCGTTGTCGTGAGGCACGATGACGCCGCCGAGGTCGAATACCAGCGCATCGAAGGGGGTGGTCATCTCGGCCAGATCTCCGGTGCGGTTGCGGGGATTGAGGCGACGATGGGACCCCGATCACGATGAGTTTGGATTGATTCAATCCAAACTCATAAGACGTGATGGAACGAGGACAAGTGGATCGAGGCCTGCTCGATCTCGCGCCGCACCGGCTTCCCCCGTGGGGAGCAGCCCGAATCCCGCCGCCCCGGAACCGCACCAATCGCTAGCGATTGTTACACTCGAGCTTTAGTAAAGCGCTCGAGCCCGTCCCTTCCCCCACCCGCAGCGATCCCGACCCATGTCCCACACGCCTTCGAAGTACGCACCCATCCTGACCTTGCAGGAGTTCGCCAAGCTGCGGGATGATCCGAACGGCGGACTGGGCGTGGTGGTGGCGACCTCGGGCGGGTTCGATCCGATCCATCCGGGGCATGTCACCTGTATCGTGGAATCGGCGGCGTTCGGCGACACCCTGGTGGTGATCGTCAATGGCGACGACTTCCTGCTGCGCAAGAAGGGCAAGGCGTTCCAGGACATCGAGACCCGCGCGGCGATCGTCTCGGCGATCCGGGGCGTGGACTATGTGGTCAAATTCGAGATCGAGAACGACCCGACCGTGGCCGTGGCCCTGCGGGCGGTGCGGCCGAAATACTTCACCAAGGGCGGGGACCGGGTGAAGGGCAAGTCGCTGCCGGAATCCGAAGAATCCGCCTGCCGCGACTACGGTATCGAGATCATCGATGGCGTCGGTCGGGACAAGGTCTGGTCCAGCTCGGACTTCCTGTCCGAGTGGGGCGAATTCTGGCGGCGCGCGAAGACGGCATAGGATTGGCGGCGGACCAGCGGCGCCCCCCTCTCCCCAACGCTCCGGCAAACCAACGGTCGAGAAAAAGAAGAGCCCGGCTTTTGAGGGCCGGGCTCCGGGATTTTCAGATCAGAAGTTGACGGAGATGGTGGAGCGTCGGTTGAGGGGCTCCTTGACGCCATCTGGGGTCTGGACGGCGAGGTCGGTCTTGCCCTTCCAGTCGACGTTCATGACGCTCTGAGGCACGCCCAGCCCGACCATGGCGTCGGCCACCGCCTTGGCGCGGCGTTCCGAGAGACGCAGGTTGTACTTGACGCCGCCGGAGGTGTCGGTGTGTCCGACCACGACGATGCGGGTGGCGTGACCGTCATTGGCGTAGGTC
>DATAYD010000064.1:0-13313 GCA_036272715.1 Caulobacteraceae bacterium | reverse complement strand
AGGCTGAAATTCTGGGCCAGGGTGATCGCGCCGACGTTCTTGAAGGCGATGCCGCCGGAGGTGGGGTTGGTCAGGGTTCCGAGGGTCGTGACCTGGTTGGCGTCGGTCAGGCTGATCCCCGTGACCGCCGAGGCGGTCAGGGTTCCGGCGGTGATGACGCCGGCGGTCTGGTCGATGGCGCCGGTCGTGGCGGCCAGGTTGACGGTCTGACCCGAAGCGGTCACCGCGCCGGTGATGCTGAAGCCATTGGCGTCGGTGAAGCTGATCCCGCCGGCGGCGCTGCCGACCGCGCCGAGGTTGGAGACCACATTGGCGCCATTCAGGGTGACGCCGGTCGCCCCCGAGGCGCTCAAGGTTCCGGCGGTGATGACCCCGCCGGTCTGGCCAAGCGCGCCGGTCATCGATTCCAGGTTCACCGCCTGGCCGGACGCCGTCACCGCGCCGGTCAGGATGAGGTCGCTGTTGTTGATGAAACCGATCCCGCCAGCGGTCGTGTTGCTGACCATGCCCAGATTGTCGACGGCGTTGGTGTCGTTGAGGGCGATGCCGGTGGCCGCCGAGAGGTTCAGGGTCGTCGCGCCGACGAAACCGGCGGTCTGGTTGATCGCGCCCGTGGTCGCGGTCAGTGTCGTGACATCGCCCGAGACGTCGTCGCTCAAGGTCAGGTCGCCCGTCGACGCGGTCAGGCTGGCTGACGCGCCGCCTTGGATCTGCCCAGCCGAGAAGCCCGCCGCGCTGGTGTAGCTGAAGCCGGTGGTGGCGAAAAAACCGCTCAGGGCGCCGACGGCGTTGGCGTCGTTTAGCGTGACGCTGGTCCCGGCCGAGCCGGTCAGGGCGCTGGCCGTGATGATCCCGCCGCTCTGGGCGATCGCGCCGGCCGAGGTCAGGGTCGCGGTCTGGCCGGCGGCGTCCACCGCGCCCGTCAGGGTGATGTCGCCGCTGGTGGTGGTGAAGCTGGTGGCTCCGCCGGTCGCGGTGGTCGCGCCCACGGTCAGGCCCGCGCCGCCCTGCAGCGTCAGGGCGCCGGTCGTGGCGGTCTGGGTCGCGCCGCTGGTGTCGAGCGCTCCGGCCGCGGTGACGCTCAGGTTCCGCGGCGCGGTCAGGCTGGCGCCCAGGGTCAGGGCGCCCAGGGCGTCGACGGTGAAGTCGCGCCCTGGGGTGAAGCTCGGGCTCAGCGTGCTGTCGGCGAAGCTCATCGCCGTGACGCTGTAGTCCTGGGCCACCCCCGCCGGGTTGGTCAGGTCGATCTGGCCGGAAGAACTTAGCGTCACATCGGCGCCGGTGATCGCCCCGGTGGCCTGGGTCAGGTCGCCGCCATTGGCCGTGATGCTGACCGCCTGGTTGGTGGCGGTGATGTTGTCGGTCAGGGTCACCGCGCCGGTTCCGACCACCGTGATCGCCTGGTCGGCCATGGCCGCGCCCAGCGAGATGTCGTTGGCCGCCGCGCCGATGGCGGGCGTTCCAGGGGCCCCGTTGCTGATGCCCGCGCCCGCCGACAGCACGATATTGCCGCCGACCGACATCGCCGTGGTCGCGGTCAGCGAGCCGGTGGTGCTGATCATCGCATCGGCCAGGTTGCTGACCGCGGCGATGTAGATGTTCCCTGAGCTGGTCGTTCCGGCCAGGGCGATCGGCGCCGCGACCGTCGATTCCGAGCCAGCGGGGACGATGAAGTCGATCAGGTCGAGATCGCCGGCCACATCCGGCATGAACTGGATGGTGAAGGCGTTGGCCGCGCCATAGAGCACCGAATTGGCGCCGGTGCTGGTGGTCGCGGTGGTCGACACCGTCGCGCCGGCCTCGCTGGTCACCGTCGGGGCGACGAACGCCAGCGTGCCCCCGTGCCCGGTGATGCTGGCCGTTGCCTGGATGTCGACGACGGCCGAAGGCGACGAGGTCCCGAAGGTGAACTGGTTCGGCGTCACCTCCGTGCCGCCCACGAAATCGCTGTCCAGCGTGGTCATCGGCGAGCTGGTGGCCAGGAGGCCGCCGGTATTGACCACGGCGCCGGCGCCGAAGATCACCCCATCGGGAGCGTAGATCCAGATATTGCCGCCATAGGTCGGGCAACTGACCACGCAGCCGTTCATGGTCCCGGCGATGGTCGCCGAGCCGGTCGGGACCCGGTTGAGCACGATCGAGGAATTGGTCTGGAACAGGAAGCTGACGGTTTCGCCGCTGGCGATCGAGAAGGTGTTCCAGTCGATTATGGTGCGCGGATTGTTCAGTTGGACATTGAGCTGGCCGCTGCCGGGCGAGGTGATCACCGGCGCCGTGCCGCCGGAGACGGGATTGGTGGACGAGGGGCCGGTCGGCAGGGCCTGGGCGCCGGAGGCCAGCAGGCTCGCGGTCAGGAGGCTGGCGGCCAGGACCACCACGGGCGCGGCGGCCCGCGTCATCAGCCAGGCGCGCCGGCTGTATTCAGGTGATTTGGCCGAAACCAGAGCAGTCATGACAGGCGCCTAGTTTGAATTCAATCGCGTGCGTCGGTTAGAAACTCGCGGTCATATTGACGAACAACCGGTCGCCTGGCCGTTTGGACAGATTGGGGGCCACGGTGTCCAAGGTGTGCGCATAGGTCGTCTCGATCCGTAGCCTGGACGTTATTTGAAAGGTCAATCCTCCGCCGAGCGAACGGACCGTGCGGTCCTGGCCGCCCGAGGACAGGTTCTGGACGTGGGCGGTGTCGAAGAAGCCGAAGCCGGTGACATTGGCGTCCTGGGGCAGGGCCAGCTTGGGATCGCCGGGAAAGCTGTGGAACGGCCCCACATGAGCCTCGAAACTGCCGCCGATCCCGCGATCTCCGGTCAGGGAGGAGGGGTCGTAGCCGCGGCCGATCGAGAGGCTGCCGACGTTGAAATCCTCATAGGCCAGCAGCACCTGGTCGGAGAACTGACCGGCGAAGGAAACCCGGGTGTAGAACAGCGGCAGCCATTGCAGGTCGAGCCGCCCGTCGGCGCGCACCAGTTCCGCGTCGGGTTGGCCGTCCGTGCGCGACAGGAGGCTCGCCGCGCCGGCGTGGCTGGCGCCGAACAGGTCGATGCCGTGCCGATACTCGATCCCGCCGGAAATCTGGCCGGGCGGAACCAGCCAGATGCGCCGCCAGGCCTGCCGGCCGTCCACCTTGAAATAGGCCACGCTCAGCTTGTCGCGGCTGAGCGGGTTCGCGCCGTTGAGCGTGGTGGTGATCTGGTTGACATAGTCCAGCCCCGCCGAAACGTTCAGGTCCCGGCGGCGCGAGCGGATCAGCGGATAGGTCAGGCCCACGCTGCCGACATAGGATTGGCCCTCCAATTCCAGGTTGGCCAGATCGCCCCCGGGCTTGCTGTCGCCATAGGAGAAAGACAGCCGGCCGATCAGGCCTTCATTGCCTAGCCGGGCCTCCTCGACCGCCTGCAGGATATATTGCTCCCCGGCGACGAAGGAGGAGTAGCCGATCAGGGTGGTGCGCTCGCCCAGGGCGGTGAAGCCGTTCAGGTCGACGCGGACCAGACCGCCGAAACTGCCGAGCGCCTCGGAATTGAAGTTCTCGATATTGACCACCGCGTCGACCGGCTTGCGCGATACGGTGACGATCAGGTCGACGGCCCCGGGGCCGCCCGCCGCCGGCTTGAGCGCCGCCTGGACCCGGATGCCGGGAAGATCGGACACCAGGAACAGGTAGCGCTGGGCCTTGCGGATATCGAACGGCGCCATGCCGCGCAGGTTCTCGATCAGGTCCTCGACCTTGGCCTGGGCCGGACCCGCATCGCCCTTGACCTGCACCGAGACGATGTGGGCGGCGGTAATGTCCAGCTTGAGATGGCCGCCCGAGATGGTTTGCACCGGGATTTCGACGCGCGCCAGAATGCCGAGGCGGAACAACTCCCGCGCGGCGCGGTCGCGGATGGCGCAGACGTCGGCCAGGCTGATGGTCTGGCCCAGGCTGGGCCGATAGGCGGCCCCCAGTTCGTTGGCGTTGATGCCTTGGGTTCCGGTGAATTCGACCGACTTCAGCGTGAACTTCAGGTCCGCCGCCCCGATCGGGCAGGCGCCGGGCGGCGGCGTCGCGAACAGGTCATCCTCGCGGCGTTGGACCTGGGCTTGAGGCGTGCGCGCGGCGGGATTCAGCGCCTCGGTCGGAAGGACGCCGGCGCCAGGTTTGACCACCGTCTGAGCGCCCGCCGAAAGTGGGATAAGCAGCAGGACACAGGCGAACCAAGCTGTCCGCCATGCTGGACGTGGCAAAACCGTCGTTCCCCCCGAAAGTCGCCGTCCAGCGGGACGTCGGCATTCTCTAGAGCATTTTCCGACGAAGTGGACACCGGTTCGTCGTCAGAAAATGCTCTGATGTATTGGCTCTAGCGGAATACTGACGTCAGCCGCGCCGCACGGCGAGTAAAATCTTTCGAAGGAATTCTAATTGAGGAGACGGGCTTCCACGCGGCGGTTCGCCGCCGCCTTGGGATCGTTCGGCGCCGCGAGGTCCTGTGATCCGTAGCCGCGCGCATCTAGAAGCGCAGCATCGCCGCCCTGCGAGACCAGGAAGTCCTTGACCGCTTCGGCGCGGCGCTGGGACAGCGTCAGGTTGGTCGCGGCCAAGCCGGACGCATCGGTATAGCCGGCGATCTCGAACCGCTTGCCCTTCAGGCGCGGGTCGGCCAGCGCCACCGCGAATTCGTGGGCGTTGGACCGGGCTTGGGGCGTCAGCACCGCCGAGCCGGTCACAAAGGTGATCAGGAGATCCTTGTGGGCGCCCGGCGTGGTGGGCATCGCGCGGCCGAGCGACGCGATGTGCGTGGTGTGTTTGGCCGATTCCTTGGCGCCCGTGGCCGCGGAGGCCGAAGCCGCCGACGCGCCGGTATGATGGGCGGCGCCGAGATTGAAGCCGGCCGTGCCGTCCTTCACCGGATCGCAGCCGCCGCCGTCGCCGTCGTCGGCCCACACCGTGCCGGGCGGGCACGCATGGTCGGAGGCGGTCGCGGATAAGGGCGCGGCGGCTGGCTGCGTCGGCGCCGACGCGGCCAGGGCGGCGGCGATGTCCGAGGCGGTTTGCTGCGGGGCGGGATCAGCCGCGAAAGCAACGCCCGAGCCTAGGAGGCAAGCGGACGCGACGGCGGCGAAAATGGCGATACGCATGTTCTATTCCCCACGAATTAGACGGCAAAGATATTAACTGCAAAGCATGACTTAAGCAAGCATCTATCATGCTGACGAGCCACTAAGACTCACTCAATGGCAGATTTCGGGCCAAATCTTTGCGCGTAGGCGCGCGGGTTTGGAAAAAACACCCCAGACGATTTAAGCATAATATCGCGCGTCTGGAGGATCTACCGGTCAAGTCAAAGCGCTAAACGCGATTTGCTGTCGCAATAGAGTCCGAAGCCTGAAACTAGACCCAAATTTGTCTGAGACCTGATGCTGATCTCGTTGACGAACATGGTTCAGCCAACCTTACGACAGTGCGTTACAATTGGATCAATGAAAGGCGGCGCGTTTTTCAGTCCCGCCGGATCGACGACGGGTCGGGCCGCCCGTCGTCGGTTATTCGACCCCGTTATTTGACCACGCGGAACCAGGCGATCTGGGTGGTCCAACCTTCGATCCGGGCCGCCGCGGCGAACCGATCCTGCCAATCGGAATCCACGTCCATGGCGTCGGACTGGCTTGTGCTGAGCGGCGCCAGGTTGAACGGCTTCTGTCCCTTGACCAGCACCTCGATGACGATCGGGGTCCGCTCCGCGGTCTTCTCGTCCACGCAGAGATAGGAGACCAGCGAACCGTTCGCGCCTTCCTGGAACAGCGCCGGATTGGCGGTCATGTCGGTGTTGAAATTGTTCCGGTCGGCGATCAACTGCTGGATCCGCCCGCTGGGCTCCATGCCCAGGAGGGTGAAATCGGCCGGCGGCGGTACGTTCAAGGTGGTCAGGGCCCGGGCCTGGCGCCCAGCGGCCGGATCGCAGCCCGGCGGCTGGGCCTGCAGTTGATAGACCGAGTTCTGGGTGGTCAGCGAGGGACCGGCGGCCGACGGCGGCTCGCGGAACTTGCGGAACACGTTCAGTGGCCCGCAGGCCTTGGCGTCGAGCTTGTTGACATCGTCGACATTGACATTGGCCTTCAGGCCGGCGGTCGTGATCGCCGAGGCGGCCTGCTTGGAGACCGCGTCCGGATCGCCGGCCAGGCCGGACAGCTTGACCGTCATGACGCCGGTGTCCCCCGCCTTGGGCTCGGCGACGTCCAGCCACGCGCAGTCGATGGTGGCCAGCGACCCGGTCACCGCCGCGCGCAGCGCCTCGGGCGTCGAGCGGCTCGCCGCCTGGTTCGCCTGGTAGGACTTGAGCATGGGCATGCCGACCAGGACGGCGAGCATCGCGAGGACGACGACCACCCCGCCGCCGATCGCCAGTCTCGGCATCAGCGGCTGGCGTTCCTTGATGATCTTCTGGCGGATCGGCTGGGCGCCGCCGGAGTTGCGCTGGCGCGTCGACGATCCGGTATTGCCGCCGGAGCCGCCGCCGGCGCCGCCGTCCAGCATCTCGATCACTTCGGTCATCGAGCGCAGGCGATTGGCCGGATCCGGCTCGAGCATCTTGGCGAGCAGCGGCCTCAGAGCCGCGGGCGCGTCCGTCAGGTCGGGCGCCTGGCGGCGCTTGTCCAACGCGTCGGCCAGGTTCGAGCCCATGTCGATCGCGTGGCCGGCGGCGACGGTCAGGACGACCAGGCCCAGGCTGTAGACGTCCGTCCACGGACCGATGTCACGCTTGAACGAGCCGAACTGCTCGGGGGAGGCGAAACCGAGGCGCCCGGCGAAATTGTCGCCGACGATGGTCCCCTTGTTCGGGTCCAGGTCCTTGACGATGCCGAAGTCGATGATCTTGGCCTGGCCCAGATTGCCGCCAGGCAGCATGATGTTGTCCAGCGACATGTCGCGGTGGATCTTGCCGACCTGGTGCGCGGAGTTCAGCCCTTCGGCGAGCCGGCGGATCAGGCCCTTGAGGTCGTCCACGGACGGCTTCAGCTTGGTGTAGACCGAGGTCAGCACCGGGCCGTCGATGAACTCGGTGACGATGTAATAGACGTCGAGCTGAGGCTCGCGGCCGAGCACGCGATACTGGACCAGGGCCTGGTGGGACAACCGGACCAGCGTCTGGGCCTCGTTCTTGAACAAGGCCTGGATCTGCGGGTCGCTGGCCAGGTGAGAGAGGATGATCTTGATGGCGACCCGTTCATCGGTGTTGATGTTGACGCCTTCATAGACCTCGCCCATGCCGCCGCGGGCGAGCAGGCTGCGGACCTCGAAGATGCCGTTCAGCAACGTGCCGGTCTGCACGCCGCCCTTGCCGATGAGGCCTGGCTGGAAGATGGTTTGATCAGGGTTCGGAGCGTCGGATTCGGCGGTCATCGTCAATTCCGATCGGATGTCGAAAGCGCCGGCGTATCGGCGGATTTGCCCGCCTCTTCGCACACCACGGCGACGACGGTCGTATTGTCGGGAGCGCCCCGGGAGAGCGCCAGTTCGAGCAGGCTTTGGGCGGTCTTTTGCGGATCGGCCTCGTTCATCGCCTCGCCGATCTCTTCGTCCCGGACCATGCCGGTCAGGCCGTCGCTGCAGAGCAGGTAGCGATCCTTCCGCTGGGCGACGCCGGTCACCGCTTCCAGTCTCAGATGGGGTTCGATGCCGACGACCCTGACCAGAACGTGGCCCATCGGATGGTTCTCCGCCTCCTCGGCCGTCAGCGATCCGCGCGCCAGCAATTCCTGGACGTGGGTGTGGTCCCGGGTCAGGCGCACCAGGTGCTCGTTACGCTTCAAATAGATGCGACTGTCCCCCGCCCAGAAGGCCGCGAAGCGCGACTCAGCGAACATCAGCGCGACCACGGTCGCGCCCGGGTGCGCGCTGCCGACGCCTTCCGCCTTGAAAATGGTCTGATTCGCCGTGTGGATGGCTTCGGATACCGACACCGTGTCACGTTTGAATGAGCCGGTTGGAACGACCGCGCCCAGGGCCTCGACCACGCGGGCGGCGGCCCATTCGCCGTGTTCATGGCCGCCCATGCCGTCGGCGACCGCGAACAGCGGCCGGCCGTTGGAGATGAACAGCGCATCCTCGTTATGATCCCGCACGCAGCCGCGGTGCGTGACGCCATGGACGCTGAACGGCAGC
Source organism: Caulobacteraceae bacterium (assembly GCA_036272715.1). Taxonomy (GTDB): domain Bacteria; phylum Pseudomonadota; class Alphaproteobacteria; order Caulobacterales; family Caulobacteraceae; genus Poindextera. Next base: position 5,170 of record DATAYD010000064.1, on the reverse strand, counting down.
GATCTCATGCTCATGCGCAAGCCCCCAGCCGGAACGGTTGGCGCGGCGCGAGGGAAATCCCGCTTCTGATGTTCGCCGTGATGTTCATTTCGCCCGCGACCCTAATGTAAATTATCCTCATTGGCGAAAGGGTCAAACCGAAGCGTGGCCCTGACCGGTCGGCGCCGCGACAATGGCTTGATGATGGCGCGAAGCTGGTCATGCCTCTTGCGCCTTCGGCGCGGCGCGGGCGCCAAACCTAGCCAGGCCCAGAAAGAGCGTGATGATCCCGAGCGCCAGGGTCACGCTGATCGAGCCGTTCAGTTCGTCCACGCCGCCGCTGAAGATCGTCGGGCCGCTGAGATCGTAATTGAACAGCGAGCCCATGGCGTCGACGCCCGGGTTCGGGGTCAGGCCGAAGATCGACTGCTCCGCCCAATTATAGCCGAAGTGGGCGGCGATCGGCGCCGCCAGCCCGCCCGTGCGCAGCGCGAGCAGCCCGAACACCAGGCCGGCCAGGGTCGCGTTGACGACGGCGATCGGGCTCGGGGTGCGGGCGCTGTGGGCGATGCCGAACAGCAGCGAGGTCGCGATCAACCCGCCCCAAGCGCCCCAGCGGTGACACATCGCCGGCTGCAGCCATCCACGGAACAGCGCCTCCTCGGCCCAGCACTGCAGCAGCACCAGGAGGCCCGCCAGGAGAACGCCGGGGACCGCGTGCAGGCCGGTCGGCCCGGGATCGGTGGAAATATGCGCCGCCCCCGCGAGAAAACTGATCATCAGGGCGGTCGTCAGGCCCAGGAAGCCGACGCCGAAGCCCAGGGACGCCCCAGGCGCGAGGCTCCAGCCGCCGACGCGCGCCGGCCGCCGCTCCCAGAACACGCCGATCAAGGCGGCGAGGAAGAAACTGACGAACAGCAGCATATAGAGAATGGCCCGGTTCACCGCCGTGGCCAGCAGCCCGTCACCGTCCATGATCGGGAGGAAGTCGGACACCGGCGGCGGCAGGATGAACACCGTGGTCGCCGTGATCGCGGTCGCGGAGACCAGCACCAGCCACGCCGCCGGCGCGCGCTGAGCCGACCGGGCCGACTCGATCCAGGGATTGGCGGCGTTCAAGGGCAGCAATCGGGCCTCGGCTACGCGGCGGGAACGAGTAAATTCGGATACGCCGGGCGGCCCGGAACCGCCCCCCGATACCCCCCTCTTCGCTAATAAGGCGGAAATGGGCCGCGAATAAATGGTTTTCAGGCCCAGCTAAGCTTTAAGCGTCGCCGGGCCCGGACTCAATTCCGATACGCCGGACCGAGGCCGACTGGATCACCGCCCGCGTGTTTCAAGCGCCCGGAATCCCCAGTTGATGGGCGGCGTCCTTGAACGCCGCCTGCTGGTTGCTGTCGTCGCTATAGGTCTTCATGGCCTGGCGGAACGCGGCCGAGGCCGCGTCGGGCTGGTTCAGCACCATGCGCGCGCGCATCAGCCGCACCCAGCCGTTCGGATCACGCGGGCTCGCCTTCAGCTTGGAGTCCAGCCCCTCGACCATGTTCTGGATCATCGCCTGCTGGTCGGCCGGCGCCATCTGGCTGGCCTGGGCCACCTGGTCCGGCGTCGGGCCGGGCGCGTTGGTGTCGGTCGAAGGGGGTGGGGGCGGGCTTCCCGCGTCAGCCATGGCCGCGCCGGCCGGCGCGGGCGGCAACTGGCCGGAAACGTCGACGCCGCGCTCGCCGGCGATCTTGATCACGAAGGCCCTGACCTGGCCGGCCCAGGGCGCGTCCGGCGGCGCGCTTTTCAGCAGCGCGATCCAGTCAGCCATGGCGCCCTTGTGGTCGCCCTGCTGGTCCTTGTCGACCGCCAGGAAATAGCGGGCGCGCGGATCGGTCGGATCGGCGGCCACGGCCTTCTTGAAGGCGGCGCGGGCGTCCCCGGTGACCTGGCCGCTGGCGGCCTGCACCAGGGCCTCGCCCTGGGCCGAGAAGAACTCGGCCTTCGGGTCCAGGGAAGCGGCCCGGCCATAGGCGTTTGCCGCGTCGGCGTAGCGGCCGGTCTGGACATAGGACCAGCCGAGCATCCGCCAGCCCTCCGGATCGTTCGGCGAGGCCTTCAGCTTGGCCTCCAACTGGCCGATCATGGCCACGGTGTCGCCGCCGCCCGGATGGGCGGGGTCGCTGGCCGCGCCGCCGGCGGCGGCCGGGGCGACGGTCACGCCCTGATCGCTGGGCATGTTCGGCCGGCCGAACTTCAGATAGAGCCCGGTCCCGCCCAGCACCACGATCGCGATCATGCCCAGCGCCACCACCACCAGCGCCCGTTCGCCGAGCGGCTGGAAGGCCGGATCGGTCTGGCCGCTCTCGGCCAGGATCCGCCGCTTGATCTCGGTGCGCATGCCTTCGGCTTCCGCGGGCGGGATCGCTTCGGCCGCCGCGCGCGCGTCCAGTTCGTCCAACTGCTGTTTCAGGACCCCCACCGCGCCGCCGCTGGCGCGGCGGGCGTCATAGCGGCGCACGAGGGGAACCGTGAGGCCGATCGCCGCCGCGACGAGCATGGCGGTCAGGATGAACCAGAGCATCATGGAAGGTCGTTGGCCTCGAGCAATTGATGGAGCCGATCCTGCTCATCGTCGCTGAGCGGGTCCGGCGTGGCGCCGGCGACGGCGGTCGAGCGATGACGCAGATAGAGGCCCACGCCAAGCCCTCCCGCCGCCAGCAGAGCGAACGGCCCCAGCCACAGACCCAGGGTCTCGGCGTCGAACGGCGGCTTCAAGAGGACGAAGCTGCCATAGCGGGCGACGATATAGTTGATCGCCTGCTGGTCGCTGTCGCCCGCCATGATCCGCTCGCGCAGGATCACCCGCAGGTCGCCGGCCAGGGGCGCGTCGGAATCGTCGATCGACTGGTTCTGGCACACCAGGCAGCGCAACTCGGCGCCGATGTGCCGCGCCCGCGCCTCGAGCTTGGGGTCGGGCAACTGCTCCTGGGGCAGAACGGCGTGGGCGGGGCCGGCCATCAGGCCGAGCAGCAGGGCGAGGCCGACGAAACGCTTCACGATTCGGCTCGCAGGCGGTCCATCAGGGGTTTGATGGTCCGCGCCCAGTCGTCCGGCTCGATCGGGCCGATATGCTTGTAGCGGACCCGCCCCTTGCGATCGACGACGAAGGTTTCCGGCACGCCGGCCACGCCCAGGTCGATGCCGGCGCGGCCCGTGCGGTCATTGCCGACCAGGGCGTAGGGGTCGCCGTTCTCGGCCAGGTATTGGGCCCCGGCCGCCGCCTCGTCCTTCCAGTCCAGGCCCTCGACATTGATCCCCTCGGCCTTCAATTGCAGCAGCATCGGATGCTCGATGCGGCATGAGACGCACCAGGACGCGAACACATTGAGCAGGACGGGCTGGCCCGACAGGTCCTGGGTCTTCAGCCCGACGTCGCCCGCGCGCACCGGCGGCAGGTTGAAGGCCGGCAGTTGTTTGCCGATCAGGGTCGAGGGCAGGTGGGTCGGATCGCGGCCCAGCCCGTACAGGAACGCCAGTCCGACCAGGGCGAAAGCGGCCAACGGCATGAGGAACAGCAGCCGTCTCATGCGGTGACCGGCTGGGTTATGGCGGCGGGCTTCATGACCCGGTTGGCCGCGCCGACCCGAAGGCCCCGGTCGGCCAGCGACACCGCTCCGCCCATCGCCATGATCAGTCCCCCGCCCCAGATCCAGTCGACCAGCGGATGATCCCAGAGCCGCACCACCAGGCTGCCGTCCGGGTTGGGATCGCCGATCGAGATATAGGTGTTGCCGAACACGCTCAGTCCGATCGCCGCCACCGTGGTGTGGGTCTGGCTTACCGGAAACACGCGCCGCTGAGAAACCAGGATGCGATGGCCGAAGCGCGACACTTCGCTGAACCGGGCCTCGGTGGCCTCGTAATTGGGGCCAGGAACGCTCTGCAACTGGTCCAGGGTGATGGTCTTGCCGGCCAGCGAGACGCTCTGGCCGGGGACCATGGTCAGGACCTTGTTGGTCTGCCACGAGGTCATGCCGGTGACGCCCAAGGTCAGGACGCCCAGGCCGGCATGGGCCATGACCAGGCCCCAGACCGCGAAGGGCGTCGCGCGGACCAGCCGCCTCAGTTCGGCGAAATTGCCGCTCCCGATCCGCCAGCGGCGCACCATCAGCATCGCGGCGCCGACGATCAGCCAGACGCCCAGGGCGACGCCGCAGGCGGTGAACAGATGGCCTAGGCCGCCGAATAGGGCCGCGATCACCAGCGCCACGCCCGCCAGGCCCGCCGGCCAGCGGATCCGCCGCCAAAGCGCGCCCACCTCGTCACGCCGCCAGTTGAGCAGCGGCCCGGCCGTGACCAGGAACAGCAGGGGCACGGCGATCGGCGTGAAGGCGATCTTGTAATAGGGCGGCCCGACCGAGACCTTCTCGCCATGCAGCACGTCCAGGAACACGGGATAGAAGGTGCCCAGGAACACCACCGCGGTGGCCACCAGCAGGAACAGGTTGTTCAGCGTGATCCCGCCCTCGCGCGACAGGGGCGTGAACAGCGCGCCGGTCCGCATCGCCGGCGCGCGCCAGGCGAACAGGGTCAGGGCGGCGCCGGTCATCACGCCGATCACGGCCAGGATATAGACCCCACGCTGTGAATCGACCGCGAAGGCGTGCACGCTGGTCAGGACGCCGGAGCGGACCAGGAAGGTGCCGACCAGGCTCAGGGAGAAAGCCAGGATCGACAAGAGGATGGTCCAACTGATCAGCGCGCCGCGCCGCTCCAGCACCAATGACGAATGCAGCAGCGCCGTCGCCAGCAGCCAGGGCATCAGGGAGGCGTTCTCCACCGGGTCCCAGAACCACCAGCCGCCCCAGCCGAGCGTGTAATAGGCCCACAGGCTGCCCATCGCGATGCCGACGGTCAGGAAGATCCAGGCGACCAGCACCCAGGGCCGCACCCAGCGGGCCCAGCCGGCGTCGACCCGGCCCTCGATCAGGGCCGCGACCCCGAAGGAAAACGCCATCGAGAGGCCGACATAGCCTGTGTAGAGCACCGGCGGATGGAAGACGAGGCCGGGGTCCTGCAGGATCGGATTGAGCTCGGCGCCGTCGGGCGGCGCAGGCGAGAGGCGCAGGAACGGATTGGACGTGAACAGCAGGAAGCCGAGGAAGGCGGCGCCTACCAGGCCCTGGACGCCCACGACGCGGGCCTG
>DATAYD010000063.1:0-10539 GCA_036272715.1 Caulobacteraceae bacterium | reverse complement strand
CGTAGCGCTTTCCTTGGCCAGGTTGGCGTTCACCAGATTGCCGACCCCGGTGTCGATGGTGTCCTGCAGGTTACCGGTGAAGGTGATCTGGGTCTGCAGGGCGTTGGCGCTGGCGCCGAGCTTGGCCAGGGCGTTGTTGACATTGGTGATCGAGGTGTTGACCAGGGCCAACGCGGCCGTGGCCGAGGTCACGGTGTTGATCGTGGTCGTCGCCGCCACCTTGACGTTGGCGCCGCCGAGGGCGAGGCTCTGGGCCGCGACCGTCAGCTTGGAGGTGCCGTCCGTGCTGGCCAGGGCGGCCAGTTGGCCCGTCGAACCGTCGATCAGGTTGACGCCGTTGAACGAGGAGTTCGAGACGACGCTTTTGATCTGGGCGAGGAGCGCGGTGAAGGTGGCGTTCAACGCCTGCCGGCTGCTGGTGTTGGTCGAAGTATCCGAAGCCGACAAGGCGGCGGACTTCAACTGGTTCAGCAGGTCGGACACCGTGGTGCCGGAGCTGGCCGCCACGTTGACGGTCGACTGGACCCGTTGCAGCGACTGGGTCACCGCGGTCAGGGCGCTGGAGGTGGCGCGCTGGTTCTGGGCGATGGCGAAAATGGCGCCATTGTCCTGCGCGTCCGAAACCGCGAGGCCGGTTGCAACCTGGTTCTGGGCGACTTGGAGCTGGGATTCGGTGGTGTTGAGGTTTTGCAGGGCGACGAGGGCGCCCGCGTTCGTATTGACGCTAAGGACCATGGTTCAAGTTCCTATTTCTCAGGTGTCCGACGTCATTTTGACAGTCGGGGGCATTTTGCCCGAGGGGATCCGAGCAATCGGCGGGCCAGACGCCGCCCACAGGGATTCACTTCGTAAGACATTGTAAATTGAAGATTTTTTCCAACGCAGGCAGCGCCCGCACTAGGCAAATTTAACCTTACGCCCGGCTGGGGCGGCATAATCTGCCCAGCAGGGGGAGCCATTATTGCCTAGCCATCGGATCAGGCGCGCACGGGCGAGGTTCAATCCTTAGCACTTCCTTAAGGCCGCGAGCGCCATCGATGCCCTAATCCGCTTCGCCGCAGTGAGTCTTGCCGATGGCAGCGTCAAATCCCGCGCGGCTTCAGGCCGCCGATGGCGAGGTCAGCGACGCCACGTCGCGAAAATCGATCGAGCGGTTCAATCTCGCGCTGGGCGAACTTCAAATGATGAAGGTCGCGCCGCTGCTCCGCCGCGCCACCGCCGCGCTGGATGGCAAGGATTGGAAGCTCGCGGCCGACCTGGCGCTCGAGGCGCTGAGCCTGGACGAGCGTTGCGGCTTGGCCTGGCACGTGCTGGCCATCGCTCGGGACAAGGTCGGGGACCACCAAAGCGCCATCCAATGCTACGAATCCGCTCTGGCCCTTTCGACCGACCAGGCCGACATCGCCAATGATCTTGGGCGCCTGGCCTATCGGCTTGACATGAAGCCGCTGGCCTTGCGCCTGTTCGACATCTATCGCGCCGCCCGGCCGGACTGCATTCAGGGCGTCAACAGTCTGGCCTGTGTTCAACGCGACGCCCACGACTATGGCGCGGCGATCGAGACTCTGCGCCCGGCGATCGAGGCCCACCCGGAATCGGCGCTGCTGTGGAATACCCTCGGCACGGTGCTCGCCGCGCAAGGCGATATGGCCGTCGCCCTGACCTTTTTCGAAGAAGCGCTGCGCCTCGACCCGGCCTATTGGCACGCCTTGCACAATCGATCGCACGCGAGGCTCCACGAGGGCGACCTCGCCGGCGCTCTTGAGGATTGCGATGCGGCCATGGCGCTGCCCGCATCGCCCCGCGACATGGTCATGATGCGGTTGGCGCGCTCCAACATCCTGCTGTGCGGCGGACGGGTCGGCGAAGGCTGGGACGGCTACGAGGCGCGCCTCGATCCCCAGGCGGCGGAGCCGACGCGGTTCGCGATGGAACAGCCGCGCTGGACGCCGCAATCCGACATCGCGGGTAAGTCGCTGCTGCTGTTCGGCGAACAGGGGCTGGGCGACGAAGTGATGTTCGCCAACATGATCCCCGACGTGCTGGAAGCCCTGGGGCCTCAAGGCCGCCTGACCCTGGCGGTGGAACCGCGTCTGGTCGGCCTTTTTCAGCGGTCTTTTCCGACCGCGCGCGTGGGCGCCCATGTCGGCCACGGCGTCGATGGCGGCATGCTGCGCCAGGCCCCCTTTATCAAAGACCCGGAGGCGATCGACCTCTGGGCGCCGATGGCCTCGCCGCTTCGCCGGTTCCGCCGAACCCTGGCGTCGTTCCCGACGCGGCCAAGCTTCCTGGCCGCGGATCCCGCGCGAGTCGCCGAGTGGCGCGAAGTCCTGGCCCAGCGCCCCGGCCTCAAGGTCGGCGTGCTCTGGAAAAGCCTGAAACTCGATGGCGTGCGATTGCGTTACTATTCGCCATTCGAGCAATGGCGGCCGGTGCTGGAAACCCGGAGGGTCAGTTTCGTAAACCTGCAATACGGCGATTGCCAGGCCGAACTGGACCAGGCGCGCGAGACCCTGGGCGTGGAGATCTGGCAACCGCCGGGGACCGACTTGAAGGACGATCTGGACGATGTGGCCGCGCTCTGCCGCGGTCTGGATCTGGTGTTGGGGCCGCCCACGGCCACGACCAATATCGCGGCGGCGTGCGGCGCCGAAGTTTGGATGATCTCGACGCCGGGAGCCTGGTCGTTGCTGGGAAGCGGCCGGCATCCCTGGTATCCGCGGGTTCGCCTCTTCGTTCCCGACCGCTTCAATCAGTGGACCGACCTGATGCTTGGCGTCGCCAACGCCCTGGCTGATCGCCGCTGATGATCGCGGGCTCTGGCCCCGCACTCATCCGACGCCAGGCCCAGCCCATGGCCATTTTGCCTGTCGATCGCGGTCAGGCCGCGACGTTCTTCGTCGCCAACCCTTGCATCATGGTGCGATTGAGATCGATCAGCGCCTCGAACCCTTCTTCGCGGCGGACGATGGCGCTGGTGTGACGACCGACCCACATGCTCAGCGAAATGATCTGCGCGCGTACGTCTGAAGACAGCCTGTTCTCGGGCTGGGCGCAGTCCGCCGCCAAGGTCGACCACAGCCGCCGATTCCAGTCCAACGCATCGACTCGCTTCGCCAAATCGTGCGGGGTCGCCGCCGCATCCATCAGCGCGCGAGTGACCTGCCCAAAGAGACGATATTCGGTATCACGCGGGCTTTCAGATCGCGTGGCCGCCTGCTGGTAGGCTCGCAGGGACATTCTTCAACCTCTCATCTTCATAAGCGATCAATTTGCGGCACAGCATCAGCGCCTTGTAGAATTCCCGCGCCAGGACATGGCGGGAGATGCCGACGCATTCGGCCAGCACATCCGGATTGCGGATGGCGCCCATGAATTCCTGCAGGCGATGGACGAAGGCCTCGTGGTACCGGGCCACATTGGCCTCATCAATGTACATCATCATCACCGCGAAATAGATCCGCCGCGATGGCGAATTGGCCTCGTCCTCCTGCATGATGTCTTTCTCGCGCAGGACGGAGGCCTTGTTCTGGAGCAGGATGACTCCGCGCCGGTCGCCGTTCTGCAGCACGGCGCCGTTCAGAACCAGCCGTTCATGGGGCTTGAGGGACAGCTTCAAAGCCATGGCGCGGGCGTCTCCCGAAACTGGGTCTGTTCTAACATCGAATGGATAAACAAAGCTGACGCAGACCCGTTTCCCCGCCATCGGGCAAGGCATAGAGCCGCCTGGTTAATGGGCGGTTGCGCCGCGAAGCGGCCTTAAGGTTTAGCACTTCCTTAAGCCGGCGCGCGCCATCCAAAGGACCCCTATTCCGCGGCTGGGAGTTATTCGCGATGCGCGCGCCAAACCCCGCGAAATTAAGGCTCGGCGCCTCGTCGGCCGCCCTCTCCACGGCGTCGGAGCCGGCCTTGGCGGCGAGGCCGAGACTGGCCGCCGGCGAGGATGGCGACACAAGGTCGCAGGAGGCGCTGGAGCGGCTGAACCAGGCCTTGGGCGAACTCCAGATGATGAAGGTCGCGCCGTTGCTGCGCCGCGCCACCGCCGCGCTGGAATCCGAAGACGACGCCCGCGCCGCCGAACTGGCGCTGGAGGCGCTGAACATCGACCAGCACAGCGGCGTGGCGTGGCACGTGCTGGCCATCGCGCGGGAAAAGGCCGGCGACTTCAAAAGCGCGATCCAGTGCTATGAATCCGCCCTGGCGCTCTCCACCGACCAGGCCGACATCGCCAATGGCCTCGGCCGCCTGGCCTATCGCCTGGGCAAGAAGGAATTGGCCGCCAAGCTGTTCGCGATCCACCACGCGGCTCGGCCCGACTGCCAGCAGGGCGTCAACAGCCTGGCCTGCGTCCAGCGGGACCTGCACGACTATGGCGCGGCGATCGAGACCCTGCGCCCGGCCATCCAGGCCGATCCGGAGTCGCCGCTGCTGTGGAACACCCTGGGCACGGTGTTGGCCGAACAGGGCGACATGCCCACCGCCCTGACCTTCTTCGAAGAGGCGCTGCGATTCGACCCGTCGCACCCGCACGCGCTCTATAACCGCGCCAACGCCCGGCTGGACCAGGGCGACCTGGAAGGCGCGCTGAAGGACTGTGACGCGGCGATCGCCCTGACCAAGGCGCCGAGCGACCTGGCCATGATGCGACTGGCCCGCTCGACCATTCTGCTGTGCGGCGGCCAGATCGGCGAGGGCTGGGACGACTACGAGGCCCGCTTCGACCCGAGCTTCTCGGACCTGACCCAGTTCGCCATCGACCGCCCGCGCTGGACGCCCAAAGCCAAACTGGCCGGCAAGTCGCTCTTGATGGTCGGCGAACAGGGGCTGGGCGACGAAGTGATGTTCGCTAATGTCCTGCCCGACGTGATCGAGGCGCTGGGTCCCCAGGGCAAACTGACCCTGGCCGTGGAGCCGCGGCTGGTCACCCTGTTCCAGCGGTCGTTCCCGGAGGCGACGGTGGGCGCGCACGCGACCCACAAGATCGACGGCCACACGCTGCGCCACATGCCGTTCCTGAACGAACCCAAAGCGATCGACCTTTGGACCCCGATGGCCGCGCCGCTGCGCCGGTTCCGCCGCGCGCTGGATGACTTTCCCACACGTGATCGCTTTCTGACCGCGGACCCCGAGCGCATCGCGCATTGGCGCGAGGTGCTGGCGGAACGCCCGGGCCTGAAGGTCGGCCTGCTGTGGAAAAGCCTGAAATTGGACGGCGCCCGGCTGCGCTATTTCTCACCGTTCGAGCAATGGCGACCGGTGCTGGAGACGCCTCGCGTCAGCTTCGTCAACCTGCAATACGGCGAATGCCAAGCGGAGCTGGACCAGGCGCGAGACACGCTCGGCCTGGAGATCTGGCAGCCGCCGGGGGTCGACCTGAAGAACGACCTGGACGACCTGGGCGCGCTTTGCCAGGGGCTGGACCTGGTGCTGGGTCCGCCCAACGCCACCAGCAATATCGGCGCTGCCTGCGGCGCCAATGTCTGGATGATCTGCACGCCGGGGGCCTGGTCGCTGATGGGAACCCGCGGAAAGCACCCCTGGTATCCGCATGTGAAGGTGTTTTCCCCTGACCGTTTCAACGATTGGGCGCCGGTGATGCGCGAGGTGGCGGGGGCGCTGGCCGCCGCGGCCGGGCCGCGCGCGGACTGACGCGGGCCTGCTAATCGCGCTTGCAACGCGCGGCCCTCCCCTTAGTGTGGCCATAACTCGAACAGTTGTTTGGAGGCGCGGCCGCGCCGGAGGGATATATGAGCCAGCGTTTCGAAGGCACCAGCGACTATGTCGCGACCGATGACCTGAAGGTGGCGGTGAACGCCGCCATCGCGCTCGAGCGTCCGCTGCTGATCAAGGGCGAACCCGGCACCGGCAAGACCGTGCTGGCCTATGAAGTGGCCAAGTCGCTCAATGCGCCGCTGCTGACCTGGCACATCAAGTCGACCACCAAGGCCCAGCAGGGCCTTTACGAATATGACGCCGTCACTCGCCTGCGCGACAGCCAACTGGGCGACGAGCGCGTTAAGGACGTCAAGAACTACATCAAGCACGGCAAGCTCTGGGAAGCCTTCGAGACCGACGAGCGCCCGGTGCTGCTGATCGACGAGATCGACAAGGCCGACATCGAGTTCCCGAACGACCTGCTGCAGGAACTCGATCGGATGGAATTCTATGTCTACGAGACCAATGAGACCATCAAGGCCAAGGTGCGGCCGGTGGTCATCATCACCTCGAACAACGAGAAGGAGTTGCCGGACGCGTTCCTGCGCCGCTGCTTCTTCCACTATATCCGTTTCCCGGAAGCCGAGACGATGAACGCCATCGTCGACGTCCACTTCCCGGGCATCAAGAAGAAGCTGGTCAGCGAGGCGCTGCGCATCTTCTACGACATGCGCAAGGTTCCGGGCCTGAAGAAGAAACCCTCGACCTCCGAGCTGCTGGACTGGCTGAAGCTGCTGCTGGTCGAGGATATCGGCGAGGAAGCGCTGCGCGAGCGCGACCCAACCAAGCTGATCCCGCCGCTGCATGGCGCCCTGCTCAAGAACGAGCAGGACGTGCACCTGTTCGAGCGCCTGGCTTTCCTGGCGCGGCGCGAGGGCGCGGGCAATCGTCCCGGGCAATAAGCCCCTTAAAGAAGACCTCGCCCGGTCGGTTACGGCGATTTCACTGGACGTCGTGCGCGCCGGGCGGGATTTTCGGGCGCATGACAGCGTCCCCTGTTCGATTTATCGTTCTCGCGGCTCTCGGCTCCGGGATCGCGGCCGGTCTCTCGGGCTGCGTGAAACACCACCCGCGCCACCTGCATGATCACCGCCCCTTGATCGTGGGCGCGCGGCTGGATTGCCCGGACGCTCAGGGCTCTCTCATCCGCACCTCGATCTCCGCCGACGCGAACCGTTGCGAGTACCGCCGCGACGACGGTGAACAGGTCAGCCTGGTCCGCCTGCCGTTGAACGGACAGACGCCCCAGGCGGGACTGGCGCCGATCGAAGCCTCGCTGAAGACCTTGCTGCCGCCGCGCCAGCCCGGCGCGCCCGCCGATCCCGGCGACTCCGGCGTCAAGGATGGCGACAACGCCTGCATCGACGTCCCGGGCGTCCATATCGACGCCCATGGCGACAAGGCCGTGGTGCGGGTGCTCGGCGTGACCATCGACGCGGACAGCGACAAGGCCAATGTCCATGCCGGCCTCGGCGGCGACAAGGCGGTGGTGTCGGCCGACCAGAACGGCGCCGAGATCCGCGCCATCGACCAGGGCGGACCCAACGCCAACCTGGTCCTGGTGCTGGCGAGCGAACGGCCCGGCCCGACCGGTCTCCACAGCGTCGGCTATATGGCCCGGGGCCCGGCCAGCGGTCCCTTGGTGGTGGCGGAGTTCAAGAACCCTCGCGCCCATGTCCACAGCGAGGACGACCACGACATCCGACGGCTGCTCGACAAGAACCTGTCACGCTAGACCTTCCGGATCTCGGTCACCTTATAAGTCAGCAGGCGCTGATCCTCGTCGGTGATGCTGACATATTCGCCGACCGCGAAACGGTGCTCGCCGATCTTGTAGAGCGGCTCGTCGCCCTCCCCGGCGTCGCCGTAGTCGAAGAACCAGCGCTCGCCTCGCTTGCCCAGCCGGCCGGTCTGCGGATCCTCGTCCGCCGCGAACCGGCGCACGGTGCAGGCGGCGCGGTGGGCGCGGAATTCGGCGTCGTCGAACTTGCCGTCCGGCGTCAGCGGCGCGACCAGCGCATAGCCGCGATGATCATCGCCATCGGCGAACTCGGTGCCGGGATTGCGCGCGAGGCGCATCACGATGCGGCTGAGGCTCATGAGAGCGTTCTTTCAACAGGGATTAGTGGGACAGGAACAGAGACGGACTGCCCTTCGGCGCGTTGAGCATCGAGCGGGTGGTGCCGCCGAAGATGAATTCCTGCAGCCGCGGATGCCCGAAGGCGCCGGCGACCAGGATGTCGGCCTGCACCGCGACGGCGGCCTTGAGCAGCATCGACGCCACATCGCCGCTCTCGTTCAAGGTGTGGATCTCGGCGCCGACGCCGCGGACCTCCAGGAACCGCTTCAACCGGAGCGGATCGAAATAGCGCGAGGCGGCGGCCGGCGCGGCCAGGATCACCACCTCGGACGCCTTCTGCAGCAGCGGCAGCGCCGTGCGCATGGCCCGGCTGGCTTCCTTGCCGCCATCCCAGGCCACTGCCACGCAGCCGTCGGCCCGCAGGCCCTGGCGCGCGACGATGGTCGGCCGCTGTTCGTCGGCCACGATCTGCTGGAAGGACTGGGCCAGGGGGCCGCGACCGCGCGCCGTCGCGTCGTCGAACACCACCACGTCCGACAGCCGCCCTTCCATCGAAAGCCCGGACCAGACTGGCGAGGTCAGGGCGGTGAAGGTGATGTGGGCGTAAGGATTGGCCTCGACGATGCCGCGCGCGGTCTGCTCGCCGGCCGCGGCCGCGTCCTTCAGGCTCTGGACGGCGGTGACCTGGACGCCGCCCATGAACCCCTCGCCCATCCAGGGCATGAGGTCGGCGACATCGGCGGGCGCATAGACGGCGGCCAGTTCAGCCTCGAACACCGACGCCAGCGCGGCGCCGGCGGCCAGGACCCGCGAATCCGGATCGCCCCCCGCCACGGGGACCATGATCCTCGCCCAGCTCGTTCCCACCGAAGCCATCCGAATGCCTCTTTCAGTTTTCGCGCCCGACGGGCCCTATTGACGCTAGGATACGACCGATCCGCATCACGCCAAAGCTAAGGAACGATCAGGTGGCGAAAGGGCTGCGTCCAACCTCGCGATTGCAGCCGCCACGGGCCTGGCAACGGATGTTGTCGGGGCGTCGGCTCGACCTTTTGGACCCCTCCCCGCTCGATATCGAGATCGAGGACATCGCCCACGGCCTGGCCCGCGTGGCGCGCTGGAACGGCCAGACCACCGGCGACCATGGGTTCTCGGTGGCCCAGCATTCCATGGTGGTCGAGGAGATCTCCGCGCACCTGCGCCCCGGCCTGGAGCCGCGCTGGCGTCTGGCCGCCCTGCTGCACGACGCGCCCGAATATGTGATCGGCGATATGATCTCGCCGTTCAAGGCGGCGCTCGGCCTGGACTATCGGCGTTTCGAGGACCGGCTGGAGGCCGCGGTCCATATCCGCTTCGGCCTGCCGCCCAAGATCCCCGCGCCGGTCAAGGCCCTGATCAAGCAGGCCGATCGGGCCTGCGCCTTCTTCGAGGCGGTGCAACTGGCCGGCTTCGCGGTGGACGAGTCCCTGACCCTGTTCGGGCGCCCGCCCAGGGGTTACGGCCTGACCATCCATCCGCTGCCGGCCGCCGAGGCCCAGGCCCAGTACCTCCACCGTTTTCACCTGCTCGCGGAAGCCGCTGATTTCGAGCGCACCCCCGCCGCCTTCGACACGGAATAGCCGATGAGCCCGATCGTCATCGGCCTTTCGGCGGTGGTCATCGCCATCCGCGACGGCGAGGCGGTGGTCCTGACCGTGCGGCCGCACGACGCCGAGACCCACCAGGCCGCCGCCCTGGCGGGTCTGCCATTCGGTCCATTCGATCCGGACGGTCACCGCACCTTCGAGCTGGCCATGCGCGCCTTCGTGGCCCAGCAGACCCGGTTCGAGCTCGGCTATGTCGAACAGCTCTACACCTTTGGCGACAAGGGCCGCGACGCGCCCCGGGCCGAGGTCGGCGCCGGCGAGGCGCGGGTGATCTCGATCGGCTATCTCGGCCTGACGCCCCAGGCGATCCAGGCCCTGGCGCCGGACACGGTCTGGCAGCCGATGACCCGGTTCTTCCCGTGGGAAGACTGGCGGCAAGGGCGGCCGGGCATCATCGACGAGGCCATCGCCCCGGCCCTGCGCCGCTGGGGCGGCAGCGACGAGCGGCTGGCGCGGATCAGGCTCCTGTTCGCCCTCGACGGCGCGCCCTGGAACGAGGAACGGGTGCTGGATCGCTATGAGTTGCTCTATGAGGCGGGCCTGGCGCCGGAGGCCGGCCGCGATCGGGAACGCGCGCGGGGCCGCGAGGGCGCCGAACCGTCCGCCCTGTCGCCAGCGCTGGGCGAGCCGATGCTGTCCGACCACCGCCGCATCCTGGCGACGGGCCTTGGACGCCTGCGCGGCAAGCTGAAATACCGCCCGGTGGCGTTCGAACTGACCCCGCCGGAATTCACCCTGTCCCAACTGCAGCACACGGTGGAGGCGGTGGCGGGCATCGCCCTGCATAAACAGAATTTCCGGCGGGGGTTGGAGCGCACCGATCTGGTCGAGGGCCTGGGCCGCCTGCACGCCGAAACGGGCGGGCGGCCCGCCGAGCTGTTCCGCTTTCGCCGGGAACTGGTCCGCGCGGGACCGGCTCCCGGCTTGGCGCTGCCGCTGCTCAGGGAAAACTGACCCGTGGAACCCTTCCCCCTCGATGGGGGAAGGGTCGTTTGTGGGCATACCTTGGCTCGATAATGGAGAGGAAGTCGCGGGACACCTCCTCCGTGTTCTTCACCTTAACCGCGTGCGTTCACCCCCCATCCCTGCCACTCCTCC
>DATAYD010000062.1:0-8026 GCA_036272715.1 Caulobacteraceae bacterium | reverse complement strand
CACCCGCCTGGTCGAGCATGGCCACGAGGCGGTCTTTCCATTTGGCGATATCGCCATAGCTGAACCGCTGATCGCCGAATTCGACGGCGGGCGCTTCCGGCGCCTCGCTGAAAAGTTGCGCCAAGCGCTCATTGATTTCCATGGCGTTCTCGCTCGACGGAGAATTCTTCCAATAGAGTAAGCTGTTTTATGCCTGCGGTAAACCGCGCGCCCGCCGCGTTCGCGAGTTGTAAAAAGTCTGCTAAGCGCCGGGGAGCGGCAGGCGATCTCGCAGCCGACCGCTCGCGCCCTTCATCTCGGAAATAGAGGTAGAGGAAAATGCGCGCCAGGCGCGGAAGGAGGCCGGCCCTGATACAATCGGCTCGCTGCTCGACCACGGTTGTCCCCCTTTTCTCAGCCAGCCCGCCGCCCTCGCCGAGGCCATTATCGGGTCCTTTAAAGCGGCCGGACCGCGGCCTCATGTCCCGATTGATCAGAAACAACCAGGATGGCGGTCGCCCGATCCAACTCGCGGCAGGCCATCCGAGGCACGGACTCCAGGTCTCCATTTTACTTGTCGGCTGATAAACAAATTATTGATTGGCGATCATATCCATGCACAAATCCTGGTCAATTAGCGGACCGCATTCCAGGCGCCAAAAAGTGACGCGAAGGAATCCCAAGCGCTCGCCGTGAACCAGGATCACCCCTCGGGGAGATGCCAAAGGGAAGAAACGACATGCAACGCTGGAAGATCGACGACGTCCAAGTCACCAAGATATTCGAGCGGGAGGCGACCCGCCGTTCCGTGTTCTCCGATCTAGCGGGAACGTCGACGCTCGTCAGCGGCATGCACGGGTCTGGCGCCACCGGGGGAACCATCGTCCGGGATGGGGACCGTTTCCGCCTCCGGACCTAGCCAGTCGAGGGATCAACCAGGAACGGCGCCGGGACACGACGTCATGGCGGCGCATCTTGTAATAACGCCCCACGGAATCGGAAATATTTCCCGAAATTTCACCGAGCCAATCCCAATATATTTTCAATATTTCAAATATATATGATCGAATTTTAAGCGTCGTTACACGAACAATCAAAATAAACCCCCAGGAGGACTCGATGAGACTGACCAAACCTCGGATCCAACCGGTTCTCATGGACCAGCTCACCGACGATCAGAAGGCCGTGCTGGAGCCCCTGACCCATACCGGCAACACGCCGAACATCTTCCGCACCATGGCCCATGCGCCCAAGGCCCTGACCGCGTTCCTAGCCTGGGGCAACTATGTCCTCAGCCGCCGCAACGCCCTGCCCGCCCGTGAGCGCGAGATCGTCATCCTGCGCGCCGGCTTCCTCTGCAAGTCCGGCTATGAGTGGACCCAGCATGTGCGGATCGGCCTGGGCGTGGGGCTGACCGAGGACGAGTGCCAGCGCATCAAGGCCGGCGCCGATGCGCCAGGCTGGAGCCCCGCCGACGCGGCCCTGCTCCGCGCCAGCGACGAGCTGCACAACGATCATTTCATCGGCGACAAGACCTGGGCCGAGTTGCGCGCCCATTTCGACGAGAAGCAGTGCATGGACGTCGTCTTCACCGCCTGCCAGTACACCCAGGTCTCGATGCTGCTGAACACCTTCGGCGTCCAGCTCGACGAGGGCCAGACCCTGGATCCCGATCTGAAGGGGTTCTGACCATGGCCGACCGATTGAAGGGCAAGACCGCTATCATCACCGGCGCCGGCCAGACGCCCGGCGAAACGATCGGCAATGGCCGCGCCATGGCCATCCTGTTCGCCCGCGAAGGCGCCGAGGTGCTGTGCGTCGACCGCGTCCTGGAGCGCGCCGAGGAAACGGCGGCCATGGTCACGGCGGAGGCCGGCAAGGCTTTCGCCCACCAGGCCGACGTCTCCAAGAACGCCGACTGCGCCGCGATCATCGAAGCCGCCCAGGCCCGCTGGGGCCGGCTGGACATCCTGGTCAACAATGTCGGCATCGGCGACGGCGACGGACCGGTGCACCGGGTCGAGGAAGCGGCCTGGGACCGCATCATGGACGTCAATCTGAAGGCGACCTTCATGATGACCCAGCACGCCCTGGCCGTGATGCGCGCGCGGAAAAGCGGTGCGATCGTCAATATCTCGTCCCTGGCCGCGATCGCCGGCGGCGCCTTGGTCGCCTATGAGGTCTCCAAGGCGGCGGTGAACCGGCTGACCACCTCGACCGCCTCGGCCAACGCCCGCCACGGCGTGCGCTGCAACGCCATCATGCCCGGGCTGATGAACACGCCCATGGCGATCACGGGGGTCACGTCCGCCACCGGCCAGACCAGCCAAGAGGTGCGCGAGACCCGCGACGCCCGCGTGCCCCTGCGCGGCAAGATGGGCACCGGCTGGGACACCGCCTACGCCGCCCTCTACCTCGCCTCCGACGAAGCCGCCTTCGCCACCGGCGTGGTCATGCCCCTGGACGGCGGGATGTCGACGCGGATCGGGTGAGCGGACCGAACTTTCCGGCTCAATCTGAAGCAACCCCGAAGAAACCCCTTGTCGTCGCCCGACTTGTTACGGTCGCCCATAGACCGGAATCACTCAGGCGCGCCTCTCCCGGTAATCCGCGGGCCGGGTCGGATCCGGGTTCGGATTTTATCGAGGACAGCCGGTCTCCACCGGCGGTCTCGGTGACGAGGCGTCGCAGACCCCGGCAGCGTCAGCCGATCCGGCCCGCCTCCTCGGCGATCGCGCGATACACGTCGATGCTCTCCGGTTCTGGTGACTCGGGCATGCGAGACCCGCTGCGGATGATCAATCCACCGAGTCCGCATTCAAGCCACGGATGCACCCGTTCGCGGATGCGGGAAATCGGGCCAAGGAGCCACCCATCGTCGACGTACTGGTCGGGCACGAGACGCGTCGCATCGTCTTTCCGGCCGTCCTTCACGAGGCGGTCGATCGCCGCCGCTTGCTCGCCATAGCCCAGGAACTCAAGCTGCGACTTCATCGAGTTCCAATAGAGAACCACGAATTTCTTCGCCTCAAGCATGGCGGCGGCAAGGTCTTCGTTCACGATCACGTCCAACTGCACCCAGATGTCGAGATCGGTCATCGTTCGTTTCCGCGATGATCGAGCAAAACCGGCCTCAAGCAACGGTTGGTACAGGTGCATCGATGCCGGAGAATACATGGACGGTAACGGGAACCAGCCGTCGAAGATCTCGGCGGCCAGGCCGATCATCTGCGGCCCCGCCGCCGCGAGATAGAGCGGGATGTCGGACCGGGTGTTGATGGCCATGGGAAATGGCGGCGCGCCCCGTGCGTCGGGACCCCGGTACGGGACCGACATCGTCCTGCCTTCGAAGTCGACCCCCGCCCCGGCGCCCGCTGCTCGTATGACCGCGACGTAGTCGCGCAAGCGTGCGATGGGCCGGTCGAACGATGTGCCGTAAAAGCTTTCCGCGACCACCGCGGCGCTGGTCCCGATACCCAGCATGATATTCCGTTCGGGCCCGACGAGGTGCGTGAGCGTCTGGGCGCTGCAAGCCATCGTGACGGGCAGTCGCCCCGGGATCTGCGCGATGCAGGTGCCCAGGGCGACCTTCTTCGTGATCGCGGCGCAATAGGCGAGAATCGAGAAGGCGTCGTGACCCAAGCCCTCGCCCATGAAGAGGGCGTCGTAGCCCCACGCCTCACAGAGCTGAATCCGCTCGGTCGGGATCTCGATCCTGCGGTCCTGCCAGCGAATATAGTTCCCGAGCTTAGTCATCCTGCTCCTCCGATCCCGGCGTCAGTACGATCTTGCCGAAGTGAACGTCGTCGGCCATGCCCCGGAGAGCCGCCGGCCCCTCCTCCAGAGGCGCCACCTGGTCAACCGGAAGCCGAAGGCGGCCGGCGGCAAGGGCCGGCCCCAGCGCCTCGGCGGTCAGGGCGGTGATCGTTTCCACCTGCGCGGCGCTGCGCGTGCGGAACGTGACGCCAACATAGTCAATGCGCCGCAGGGCATGCAGATCGAAGTCGAACTCGCCCCGTAGGCCGGCCAGGCGCCCGACATTGACCACGCGGCCGCCGATCCGGGTCGCCTTGAAAGTCCCGCGGATCAGCGGCCCGGCAAGCTGGTCGATGACCAGGTCGACGCCGTGCCCGCCGGTGGCTTCCAGAACCTGCGTCACCCAGTCGGGCGAACGGGTGTCGACGGCCAGATCCGCGCCGAAATCCGCCAGCCGCACACGCTTATCCGGCGAGGTCGAGGTGCCGATCACCAGGCCGGCCCCGAGCGTCTTGGCCACCTGCAGACCCATCAATCCGACGCCGGAACTGGCGCCCAGGATCAACACGGACTGGCCAGGCTGCAGTTTGCCGTTGGTGGCGATAGCGTCATGCATGGTCTGCAAGGCCACCGGCAGGCCCGCGGCCTGTTCAAACCCAAGCCCTTCTGGGATCGCGTACATGCGGCGGTCATGGCCGACCGCGTACTCGGCGAAGGCGCCGCCGCCGGACGCCATAACACGGTCGCCGACCTTCCAGCGTTGGACCTCGGCGCCGGCCTCGATCACCTCGCCCGCCCACTCCAGGCCCAATGGTCGCCCGCCGCCGCCCGCGCCGCCATGACTGGCGCCGGTCAACATCGCCAGGTCGGCGCGGTTGAGGGCGCTGGCGCGCACCCGCACCAGAACCTCCTCGGCGCTCGGCCGAGGCCTTGGAACATCCATCAAGACCGGACCCTCCGGGCTCGGAAGCAAGGCGCGCATGTCAAAACCTCTTGAAGCCAGGGGTGAAGGCGGAAGGGCCGCACGGCTCGGCCGGATAAGGCCAACGGCGACTTCGCGGCGCGGATGGGATCGGAGTCATCCCAGGTCGGGGTGATCTATTTGATGTGCTCGAAGGGCCGGCCCTTGCCGTGACCGAGTAGCGCATGCCGTGGACGGCGGTGGAGGCGACATAGGCGTCACGCAGCGTCCCAAGGCGGGCTTTGACGGGGTGCACCAGCCCCGTGGAGATCGCGGCTCGAAGGCCTGCCAGGCCCCGTGGTTCGAACTGGGCTTGCCGAATATGGGCCACATACATCGCGCCCCTATCGTTGAGAGACTTCACGGGTTCCTCCGGCCCTGGCCGCGTTCGGCGGCTTCGCCTGCCCGTAACAGGGCAATATACTTGCTTTTTAGTCAATAAGTTTATTACGCCGGAGGAGGCCGAAGCGGAGCCCTCCGTGGCGGAGGTCTCGACGACGCCTTGCTTTCAGGCGGTCCGCTGGAGTGCCGCAAGGCCGCTCGTTCTCGATCCCGTTCTGGGCGCCCACGATCGGCATGCCCGATGGCGCGCATGTCGCCAACGCGTCGATCGCCGCCAGGGTGTCCTGGGTCTTCATGCCCAGGATCACGACGTCGTCGTTGGGGATAGCGGCGATCAGGTGGGCGAAGACTTCCGGCACAAGGTGGCTGGCGACCGGCACGCCGAACGCCTGGGCCATGCCCGCGACCTTGCGGAACTGGGTGATGCCGCCCACCCGCAGCAGATCGACCATCAGGTAGTCAACCGCCTTGGCTTGCAACAGCCAGCAGCGGTGGAACACCATAGTGGTACTCGACTATCGCGACGAACAAGGCGGCGTCCTGGTGATCCATTCGGTCGATCCGCGTCAGAGCGATTCACCGCCGTCGACGGTCAGCACGGCGCCTGTGATGAACGAGGCCCTCGGCGAGGCCAGGAACGCCACCGCCTCGGCGAGTTCTTGGCCCAGGCCCAGTCGGCCGAGCGGAATTTCCGTGAGCTTCCGCGCGAGGAACGCCGGGTCCTGGGTCATCCGCGCGCCGCCCCCGGCGTCGATCCAGCCGGCCCGCACCGCGTTGGCGCGCACGCCATACCGGCCTTCCTCCTTGGCCAGAGCCTGGACCAGCCGCTCCACCGCCGCCTTGGGCACCGACGAGAAGCTGCCGCGGACCTCGAGCTTGCGCGCTTGGTAGGTCGCCAGGGCGGTGAAGGAGCCTCGGGATTCGCGCAGGTGCGGAATGGCCGCCCGCGCCAGGGCGATGCAGCCCAGCACGTCCGTTTCGAACAGTCGACGCCATTCATCGAGCGGCGCGCGACTGATGAAATCGAAGCGTCCGGAAGGGCCGGCCGCGGAGACCACGGCGGCGATAGGCCCGAAGACCTCGCGCACCGCCCGGAACGACTCCACAAGCGCCTCGCCGGCGGTCACATCGATCTGCTTGGCCATGGCGAGGCCCCCCGCCGCCTCCAGTTCGGCCACCAGCGCCGAGGCCTTATCGACATTGCCGCGGTAGCCGACGACCACCGCATAGCCGAGCCCGGACAGCGCGCGGCAGATCTCGCCGCCCAGCCCGCCGCTGCCCCCGGACACCAGGGCGCAGCCGGCGGCTTTTACAACGGGTTCGGATCCTGCCAAGGCGCGTGCCTCCGAAAATCGGCCCTGTCGCGGGCGTTTGGCGATGACCGTGGCAAATTGCGCCGCGGGTCGAGTTGGTCCCGGTTCAGCGGGCCGGTCAACCAGCATGGATTCCGAAATTGCGCCCCATCAAGGCGTAATCGACCCTGTTCACCGGCTGGAATCTTGCTTCCGCCTTCAGGCCGCCTGCATGTCGCGGATCCACTTGAGCATCCGCCGTTCGACAAGGCCGTCCGACGGGCCCATGGAGCCGATCCGCATCAACGTCCCAAGCGGGATCACGCGGGCGTTGGCGCAGTATTACAGCGCCCGCGCTCGGAGAACGCCCTCGACAACAGCTCGCCATCGGCGAGGGGGTCGGCCGGGGACGCGGCGCGACAGTTCAGGTTCGCACCGGCGGAGCGGACGCCAGCGGCGCGCGCCCTCAATGCGCTGTCCATCCGCCATCGACCGGCAGCGCCACGCCGGTGACGAACGAGGCCGCAGGCGACGCCAGGAAGAGGATCGCCGCCGCGATCTCCTCGGGCTGGCCGATGCGGCCGATTGGGTGCAATGGCGTCAGGGCCTGCTTGATCTGGTCGGAGATCATCGGCGTGTCGGTGCCTCCCGGACAGACCGCGTTCACGCGAATCCCTTTCGCGGAGTATTCGATCGCGGCGGCCTTGGTCAGACCGATCACGCCATGTTTGGACGCCACATACGAGCTGGCCATCGGGCCGGCGACCAGGCCGTTCGTTGATGAAACATTGACGATCGCTCCGCCGCCACAGTCGAGGATGGCTGGAATTTGCGCGCGAAGGCAGCGCCAGACGCCCTTGAGGTTGACGGCGATGACCTGGTCGAACTTCTCCTCGGGAACGTCGGCCAGGAGCGCGCCAGCCAGGGTTATTCCCGCGCAGTTGACCCCGATATGCAATCCGCCGAACTGGGCGCGTGCGGCCGAGACGGCCGCGGCGACGCTATCCGCGCTGGTCACGTCCAGATGGACGGCCGCGGCCTCGCCACCCGCCTCACGTATGGCGTTGGCGGTTGCTTCGACCCCAGCTCGATCGAGGTCGCCGCCCAGCACCCGCGCCCCGGCTCGCGCCAAGGCCAAGGCCGTCGCCCGGCCGATTCCCGACGCCGCGCCGGTCACCATGGCTGTCTTGCCGGAGAATTCACCCGCCATCATTCATCTACCCTCTTTGCAATCCGTGGCGTCAGCGCCCGATCCGCTTGAAGCCGTCAACGCGATGTCGTTTCGAGCCCTGGCGGTTGCACTCGCAACATTGAACACAAGAGCCTCCAGTAGCGCGGGTCTAGAAAATGGCCGCAAGGCGCTCTCAGGTGGCTCTGACGAGTTTCTCTTAAGAACGTCCATAAGATGATCGAAGCCATCAAGATGTTGTGCTTCTGAACTTTTCACGACCTAAGCGCTTTCGTTGGGAATTGGACGTCCTAGACGCCAACGGCGGAGTCATATGCGAAATTTTGGGCCTGCACGCTAATGCCGCGGATCCCGATCGTCAGGCCATTGCTGGCCTGTTCGTCACGGATGTTGATGTTCGGCGCGTGGAATTGCAAATCCTCGATGTTGGAGATGCCGTGCTTCTCTAGCGATGCATGGCTAAACGCGGTCACCGCGACTGGAACAACCTGAAGTTTCTGGTCAGTC
>DATAYD010000061.1:0-4693 GCA_036272715.1 Caulobacteraceae bacterium | reverse complement strand
CATCGGAACCGGCGGGCGTAAACCCCAAATCTATATAGGCGGGGCCCCCGTCATCCGTCGTGGTGTGATCGAGGACGAGTCTGGCCTCGAACTTGTCGCTGGGCTTGAACATGATAGTGGCGCGCTCGGCGCCGTCATCGCGACTATAGAACCTGTGCCCGTTGAAATTGCTAACCGCGTATCCATTGTCGTTATCATGGAAGGCCGCGATGCGAATGCCAAGGATCGGCGAGATCGGTATATTGATCGCTCCCTCGAGGTGATAGATGTTGCGGTTCGGACCACTCCCCGCGCCGTAGCCGCCGCCGCCGATACCCACGTCGAAATAGCCGCCATAGGTCGAATCTGGATTTTTGGTGTCGACCAGCACGGCGCCGCCCGGCGTGTCTTTACCGAACAAAGTCCCTTGCGGCCCCCGCAGCACCTGCACGTCCTGGAGGTCGTAGAACTGTTGGCCGAAGTCGTCTCCGCGCGCGATGAAAATATCGTTGACGTAAATGCCGATCGGCGAGTCTTGGGAAAAAGTATTAGAGAACCCACCGATGCCGCGAATAATGATCGATGGCGCGCCGACGCTCGGCATTAAAAGAATATTAAAGTTGGGGGTGTGGAACTCCAGATCCGAGACGGTGACGATGCCGTGTGTCACGATCGCCGCGTTGTTGAAGACGGTCACGGCCACGGGAACTTTTTGGAGCTTCTGCTCCGTCCGCTGAGCGGTGACCACAACCTCCTGGATTTGCGTCGTCGCCGGGTCCGTCGCGGCGCGTGCGGCTGTCGCCATGGCGGCGATGCCGCAGCAGCCGAGCAATGCGGCGCGCGAAGTGCGTTTGAACGCTTGAACCATTTCCCCCCCGATGCCCATTAATCAACAGGCGTATAGATTTGATATCCAGCGTTTCGTTAGGCGCCCGATATTCTGTTACCTGTATATCGACTCGCTGTCTAGGGCTTCGGCCGTCTCCCGGGGCGAGTAGCCTCCGTCCCGGCCGATTTCGAGGGCCAGAACCCCGGCGCCTGCCGTTGCCCGCCGGCTGGAGGGCTCGGCCCCTCCTGACGGCGTCGTGGCGCGCCGTGTCCGCATAGCTTCCGGTAATAGCGATACCACATTGGTTTGTGATTTCCTGCGCCAGCGTTGACAAGGAGGTTGAACAGATTGGCGTCTCCGACGCCGTTTTCGCGTAAACGTGACGTACTGGTCTAAGAATTACTGCTCTAGATACACATGAGTATGTCCGCTGGCGTCGAAAAATAGGCCAAAAATCCACAGAATAACTGGAAAAAATATAGTCTATGTTCCTATTTGCATCTATCAGAATGGGTGTAACCTTCTGGTAGATGTGCGGAAATAGATCCGGTACTGGTCTTATCCGCCTATAACTCACCTATATCACGCGGGTTTCTCCACGGTCACTCGCTCATTCCGTCATGGGAAGAAGGCCTTCGGGCTTTACAGCGCGCGCGGAGATCACGCTTTACAGGCTCGCTGTCGACGTTGACGCGGGACGTTACAGACCAATGTGGTATCGCTATTGTTGGAAGCTTTGCGGGCGCGGCGCGTCGCGGCGCAGATCAGAAGCGCGGAACTCTCCGGCCAGAAAAGGCAAAGCCCCTGGGTTCTGATCCTCGATATCGGCCGGCCCGGCCGCCGCGGGAGATGGGCCGAAGCCCCTAGCCAACGAGTCTATATACAGGTAACAGAATTATGGGCGCCTAACGAAGTGCGCCGTAGCAATTCTGTATGTCATTTGACCGGCGGGCATTTGGGGGGCGCTCATGGAAGCCGTACGCGCGACGATCGAAGGCCTGCTCGCGCGTGACGCGGACGCGCTTCGAGATGCCTAGTCTGATGCTCCACGCTAACGCTTCATCCCAAAAACCAGAGAGGAAACCGGGACCAATGCTCAAGACATCCATCGCGGCTATCGCCGTCGGCCTCGGCCTTGGCCTTGTGGCCGCCGGAGCCGCGACCGCGGCGCCCGATCAGGTCACCGTCGCCACCGGGGCGCTGAAAGGCGTGGTGAACGGCGACGTCGTCGCCTTCAAGGGCATTCCCTACGCCGCCCCGCCGGTGGGCGAGCTGCGCTGGCGCGCGCCGCGGCCGGCGGCGCCCTGGACCGGGGTGCGCGACGCCGCCAACTTCGGCGCCTCCTGCATGCAGATCGGCGGCCCGCTCAGCGCCGGCGTCGACGCGACCAGTGAGGACTGCCTGACCCTCAACGTCTGGGCGCCGGCGCACCCGGCCGCCAAGAAACTGCCGGTGATGGTCTGGATCCATGGCGGCGGCTTCGTCGGCGGCTCAGGCTCCGTCCCTTTGTATGACGGCGCCCACTTCGCCCGCGACGGGGTGATCATGGTCAGCTTGAATTATCGCCTGGGCCGACTTGGCTATTTCGCCCACCCGGCCCTGACCCGGGAAGGCGCCGGCCCCCTCGGCAACTATTGGCTGATGGACCAGATCGCCGCCCTGAAATGGGTCCAGGCCAATATCGCGGCCTTCGGCGGCGATCCCAGGAACGTCACGATCTTCGGCGAATCCGCCGGCGGCGTCTCGGTCAACGTGCTGCTGACGTCGCCGGCGGCCACGGGCCTGTTCGCCAAGGTCATCTGCGAATCCGGCTTCCCCCGCAACGACATGCCACCGATCGCCCGGGTGGAGCAGGCCGACGCGGCCTACGCAAAGACCCTGGGGATTACCGGCGACGACGCCGCGGCCCTGACCGCGCTGCGGGCCCTCCCCGCCGAGACCCTGGTCTCCTTCTCGGGCGGGGCGACCACTCCTGGCGCGCTGGACGATGCGGCCCGGCCGCAGCCGATGATCGATGGGACCCTGATCGTCGAGCGGGTCGATGACGCCTTCCGCAGGGGCCATCAGGCCCGCATCCCCTACATGATCGGCGGCAACAGTTGGGAGGCCGGCAGGGTCGCCAATCCCGACGCCGTGCTGTCCCAGGCCGGCCCCGACCGGGCCAAGACCCTGGCCCTGTTCGGCGACGGCGATCCGCTGAAGGCGGCCTATAATTACGTCACCGATTCCGGCGCCACCGAACCGGACCGCTACGTGGTCCGCGAGGACGCCAAGGTGGGCGTTCCGGCCTACCTCTACTACTTCTCCTATGTGCCGGCGGCGTACCGGCAGGTCGTGCCCGGCGCCGCGCATGCCTCGGAAATCCTCTATGTGTTCGACAACGCGTCGCCCGTGCCGGTCCACCTCGGATCCACCTCCATTGTCCTCCCGGCGGCGACGCCCGAGGATTTCGCCATCGCCAAGGCGATGCACGCCTATTGGGTGGCCTTCGCCAAGACCGGCAAGCCGGACTCCGCCGGCGGCCCGCCATGGGCGGCCTACAATGTCGAGACCGACAACTTGGTCGAGTTCGGCGCCGACGGGGTCAACGTCCGTTACCACCTAAAGCAGGCCCGCATGGACCTGCTTGGCGCCAAGGCCGAGGAAGCGGCCGCCAAACGCTAGATATGAAGAGTACGCTATTACATTTGTTCAACAATTTCGAGGCAGCTAGCCCAGTGTCGGCTGCCTCGGACGATGCAGGGAGAGACGCCATGGCGGACTTAGCTCGGGTCGAGCCTACAGCGAGCGCGGCCCGGAAAATCGAAATCTATCGGGCGGCTCACGGAAAGCACCTCCGCGAGGCGATGCACTTCGCGCCCATGGACGACGTCCAGATGCGCGGCCTGATGAATCTGGTCAAGGCCGACTACAACGATGGCAATGTGGTGAAGGTCTTGTTCTCAAGCGAGGCCTTGGCTCTGAGCTTGACCTATGCCTGGTTCAAGCAGGGCTTTCCACTGCCGCGCCACAGTCATAGTGCGGACTGCCTATACCATGTCATCTCGGGAGAGATGCGCTATGGCAGCGAGGTTCTCATGGCCGGCGACGGCATGTTTGTTCCAGCTGGCGCGCTGTACACCTTCGAGACCGGAGAAGGCGGCGTGGAGTTCGTCGAGTTCCGCAAAGCAGCCACATACGACATCATTTATCAGACGACCGAGAAGGTCTGGGATCGTCAGCTTCAACAGACCAAGGCGAAGGTTGAGGCATGGCGGTTAACGGAAGCGCCACTCGCCGCGCGCCGAATGACCGGCGTCGCTTAGTCGCTCGTAACATCCGAGAAAGGCATGCGCGCCGTCATAAGAGGCGCCGATATCGGCGTTGCGAATTTCCGGATCCGCGGCCGGAGGCCGCGCGAACCCTTGTCGCCCAGCCGTTCACTGGCGTTGCGGCGGCGACCTTCACCCGATTAACAAAAACGTAGGGGGCCTGGATGGTTAGACGCAGAAAGCCGCGGAAGGCCCCCGTGCTTTCCGCGACGCTACGGCAGACCGTCGAGGCCCTGCGGGAGGAGTCGCTCCGGTGCGCGGAAGGTGAACGGATCGGCTCGGAAGATGAATTGCTGGCCCGCCACCGGGTCAGTCGCCCGACGCTGCGCCAGGCGGCGGCCCTGGTGGCGCAGGAGCAGCTTCTGCAGGTCCGTCGCGGCGCGCGAGGCGGCTACCTCGCGCGCCGCCCGACGGGCCGGGCGGTGACGCACATGGCGGCGATCTTCTTGCGCACGCGCGGGGCGAACCTGGACGAGATCAGCCAGTCAATGGCCCCGATCCGGGCGGAGCTGGCGCGGCTCGCCGCCGTCAACCTCGACGACACCTCGCGCGAGGCCCTCCAGGACTTCCTGCG
>DATAYD010000060.1:0-70535 GCA_036272715.1 Caulobacteraceae bacterium | reverse complement strand
AGGGCGTTGAAGCCTTTTCTGGACGAGGAATTGCCCGGCGCCCTCGACGCGCTCCATGAACAACTTCGGTCGCACCCGGATACGCGCGGCGCCTTCCGCGACTATGCCGTGGCCGATCAGTCCCGCGCCGCGCTGCGCCGGCATTGGGAAGGCGTCGCCCATGGCGATTTCGACGACCGCCACCTGAGTTCCGCCGGCATGGTGGCGCGCGCTCACGCCAAGAGCGGCCTGGAGCCGCGTTGGCACATCGCCGCCTCGGCCGTGGTCGCCGAGACGCTGGTGCGCGCCATGGTGCGCCGCACCTGGCCCAAGGCGGGCCTGTTCAGCGACAAGAAGGCGCCGAGCGCCGACCAGGTCGCCGAAAGCCTGGCCGCCCTGGTCAAGACCATCATGCTCGACGCCGATCTGGTGGTGTCGATCCTCGCCGAAGACGGCGCCGGCCAGGACGCCGAAGCCAGCCGCGCGGCGGCCGACGATCAGCAAGCGACCCTGCTGGCCAACACGATCGGCCTTGGGCTTGAGCGCCTGGCCGAGGGGGATCTGCAATTCCGCCTGACCGAGGGTCTGCCGCCGGCCTACGAAAAGCTCCGCGTCGACTTCAACACGGCCATGGCGCAACTGCAGGACACGCTCGCCACCGTGGGCCGCAACACCCACGCGATCCGCTCCGGCGCCGGTGAGATCGCCTCAGCCGCCGACGACCTGTCCCACCGCACCGAACAGCAGGCCGCCAGCCTGGAGCAAACCGCCGCGGCCCTGGATCAGATCACCGCCACGGTCCGCAAGACCGCCGATGGCGCCGACCATGCCCGTAACGTGGTCAGCAAGGCCAAGGCCGACGCCGAGCGTGGCGGCGTGGTGGTGCGCGAGGCGGTGCTGGCGATGAGCGAGATCGAATCCTCATCGCACAAGGTCTCCCAGATCATCGGGGTGATCGACGAGATCGCCTTCCAGACCAATCTTCTGGCCCTGAACGCCGGGGTCGAGGCGGCGCGCGCCGGCGACGCCGGCCGCGGCTTCGCGGTGGTGGCTCAGGAGGTCCGCGCCCTGGCCCAACGCTCGGCCGAGGCCGCAAGGGAAATCAAGACCCTGATCTCGGCCTCGACCGCCCAGGTCGGTTCGGGGGTCAAGCTGGTCGGCGAGACCGGCCAGTCGCTGGAGCGCATCGTCGCCCAGGTGGCCGATATCAACAGCGTGGTCCTGGAGATCGCCGCCTCGGCCAAGGAACAGGCCACCGGGCTCCAGGAAGTCAACGGCGCGGTCAACCAGATGGACCAGACCACCCAGCAAAACGCGGCCATGGTCGAGCAGTCGACCGCCGCCAGCCATTCCCTGGCCCAGGAAGCCGAGGACCTGGCCCGGCTGCTGCAACGCTTCCGCATCGGCGAGCGCGCCGGCGCCAGCCTGGGGCGCGCCGCGCCCGCCCCCGCGCGCTTGGCCGCTCCGGCACGCCAGGCCCCGCCCTCCAGCGCGCCGGTCGACTCCAAGGGATCCGCCTTCGCCAACCGCTACAGCACGCCCCAACTGCGCGCGCCCGGCGGCCGTGGGGTCTCCGCCGCCGCGAAACCGTCGGACGACTGGGAAGAATTCTAACGGCGAACGCGGCCGGACCCGGCTTCCAAGGCCATGCTTCAATTCCCCTTTGCCGGAACGCAGCGCAGGCTCCGCTCGTGCAGGATGCAGGTCGCGACGATGTGGTCGTCGATGTCGCGGAAGGTCCCGGCCCAATCCGCGCCGGCGCGGTCGAGCAGGAAATAGCCGAACCGGTCGAAGGTCAGCCGGTCGGCGTCCAGGCCGTCGATGTCGACACGATCGGCGCGAATCCGCGCCAGATCGGAATCCTCGCCGATATCGCCGCCGGTCCCGGCGATGAGCTGCGCCGGCCGGCTCCCCCCGAAATCATAGGCCGCGAAGTGGTGGATGTGGCCTGAGACGATCATCTGCACGCCGTCCAGGTCGCGCCCGTCGACCGCGACCTGTTCGGTCCGATTGAGCGCCACTTCCAGCGGCCCGATCGGCCCCAGCCGCGCAACCGGCGTCAGGCCCCAGACCGGCCGGTGCGTGACGATCCAGCCGCGACCGCGCGTCAGGTCGGCGCCCAGCACGCCGAGCTGACGGGAGAACCGGGCCACGGCCCTGGGCGGCGCGCTGCTGTCATGGGTGTCGGCGCTGTCGACGACATAGAGGTTGAGGTCGCCCAGATCGATCTTGAACGAAGCGCTGACGGCCGGGCAGGAGAGCGGCGCCGAGGCGGCGTCCAGCATGCGGAACCAGCCGCGCGCGCCGCGCCCGCAGGCTTCATGGTTGCCCCGCGCGAACACCCACGGCGTCGTGGTCAGCAGCGGCGCCGCCGGATCGAAGAACTCGGCGCGCCAGGTGGCGAGATTGTCGCCATAGGGACTGCCCGCGCATTGCCGTTCGCCAGGCGGGCAGGGGGATTCGCGATAATAGTAGTCGCCGACATGGATCACGAGGTCGGGGTGGTGTGTGGCGGCCAGGCTCGCGACTCGGCCGAAGGGCCACTGGCGCGGGTTGTTGCAATCCTGGATCAATCCCTCCTTCACCCGACAGCCGGTGTCGCCGAACACCAGGATACGCCGCGGCGCGCCCCTGGGCAGCGGCAGCGGGGTTCCGTTGAGCAGCACCTCGCGCGCGCCCTTGGGCAGTTTCAGCGCGCACAGGGCCATCGGATAATCCGCGTCGGCGGCCGCGCGGGTCCGCATGGGCGCGAACCGGCCATCGATCGACAGAAATGGACAGTGGCCCAGGCTGGTCATGGCGCGCGCCTCCGCCCCGCCCTGGACCAGCTCGATCCAGGCCGGCGCCGAAGTGGCGGCCAAGGTCGGGCGGGCGCCGAAGAGGGCGGCCGCGACGATGGTCAGCAGGCCCAGAACGCTCGCCGCGCGGCGCATCCGTGAGTTCCTCGGGGGCGGTTTCAATGCGTCGCCTTGCCGGGCGACGGGCGTCAATGGCCGAGCCGAGGACAAAGGTCCAGGCCGGTGAAGCGGCTTTTACACGTGGACACCAAATGGTCCCAATCCGGTCGTGTTCGGAACGCATCCGACGGCGATAAGGTCATTGTCGGTCGACCGGCCCGTTCGCTGGTCTTGGACCCTGAACAGCCCCCCCAGCCCCACCGGGATTGGCGGATGGCCGTCGACCGACACCCCATCCCCTCATCCAATCCGGTTCGCCGCGAAAACCGCCCCGCGACGCTGGGCGCCGAGCGTCAGGATAACGCAGCCCGGAACACGACGTCCCGCCGGACACGCCAACACGGCGTGCTATAGGACGCGACCTTTTTATGGTCCGGGCGAATCGTTTGGCGGCGGCATCGGCGAACCTTGGCGCGGGATTGCGCAACCCGGCGCCGGCGGTCCTGACGCTGCTGGTCATCCTGATCGGCGTCGCCCTGCGCCTGATCGCCTCGCATTTCGTCGGCCTGGGCGTCGATGAGTCCTATTCGGTCGCCGCGGCGCGCGATCTGCAGCTCTCCTATTTCGATCATCCGCCGGCGCAGTATTGGCTGGTCCACGCGATCGCGCCGCTGGTCGGCTATGGGCGCGGCAGCCGGTGGCCGTTCATCGCGCTGTTCGCGGGCTCGTCCTGGATGATGTTCGTCCTGACGCGGCGGTTGTTCGGCGCCCTGGCCGGGCTATGGGCCGTGCTGGCGCTGAACCTTTCGGCCTTCTTCACCCTGCCGGCGGCGAGCTGGGTGTTGCCGGACGGGCCGCTGATCCTGGGCCTGCTCGGCGCGGCGGCGAGCCTGGCGCGGATCTGGTTTCCCCAAGGCGGCGAGCGTGAACGGCCGTGGCGGGACTGGCTGTTGGCCGGCGCCTGGATCGGCGTGGCCGCGCTCTCGAAATACCAGGCCGCGCTGTTCGGCCTGGGCGTCGGCCTCGCGGTCCTGACCATGCCGGGCCGCCGGACCTGGCTGTTTCGGCCCCAACCCTGGGTCGGCGCGATCCTCGCCGTGCTGGTCTTCTCTCCCGTGCTGGTCTGGAACGCCCATCACCACTGGGCGTCCTTCGCCTTCCAGACCGGCCGCGGCGCGCCGACCCACGGGGTCCATGTGCTGGGGCCGATCGAGGCGCTGCTGGCCCAGGCCGCGCTCCTCCTGCCCTGGGTCTTCGTTCCTCTGGCCATGGCCGCCTGGTCCGCCGCCCGATCAGGGCCGTCGGAAAATCGGCGATGGTTCCTGGTCATGCTGGCCGCGCCGACCCTCGCGCTCTTCACGCTCACGCCCCTGTTCGGCGGCCTCGGCCTGCCGCATTGGCCCATGCCGGGCTGGCTGTTGCTGTTCCCGCTGCTCGGCGAGCGGCTGGCGACGGCCGCGATGACGAAGCGATGGCCCGGGACCTGGCTGGCGGCCTCGGTCGCCCTGCTGGTGGCGCTGGGCGCCGGCGCGGCCTTCGACGCGGACACCGGCGCGCTCGGCGCCGCCCTGCCGAAGCTGTTCAAGCGCGGCGACCCCACCGCCGAGTCGATCGAATGGACCGCCGTGCGGACAGAACTCCTGCGGCGCGGCGATATGAGGCCGCCGCCGCCGCCGCCGCTGTTGGTCGCCACCCAATGGAACGACGCGGGCAAGCTGGCGATGGTCCTGGGCGACCGCTCCATGATCCTGGTCTTTTCACCGGATCCTCACGAGTTCGGCCTGCGCGCGGTTGGCGGCGGCCTCGTTGGGCGTGATGCGCTGATCCTGGGCCGGGTCGAGGCGCTGAAGCGACGCCTGCCGGCCCTGGCCGGATATTTCGAGTCGGTGAGCTGGGAGGCGCCGATCGCGGTCGGGCGCGAGGGCCGGGCGGAGATCGTGATCGGCGTGATCCGGGCACACCGGCTGCTGCGCCCCTATCCTTTGCCGGCCTACGCCCGCCAGGGTCCCTAGATCACGATGATTTTGGATTGAATCAATCCAAAATCATAAAATGTGATCGATTCTAAATATTTAGAACGGGATGAGGAAAACCGCTTCGCGCTTTTCCTCATCCCGTTCTAGGCCATTTCCAAAGCGGGGCCGAGGCGTTCGCGTAACAGCGCGCGAACCTTGGCCGCCGCCACCTCGGTGGCGTTGATCGGCGCGCGAGGCGGGACGGCGTTCGGATCGCCGGTGAACAGCCTCAGAGCGCCCTGGCCCACCAACTGATCGACGAATCGGACATGGCGGGGACTGCCCGGCCGACCGTAGAATTCCACCAACGCCTTGGTCGCCAAGGCTTCGGACACCATCGAGACGCTGTCGCTGGTGACCACCAGACGGTCGGACAGGGCCAGGATGCCGCGATAAGGGTTGTCGCCGCGCATGTTCCAGAGGAAGACATCGGGGTGGTCGTCGAACCGGCTCGCCAATAGGACGCGGACGTCATCCGGGGTTCGCCGTGACGGCGTGATGGCCAGCCGCGCGCCGGTTTCGCGCGCCAGGGCGTCCAGGCGGTCGAACATCTCGCTCCACTGCGCCAGCGTCAGAGCGCGGCGATGGGCGGCGCCGCCCAGCAGCACGCCGATCAGGCCGCGGCCTGGTTCACGCAGCCGGTCCTTCCACCGCGCGGCCGCGTCGGTAAGTTTGTCCGGGGTCAGGTCGTGGACGGCGGTGGGCAGGCTCAGCACGTTTGGTCCCGAGGCCGGATCGTGGTTCATGCAGACCACCAGGTCGAAGGCGGCCGGATTGATATGCGGATCGGGGACATGGACGGCCAGGGTCGCGCCCCGGCTGGCGCGGCGGATCGCAATAGCCACGGCCGCGGCGCGCCGGCCGCTGCTGACCATCAGATCCGGCCACGGCGGTTCTGGCCGGTCGCTGGACGGCGTCAGACCCTGCAGCGCGAACGGAGCCTTGTCCCCCGGAAGATAGCGCCAGGGCGAGCGCAGGTCGACGGTGTATTCGCGCGCCTCGCCGGCCACGGCCAGGGCCAGGCCCCGCGCCTGGGTGCGGTGACCAGCCTCGCCGGAGGTGACGATCCAGGCCTTGACGGGGTTCATCGGGAACCTTGCATGGGACGAGCGCGACTCAGGAGCTCAGCCGTTCTGCGGCAGGGCCGTGCGGATGCGCCAAGCCGAAGCGCAAGTCCAGACCCTATCGTCTTGCACGACCGCCACATATTGACACGCCACGGCGCCTCATTTGCGCTTTATCGGTGTTCCAACTCGGCGTAGGCACCCGCCGAGCTGGACCGTTCGACCATCCCGTGTCGCCGTCCCGGCCGTCTTGGAGCGCTTCATGGGTTCATCGTCGGGGGACGCCGAGGGCCGCCGCGCCGACCAGCCCTCGGTCATGATCTATACGATGGGCGAGGTGATCGGCGACGGCGTGATCAAGCTGGCTTTCGCCGCCGCCGTGCGCGAGGCCTTCCCGGACGCCTGGATCGTCTGGTGCGCCGGGAAAGGCTCCACCGTCTATGCCGGGCCGCTGAAGAAGGCGGTCGTCGGTCTGATCGACGAGGTGCTGATGACGGGGCGCATGGGCGCGCGGGTCAGCGATCATCTGTTCAATCCCTTCGGCGGTCGGCGGTTCGATCTGGTCATCGACACCCAGGGCAATGTCTCGCGCGGCCTCTACGCCCGGCGCGCGGCCAAACGGTTTGTCTCACGGGTGGTCTGGGCGAAGGGCTTCCGGTCCAGGAAATATGAGGGCGAGCCGCCGATCGGCATGCTGGACCGGCTGACCGATCTTCTTGAGATCGCCCACGGCCAGCGCATCCCGCCCCGCGCCGTCAAGCTGACCGATGATCGGGCCTTGGCGGCGGCGCGGGCGCTGCTGCCGGACGGCGCCGCCTATGTCGGCCTCGCGCCGGGCGCGGGCGGCCAGGAAAAGCGTTGGCCGCTGGAACGATACTGGGCGCTGGCGGAGCTCGCCGCCGCGGCGGGCCATCGGCCGGTGTTCTTTTTCGGCCCCGACGAGCGCGCCGACCTGGACCTTACCCGGGCCAGGGCGCCGGACGCCCTCTACCCGGAATTCGACCGGACCGACGATTTCGCCGACGTGAAGGGGCCGGTGCTGGTCATCGCCCTGGCCGAGCGGCTGGCCGCCGCCGTCGCCAACGATGCGGGGCCGGGACACATGCTGGCCGCCGGCGGCGCGCCTCTGGTCAGCCTGCAACGGACCCACTGGCTGGCGACCAAGTTCAAGCCTTCCGCGCCCACCCTGAGCCTGCTGGTCGCCGAGGATTTCGGTCCCGGCGGCATGGCGGCGATCCCAGTGGGCGCCGCCTGGAAAGCCCTGCAAGACCTGATCGCGGCCGAGGCGACGTGAACGGCCAGGCCGCCAGCTTTCCCTTGGGGACTCGGACGGCGACGCCGAGCGCGCGGCTGATCCTGTTCCTGGTCGCGCTCACCCTGGCTCGGCTGTGGGTCGCGGCCGTGGTCCACCTGACCGAGGACGAGGCCTATTACCGGCTCTGGGCCGCCTCGCTGCAGTTCGGCTATTACGACCACCCGCCGATGATCGCCTGGTGGATCCGCGCGGGCGCCGCGATCGCCGGCGACACCGCGCTGGGCGTGCGGCTCCTGCCGGTCCTCGCCGGCCTGGTCGGCAGCCTGATCGTGTTCGACCTTAGCCAGCGCCTGGGCGCCAGCGCGCGCACGGCCGAGCGGGCGACGGTCTGGTACAACGCCACCCTGATCGTCGGCCTCGGCGGCTTCCTGGCCATTCCGGACGCGCCGGCGGTGCTGTTCTGGATCATCGCGCTATGGTTCGTGGTCCGCGCCGAGGAAGGCCGTTTCGGCCGCTGGTGGATCGCGGCCGGCCTCGCCGCCGGCCTGGCGGCGATCTCGAAATATTCGGCGTTGTTCCTGGCCCCGGGCGTGGTGATCTGGCTGGTCTGGAAAGGCGGTTGGCGCGCGCTGTCGCGGCCCTGGCCGTGGGTCGCGGCCGTGATCGCCGGCGCGATCTTCTCCACCAACCTGGCCTGGAACGCCGGGCACCACTGGGTCTCGTTCATCAAGCAGTTCGGCCGGGTCGCGCCGCGTGGCTTCACGCCGAGCCACCTGATCGAGTTGCTGCTGGTCGAGTTCGTGCTGCTCAACCCGCTGATCAGCCTGTTCGCGATCCGGGGCGTGGTGCAAAGCGTGCGCAAATCGGGTCCGCCGAACGGGCCCGACCTGACCCTGCTGCTGTCGGTCAGCGCGCCGTTCGCCGGCTATCTGGTTCTGCACAGCCTGCATGCGCGGGTCGAGGCGCACTGGCCGGCGCCGCTCTATCCGGGGTTGGCGATCCGGGCGGCGGCCGCCGCCGACCTCGCCGTCGCCGGCGGCGTCTGGGCGCGCCTTCGCGCCGCCGCGGCGCCCTTGCGCGTGGTGCTGTCGGTGCTGGTCATGCTGCACCTCGCCATTCCGGGCACGGACATCACCAGCGTCGCCGATCCCAGCCTGGCGGTGCGCGACTGGCCGGGTTTCGCCGCGCGGATCGAGGCGGAGCGCCGACGGATCGGCGCGGCCTGGATCGGGACCATCCACTATGGCACCGACGCCCAGCTCGCCTTCGAGCATCCCCAGGCGCCGGTGACCGAACTGATGGACCGCGACCGGTTCCCGCCGACGGATTCCTCGTGGCGCATGGACCTGAAACAGCCGGGCCTGGTCGTGGATCTCGGCCGCCGCGCCGGCGACATGGAGGCGCTGCGCGGCTGTTTCGGCCAGGTCCGGTTCCTGGGCTATCAGGACCGCGGCCCGACGCCCTATGCGGTGTTCCAGGTGTCGGGGCCGCGCCGGGACGTGCTTGGGCATGGGTGTTGGCCCAGCCTCGACGCCATGCACGCCGAGAGCCAGTACTACCGCGCCCTGGGCTTCATCGCGCCACCACCACCCGCCGCCGGCCGTCGCTGAGGCGATCCTCGCGCGCCTCGTGTCCCCGGACGCTGATCGCGCGATCCTCACTGGCCGGGAAGATCAGGGTCAGGGCGCCATCCGGAACCGTCCCGCGCCGCTCGACCGTCACGCGGATCGTCCGAGCGTCCGAACGGACCTCCAGCCGCCAGGCGCCGTCTGGCCCATCGCGCGTCTCGCCATCGTCCTCATAGGACACCGCCGTGAACGCGCCTTCGCCCTGGTGTGGGAACATCCAGAAACCGCGCGCGTCGGCGGGCCTGGCGAAATGCTGCTCGGCGAGATTGACCGGGATGGCGCCGCCCTCGCGCGCCAGCAGCGGCGGGCGGTCCCAGGGCGCCGGCAAGATGACGCTTCGACCGCCTTCATGCCGCTCCCCGGACCAGACCTCGCGCCAGGCCGCGCCGGCCGGCAGATAGACCTCTCGAACCGTCGCGCCGGGCTCGACCACCGGCGCGACCAGCAGGCCGGCGCCCAGCATCATCTCGTCGTTCTCCGCCCAGCAGAGCGGATCATCCGGGAAGTCGTGGAACGTCGGCCGGACCACCGGCTCATAGTCGGCGTGATAGGTTCGAAGGAGCGTATAGAGATAGGGAAGCAAAGTCAGCCGGAGCTTGATCAGATCGCGGATGAACGGCGTCGCCTCCGGGTGCATCCACGGCGCGTTGACCGCGCCATCGTCGTTCCAGGAATGGATGCTGAAGCGCGGCATGAAGACCCCGAACTGCACCCAGCGCACCAACAGCTCCGCGTCCGGCGCCGGGCCGGAAAAGCCACCGATGTCGTGGCCGGTGTTGGAGACGCCGCTGAGCGCCAGGCCGAGCCCCATCTTGATGTTGTATTTCAGCGTTTCCCACGAGGTGAAGTTGTCGCCCGACCAGGTCTGAACATAGCGCTGCATCCCCGCCGCGCCGGCGCGCGAGACCAGGAACGGCCGTTTGGCGGGCGCGTGGGCGATCTGGGCCTCGCGCGAGGCCTTGAGCATCAGGAGGGTCTGCAGGGGCTTGGCGCGGCGTGCTTCGAATGGGGCGCCGAATCCATGCGCCATCGCGTTCGGGGTCCAGATCTCGAACTCGTTGTTGTCGTTCCAGGTCGAGACGATTCCCTGGTCGAGCAGGGCCGTGCTCACTTGACCCTTCCACCAGTCGAACGCCGCCGGATGGGTGAAATCGAGATAGGCGCCGACCTCGTCCCAGAATTGCACCCAGGCCGGCTCGCCGTCCGGGGCCATGATCAGGAGGCCCTTCGCCCGCGCCTCCTCGAACAGGGGATGGTCGCGCAAGAGGCAGGGCTTGATATTGGCGCAGAGCCTCACGCCCTGGTCCGCATAGCGCCGGGCAAAGGCCGCGGGGTCTGGAAACTTGTCGCGGTTCCAGTGGAACACGTAGCGCTTGTCGCCGATCGAGGTGTAGCCGGATGACAGGTGGAAGCTGTCGCAGCAGATGTCGTGTTCGGCGCAGCGCTCCAGAAACTCGTCCATGCGGCCCTGAGCGTCCGGCGCGTCGGTATAGCTCATGGTCGAGCCGGAATAGCCGAGCGCCCAACGGGGCGGAAACGCCGGCCGGCCGGTCAGCCAGGTGAAGCGCCGCGTGACCTCGGCCACGCGAGGGCCGGCGATGAAATAATAGTCCAGGTCGCCATGCTCGGCGCTGAAGCCGCGATAGGCGCCGTGATAATTGTCCAACTCCCGGCCCAGGTCGAACACGCAATCCGACAGGGTGTCGTAGAACAGTCCATGGGCCGCGCCGTCGGCGCGCCGGGTGATGCAGAATGGAATGTGCTTGTAGAGCGGATCGGTGGTCCGGGCGCTGTAGCCCATCGCGTCGATATTGCGCATCTCGTAGCGGCCGCCGGCCCGGTCCATCGGCCCGGCCCGCTCGCCCAGGCCATAATAGGACGCCCCGGGATCGCGGCTGAGATAGTGCCGGACCTTGCCGTCCCAATAGCCGAAATCATAGGCCTGGGTCCGACGGTCCCGCGCCACGCGGCGCCATTCGCCGTCCAGCTTGAGGTCCCAGCCCAGGAACAGCCCCGACAGGTCGACGGTCAGGCGGATCAGGTCGGTTTCGAGGGTGAGATCGTTTCCCTCCAGGGTCTGAACGAAGGCCGGAAGGGAGAAACCGGAGAGGTCGAACCGGTCTCGCCCTTCCCGAGGAACATCGTCCGCTCCGGGCGCGATCGCCCAGGTGCGCGCCATTTCCAGCGTCCCGCCCGGCAGGACCATGACGCGGATGATGTCGGGCTCTAGGACGAAGATGTGGGCGATGTCGCCCTGGTCGCTTTGAAGGGTGAGGCGGCCGAGTTCGCTCGCGACGAGGGCGAAAAGCGGCGGTTGGGCAAGCGACATCCACCCTTCTCCCCTTGTGGGAGAAGGGTGGCTTTGCTTCGTTGATTTCGCAAAGGTTTTCTCGCCATGATCCACGTGCGGGTCCTGTTCGGCCATGCGGGGCGGCTACCGATCCGACCCACCTGTTTCAAGGCGCGGCGTCATGTCCAGGAGAGTTGGTTCTTCGGCAGCTTGCCGGTTGGGTCGTAGGCGGCGATCTTGTGCGGCAGGTTCGGGCCCCAGCGCCAAAGCACGAGGTTCTGATCATCAACGGTCGCCCCAGTGGCGAAACTCGGGACGAGAGCGCCCGCATATCCTTCGGCGACCAGTCGACGGACGACGGCCCAGGACTCCGGCTCGCGACCGGCCATCAAGGCGTCTCCCCAGGCGCAGCTCAGGTCGGTCAGGGAGATGCCGAGCGCAGCCCGTTCGGCGTCCGCTCGGAGGTCCGCGATGTCCTCGCAGTCGACGTCGTAGCTGCACAGGACATAGGGCGTCAGCCGGTGCGCGAAGCCGCCCGAAACCTCTCGAAACACGGTGTGGTAGCTGAGCGACAGGTAGAGCGTCTCAAGGCCTGGCCAGTTGAAGCGCCGGCCCTTGAGCGCTGCGCCGGCTCCCGAGAGCGGTGTCCAGGACCAGTTCGGGTCGTGCGCGCGAAAGCACTCGCCCGTAAACCTCAAGCGTAGCCGCCGGTCGCCAGATGGTCGACATAGTCGCGAACCGCGCCGGCTTGTCCCGACTTCACGAGGGCCTCGGCCGTCCGCCCGCCGAACGCCGGGATCGGTTCGGCCCTATACCAGGCCATCGCCTGAGCCGGCCCGCCGGCCCAGGCTTGCACGAGGCTGATGATCTCCAGTATTTCGCGCACCCGTGTTTGCGCCTTCGGACCGCTGCGACGGCTTGCCTTCTGGAATACTTCGCGCGCCAGGCCCGCGGTCTCCGCGAGCTGCGCCTTGGACATGGCGAAGGCGTCCGCGACGTCATCGACCCTCACGGCGCCGCGCTCGTCCATCAGACTGGCGATCGAGAGCCGGTCATGGGGACGCGAACGGGCGATCTTGCGCACCTGCCCCATATGCCGCTCCTTTGACCTTTAATTCGGTCAAAATACGGTCAAGTCCTGCGGATTGCAAGCGGGTCGCGGCCGGGCGAGCGATACCCACCCTTCTCCTTGCGGGAGATCGGATGTGATTATCCTATTGATTCTGATGGGAAAAATCAAGTGAAAACCGCCTGTGCAGGACCTGTGTAGACCGTCGGCGCATAGCTAGCCCTTCCACTTGATGTTCGGGTGTTGGTCGAGCACCGGGTCGAAGAAAGAGGCGACGGAGAGCGCGCCTTCGTTGTGCATGAGTGCAATGACATGGGCGGCCCAGCCTAGCGCCTCTTGCTGCGTCATTTTTCCGGACGAATGCGCCTGAAGCAGCTCATTCAGAAAGGCGTCCATCGAACGATGGAAGGCCGCCGTCAACTCACCCTTCTTGTTCAGGGCCTTTGTCGTCATGTCAGGGTTCTCCAGAGGTGAAGGCCGGCGACCTGTCCGCACCGGTCTCCGGATTGATCTATAAAGATGTTATGTCATCTTACCCGAATCTCATAAATCGGGCTAACCTCCCTCAATTATGGATCCAAGGCTCAACCCCTACGCACCAGGCGCCGGCACACCGCCCCCGGAGTTGGCAGGGCGCGACGATCTGATTGAACGGGCGGCCATCGCGCTCGATCGGATTCGAGCGCGCAGGTCAGCGCGGAGCTTCATCCTGTACGGGCTGCGAGGGGTCGGTAAGACGGTGCTTCTGAACCGTATCCGGCTCGACGCCGAAGCGAGAGGCATCGCAAGCGTCAAGATCGAAGCGCCGGAAGAGCGCTCGTTGCCGGGTCTGCTCGCGCCAGCGCTGCGGGCGACCCTACTGCGGCTCAACCGAGGGGAAACTGCCAAGGCTGGCGCGATGAAAGCCATGCGCGCGCTAGCAAGCTTCGCAAAAGCCCTGAAGGTGAAATACCAGGATCTTGAGTTCGGCCTCGACATCGAGTCTGAGCACGGCCTTGCCGACAGCGGCAACTTGGACAACGACCTCACCGATCTGTTGGCGACCGTGGGCGCAGCGGCAGCCGAGCGCGAGACAGCAGTCGTACTGTTCGTCGATGAGCTACAGTATGTCCCGGAGGATCAGTTGGCATCCTTGATCACAGCCCTGCACAGTGCGAGCCAAGACCAACTGCCGATCACCATGGTAGCAGCCGGCCTTCCGCAACTTGTCGGCCAGACCGGACGGGCCAAGTCCTATGCCGAGCGCCTGTTCGAGTTCGCACCGGTTGACCGCTTGGATGACGCCGCAGCGCGTGCAGCGCTGACCGTCCCGGCGGCTAAGGAAGGCGTCGACTATGAGCCGGCCGCCGTCGCCGAGATACTGGAGCAGACCCGAGGCTATCCGTACTTCCTGCAGGAATGGGGAAAGCACAGCTGGAACGTCGCGCAGGACTCTCCAATCAAGGGGCAGGATTCGGAGCGTGCCACAGTTGAGGCCTTAGCCGAGCTGGACGCCAGTTTCTTCCGGGTGCGGTTCGATCGGCTGACGCCGACGGAGAAGCGCTACATGCGCGCCATGGCCGAGCTAGGTCCTGGGCCGCACCGGTCGGGCGACATCGCCGAGGTGCTCGCCCGTAAGGTGACGACTGTGGCGCCCTTGCGCAATTCGCTGATTGCCAAGGGCATGGTCTACAGCCCGGCCCACGGAGACACCGGCTTCACCGTGCCGCTCTTCGACGCCTTCATGAAGCGCATTATGCCTGAGCTATGACCATGCCGAACTTCCTGCGCCGGCCTGCGCACCAAACCCCCGAGTTCCTCCAGCCGCGCGCCATCAAGCCCGCGGTCGTTCCCTCGCGAGGCTGATCGTGTTCGAGTCCCTTGTTATTCAGTCACCGAAGCGGTCGCTGCAGGCTCAGCGGGGTTGGGACGGGTTCTTCCCCGTACTACGCGGGCTATCCAGAAAGTTTCGCTCGCGCACTTCTTACGAGCGCAAACCTTCCCAAGGAAGCGGTCGTCCTCGACCCCCTTGTGGGAGAAGGTTTGCGGCGCCTCACCAATTGAACAGGGTCCCGTCCTCCAGCCGGTTGATCGGCAGGCTGGCGGGGCGGTAGGGGTATTTGGCGGCCAGGTCCTCGTCGATCTCGACGCCATGGCCGGGCGCATCGCCCGGGTGCAATTCGCCGTCCCTGAAATTGTAGGCGTGCGGGAACACCGCGTCGGTCTCGGCGGTGTGGCGCATATATTCCTGGATGCCGAAATTGGGCACCCACAGGTCGAAATGCAGCGCCGCGCCCATGCAGACCGGCGACAGGTCGGTGGCGCCGTGGCTGCCGGTGCGGACGTTGTAGAGTTCGGCCAGGTGGGCGATCCGGCGCAGGTGGGTGATCCCGCCGGCATGGACCACGGTGGCGCGGATATAGTCGATCAACTGCTCCTCGATCAGTTGCTTGGCGTCCCAGATCGAGTTGAACACCTCGCCGACGGCCAGGGGGGTTGTGGTGTGCTGTCGGATCAGGCGGAAGGCGGCCTGGTTTTCGGCCGGCGTCAGGTCTTCCAGCCAGAACGGCCGATAAGGCTCCAGGTCCTTGCCGAGCCGCCCGGCCTCGATGGGCGTCAGGCGGTGGTGGACGTCGTGGAGCAGGTGGATGTCGGGTCCGAGCGCTTCGCGCGCGGCCTCGAACAGCTTGGGCACGGTCGGCAGGTACCTGGCTGTCGACCACAGGTTCTCGGTCGGCAGGGCGGCGTCCGCCGGCTCGTAGAACAGCTTGTCGCCCGAAACGCCATAGGTCGAGGTCAGCCCAGGCACGCCGGTCTGCAGTCGCACGGCCTTATAGCCCATGGCCTGATAGAGCCGGGCT
The DNA here is from genome assembly GCA_036272715.1 of Caulobacteraceae bacterium. Taxonomy (GTDB): domain Bacteria; phylum Pseudomonadota; class Alphaproteobacteria; order Caulobacterales; family Caulobacteraceae; genus Poindextera. Next base: position 55,498 of record DATAYD010000060.1, on the reverse strand, counting down.
TCCTCGACGGTTTCCTCGATCGTGGCGCCGTTGGCGTGGCCATAGACCATCACGCCGGTGCGGCTGGCCCCGCCCAGGATCTGATAAAGCGGCAGGCCGGCTTGCTTGGCCTTGATGTCCCAGAGCGCCGTGTCGACCGCGCTGACGGCCGACATGGTCACCGGCCCGCGCCGCCAATAGGCGCCGCGATACAGATACTGCCAGATGTCCTCGATCGCCTGGGCGTCGCGGCCGATCAAGGTCGGGATGACATGGTCGCCCAGATAGCTGGCCACGGCCAGTTCGCGGCCGTTCAAGGTGGCGTCGCCGAGGCCCGTGAGGCCGCCCTCGGTCTCGATCTTCAAGGTTACGAAATTGCGTCCCGGACAAGTGACGATGACCTTGGCGCGGATGATCTTCAGCATCAGGGCTCCAGGGGATGGGAGACATTGGCGGGAATGACGGCGCCGCGCGCGGCGACCACCCGGGCGGCCAGGGCCAGGCCGGCCTCGGCGGCGGCGGTCGGATCGGCGCCGGACAGCCGTGCGGCGAGATAGGCGCCGTTGAATGAATCGCCGGCGCCGGAGGTGTCGATGACCTGCTCGGGCCGCGGCGAGGCCACGCCGGCGCGGCCCTGGGCGGTGACCACGAGGCCGCCCTCGCCGCCGGCGGTCAGGGCGATTTCGCGCGCGCCATGACGCCAGAGCTTCGCGGCCAGGATCTCGGGGCTTCCCGGCCCATAGAGCAGGACCAGGTCATCCAGGCTCGGCAATATGATGTCGGCCAGGCCGACGGCCGCCTCGATCACGGCGCGGGCGGCGTCCAGGCTGGGCCAGAGGGCCGGCCGGATATTGGGGTCGAGGGCGATCAGGCCCGCCTTGCCTTTCAGCGAACGCAGCAGCAGCAAGGCCTGGTCCTGGTCTTCCGGCGGCAGGATGGCCAGGGAGATTCCCGACAGATAGACCAGATCCGCGCCGCCCAATGGGTCGCCGCCGCCCGCGCGCAGCCGCTGCATCCACTGGCGCGCCGCCGAGGCCGAGCGCCAATAGTGGAACCGCCGGTCGCCAGCCGCATCGCGTTCGATCAGATAGAGGCCGGGCGTGCGGTCGGGATCGATGAAGGCCGCCTCATCCTCGACCCCTTCGCACCGCCAAGCCATCCGCATGGCCTGGCTCAAGGGATCGGTTCCGGTGACGGTCAGGAACTGGACCTGGAGCCCCGGCGCCGAACGCTTCAGGTAGACCGCGGTGTTATAGGCGTCGCCGGCGAAGGCCTTGGCGAGCAGGCCCCCGCCCGCGTCGCTGAGCTCCACCATGCATTCGCCGATCGCCACCGCGCGCATCAGCATTGACCCCCGACGATGGCCCGGCGCAAAGCCGGTTCGGTGCGAAAGGCCTCTGGGAACAGGAGGGGATCGTCGAGCGCGGCGTGGATCGACCCACCCGCGCGCGCCCAGGCCCGCAGCCGTTCGGATTGCGGGTCCTCGACCTGGCCCCGGCCGCCCAGGTCCAGCCATGCGCGGACCACCGCCGCCAGGCGCGGCGTCGCCCGCCCGGCTCTGGCCGCGGCGATCAGGAGCGGAAACACGCGTTGGGCCAGCTTGCTCGAGCCGTCCTCGCCGATCTGCTCCAGCCGATGGTCCAGGCGCGGATTGGCGAAGCGCGCCCGACAGCCGCGCCAATAGTCCGCCACCGGAAGATCGGGCAGCACCGGCGCGATCTCCTCGGCCATCAGTGCGTCCAAGCCGCGCGACAGTTCGGGATCGGCGATGGCTTCGCGGACAAAGGTGACGCCCCGGGGCAGGCCCAGATAGGCCAGGGCCGAGTGGGCGGCGTTCAGGACGTGCAGCTTCAGGCGCTCAAAGGGCGCGACATCGGCGACGAACGCGGCGCCCGCGCGCTCCCAGGCCGGTCGCGGGCCGGCGAACCGGTCCTCGATCACCCATTGGGCAAAGGCCTCGCGGCTGACGCAGGCCTGGTCGGCCAGGCCCAGGGCGTCCTCGATCCGTGAACGGCTCGCCGGGCTCGTGGCCGGGACGATGCAATCGACCATGGTCTGGGGGAAGGCGATCTCGGCCTCGATCCAGGCCCGCAGCGACGGGTCCCAATGGTCGGCCATCGTCTTTACGGCGGCTTCGAGCTTGCGGCCGGCGCCGATCAGGTTGTCGCAAGCGATCACGGTCACGGGGGCGCCGCCCCGTTCTCGCCGCCGCGCCAGTCCGGCGGTCAGCCAGCCGACCGTCGAGGCCGGCCGCGCCGGCCGGCCCAGGTCGTGGACGATTTCGGCGTGAGCCAGATCGAGGCCGCCCGCGCTGTCCAGCCGATAGGCCTTTTCCGTGACGGTCAGGCTGATGACGGAGACGCCGGGCGCGGCCATGGCGTTCAGCGCCGCTTCGGGCGCGGCGCTCGCGGCCAGGGTTCGGCGCAGGACGCCCACGATGCGCAACCCGGCCGCGTCGGACAGGGTCTCGACCGCATAGAGGCCGTCCTGGGGCGCCAGGGCTTCGGCCGTATCGGCGCGGCGCAGCGACAGCCCCGCGACGCCCCAGTCGCCGCCGGCGGCCCGGATCGCGTCTTCGGTAAAGACCGCCTGGTGCGCGCGGTGGAAAGCGCCGGGACCCAGATGGACGATGCCGACGCCAAGACCCGCGACGTCATAGCCCGGCCGCCGCACCTTCGCCGCGGCCTGGTCCAGCGTCGCCAGGGACAGGCGCGGGCTCACAGGCGATAGGCCTGTTTGGCCAGGTTATAGGCCAGGTCTTGGGCCAGTTCGGCCGCCTCGCCCTCGTCCAGCCTGTGGGTGGCCACGAGCTCGGCCAGATACGCGCAGTCCATGCGCCGGGCCAGGTCGTGGCGCGCGGGGATCGACAGGAAGGCGCGGGTGTCGTCATTGAAACCGACGGTGTTGTAGAAACCCGCCGTCTCCGTGGTCTGGCGGCGGAAGCGCAGCATGCCCTCCGGCGAGTCGTTGAACCACCAGGCCGGCCCCAGCTTCAGGCAGGGATAGCTCCCCGCCAGCGGCGCCAGTTCGCGGGCGTAGTTGCTCTCGTCGAGGGTGAACAGGATCAGGCTGAAGCCGGGATGCGCGCCGACCCGGTCCAGCAGGGGTTTCAGCGCGCCGACATAGTCGGTTCGAACCGGGATGTCCGCGCCCTTATCGCGGCCGAACCGGCGCATCAGCACCGGGTTGTGGTTGCGCCACGAGCCAGGGTGCAGTTGCATCACCATGCCGTCCTCGCAGGCCATCAGGGCCATCTCGGTCAACATCTGGGCGCGGAACAGTTCGGCGTCGTCGGGCTCGGGCCGCCCCAGCCGCAGGCGGTCGAGCAGGGCCTGGGCTTCGGCGCGGCTCAAATCGGCGGTGCGGGCGCTGGGATGGCCGTGATCGGTGGCGGTCGCGCCATGCCGGCGGAACACCTCACGGCGCGCGGCCAGGGCGGCCAGATAGCCGTCCCAGCGGCTGACATCCTCGCCGGCCAGGGCGCCGAGCCGCTCCAGGTTGCCGGTGAAATCCTCGCGATCCGGGTCGGTGACGTCGTCGGGCCGGAAGGTGGTGATCACGCGCCCCGGCCAGCCCGAGGCCGCGATGGCGCGGTGGTGTTCCAGGCCGTCCAGGGCGCCTTCGGTGGTGGCCAGGACCTCCAGGCCGAACCGCTCGAACAGGGCGCGGGGCCGGAACGCCGGCTGGGCCAGCGCGTCGGTCATGGCGTCGAAATAATGGTCGGCGGTTTCGGGCGCCAGGCGGACCTCCAGCCCGAACACGGCGGCGAACACATGGTCCAGCCAGAGCCGCGACGGCGTCCCGCGGAACAGCCGGTAATGCTCGGCGAACCGCCGCCAGATGATCCGACGGTCGGTCTCGAACGGCGCCGCGTCGCTTGGCCGCAGGCCGAGGCTCTCGAGCGAGACGCCCTGGCTATGCAGCATCCGGAGCAGGTAGTGGTCGGGCCAGAGCAACAGGCTGACCGGATCCTCGAAGGCTCGGTCATGAGCGAACCAGGCCGGATCGGTATGGCCGTGCGGGCTCAGGATCGGGGTCTGTTCGACGCTCTTGAACAATCGGCCGGCAATGGCCCGCACGCCCGGTTCAGCGGGCAGGAAGCGGTCAGGGTCCAGGCGGAGCGCCGTGCTCATACCGGCATAGAGCTTCCGCCAGCGGCCTGGGTCAATCATCTAGCCGTCGCCGGGGACGCAGGCCTTCATTAACCGCTCGCCAACCGACGCGCCGCATGAATGACGTGATCCGGGCGCATCGGGCCGCGCGCGGCCCTCATCACATATCGGACCTTGAGACCTTGAGCACCGGCGACACTCTTGATCCGGCCGACTGGCCGCAAACGCGGGCCCAGGGCCATCGCATGCTGGACGATCTGTTCGACCACCTGGAGCACCTGCGCGACCAGCCGGTGTGGCGGCCGATCCCGGCCGAGATGCGGGCTCGGCGTCGCACCGACCTGCCGACCGCGCCCGGCGCCCTGGCCGAGGTGCATGAAACCTTCCTCGGCGAGGTTTTGCCCTATCTCGGCGGTAATCTGCACCCCGGCTTCATGGGTTGGGTCCAGGGCGCCGGCACGCCGGTCGGCATGCTGGCCGAGATGCTGGCGGGCGGCCTGAACGCCAATTGCGGCGGCCGCGATCATATGCCGATCGCGGTCGAGCAGGAGGTGACCGGCTGGGCGCGGCAGATGTTCGGTTTTCCGCCCGAGGCGGCCGGCCTGTTCGTCACCGGCGCCTCGATGGCCAATTTCATCGGCGTGCTCGGCGCGCGTCAGAAGGCGCTGGGCGCGGCGGTGCGGGACAAGGGCCTGGCGGCCAGCGGCGGCGGAGAACTGGTCGCCTACGCTTCGGCCGGCGCGCACAATTGCGTGCCGCGCGCCATGGAGATGGCCGGGCTTGGACGAGAGGCTTTGCGCCTGATCCCGGTGGACGATCATCACCGGATCCGGCTGGACGCCCTGCGCGAGCGCCTGGCAGCCGATCGCGCGGCGGGGCTGCGGCCGTTCCTGATCGTCGGCAACGCCGGGACGGTCGACGCCGGCGCCATCGATGACCTGACCGGCCTGGCCGACATCGCCGCCGCCGAGGACTGCTGGCTGCATATCGACGGCGCCTATGGGGCCTTGGGCATGCTGACGCCGGCCGTGGCGCCCAAGCTCGTCGGCATCGAGCGCGCCGACAGCATCGCCTTCGATTTCCATAAGTGGGGCCAGGCGCCCTATGACGCCGGCTATATCCTCGCCCGGGATGGAGCGCGGCTGCGCGAGACCTTCGCCGCCGATGTGCATTATCTGGCGCGCGAGCATCGTGGCCTGGCGGGCGGCGACTTCTGGCCCTGCGACTACGGCCCGGACCTGTCGCGCGGGTTCCGGGCGCTGAAGGTCTGGTTCACGCTGAAGGTGCTGGGGGCCGATGCGATCGGGGCCTCGATCGCGCGGTCCTGCGCGCTCGGCCGCGCGCTTGGCGAACAGATCGCGGCCTCGCCGGCGCTGGAGCTGATGGCGCCAGTCCAGCTCAATATCGTCTGTTTCCGTTATCGCTGCGCCGATCCGGACCGGATCAATACCGACATCGTCGCCGACCTGCAGGAAGCCGGGCGGGTCGCGCCGTCCCTGACCCGGATCGGCGGCCAGATCGCGATCCGGGCCGCCCTGTTCAACCATCGGACCGACGCGCGCGACCTCGACGCCTTGGTTCGTTCCGTCGTCGCCCTGGGCGACGCCGCCGTCCGATCGAGCGCCGCGTGACCGGCGTGCTGAAACCCAGCATCGGCATGGCCGCCCTGGCGCGGATGACCTTCGAGGGCGTCGATGTACAGCCCCTATGGGGCGAATTGGTCGAGCGGGCGACGACCGATCCGACCGACGCCGCCGCGCTGATGGACGCGGCGACCCTGCTGCTGCTGTCCGGCAATCGCGACGGCGGGCTGGGGCTGCAGGCCCAGGCGCTGGAGCATAGCCGGCTTTATCGCCGCCCCGCGCCCGGCGAGCCGACGCTCAGGGTGCTGGCCCTGGCGGTCCCGGGCGACACCATGGCCAATACGCCGCTGGATTTCCTGCTCGAGGGCTCGGACATCGAACTGATGACCCTCTATGTGGAACCGGGCCACATGCCGGCGGGGTCCCTGCCCGACCACGACCTGGCTTTCCTGGCCGTCGGCGAGTCCGAGGCCAATCGCCCGAGCCTGATGGCCCTGGAGAGCCTGGCGCCGCGGTGGCCGCGCCCGATGATCAATGGCCGGGCGGACCGGATCGCCGAACTGACCCGCGACGGCGTCTGCGCGCTGCTGGGCGGCGTCCACGAGATCATCGCCCCGGCCACCGCGCGGCTGTCCCGCGACCAACTCGCCCAGATCGGCCGCGATGTCCCGCCGCTGAGCACTCTGCCGCCCGGGGCCGCTTTCCCGATCATCGCCCGGCCGATCGGCTCGCACGCCGGGACCGGCCTCGAAAAGCTGGACGGGCCCGACGCCGTCGCCCCCTACCTGGCGGGCCAGACTGGAGACGATTTCTATATCGCGCCGTTCGTGGACTATGCCGGGCCTGACGGCCTGTTCCGCAAGGCGCGGATCGCGCTGATCGAGGGCCGGCCGTTCGTATGCCACATGGCCGTCTCGCCGCGCTGGATGGTGCATTACCTGAACGCCGACATGCTCGAGAACGCCATGAACCGCACCGAGGAGGCCCGGTTCATGGCCGAGTTCGACCAGGACTTCGCCGTGCGCCACCGCGCGGCGTTCGAACGGCTCCAGGAGCGGATCGGCCTCGACTATTTCGCCATCGACTGCGCGGAGACGCGCGACGGCCGGCTGTTGCTGTTCGAGGCGGACGTGGCGATGATCGTCCACGCCATGGATCCGCCGGCGCTGTTCGCCTACAAGCAGCCCCAGATGCGCAAGGTGTTCGACGCCTTCCAGGCCATGCTGCGCCGACGCGCGGTTTAGGGCCAAGCGCCGCGCGGCGAACCCGACGCCTCAGCTATAGATGCGGCCCGCCTGGGACAGGCGGCCGACGATGCGGCCGGTCTGGTCGAGGACGCCCATCGCGCGGGCGATGACGGCGTCGGGATCGGCGACCCCTTCAACGATCAACCGGGCGCTGTTGCACAGGCGCAGCGCCGCGATCGGCGCGCCGTCGCGTTCTCCGCACGGCACCGGCTGGCCGAGGCGCGCGCGCGGGCCGTCGCCGATACAGCCGGCCATCAGGTTGCGGAATACGTTCTCAGCGGCGGCCACGCCGAGAAAGGAGGCGTGCGGGCGAGGCTGTTCGCGCAGCAGGAAGGGGAAGACGGTCGGCGTCTGGTCCCAGGCCCCGCCGGCGCCGATGGCGCCGCGGTCCAGGGCGCGGACCGGCAGGGGCTCGAACATCGGATCATCCGCGAGCCGGGCCTGGACGGCGGCCGCGAACCGGCCGGTGAAGGCTTCGATTTGGGCCTCGTCGAGGCCGCGGAGCGCGCGAAGCTCGGCCAGGGCCGCCTCCCAGCGCAGCAGGAGGCCTTCATTGGCCGTGTCGTTCAGGCCGCGGCCGGCGATCCAGCCCTCCGGCCACTCGGCGCGGGCGGAATAGGGGCGAAGCGCGGGACGGAGCAGCCGGCCTCCCAACCGCTCGGCCACCGCCGGCGGCACGAACAGGGCGCCGGAGAACACCGGCCCGGTCAGGAATTTCGAACCTGTCACCGCGACCATCAGGTCGTGGTCCAGATAGGCCTTCAGCGTCGACGGCGAGAGGCGGAACTGGCACGCGTCGACCAACACCTCCAGGCTGTGCGGGAAGCGGCGACGCAGCGCCAGCACCGTGTCCAGGCCAGGCGAGATCAGGCCGGTCTTGGAAACGTCGGCGACGGTCAGGAGAACGCGGCGGCCGCTCTTGGCGGCGTGCAGGCAGAGCGCGTCCAGTTCAGCCTCGATCAGATGGCCATCGCGCAGGGACCCGTCGGCGCGGCGGGCGCGGACGGCGATGAATTCACCGCCGCCGGGGCCGATCGCCTCGCCCTGTTCGACGGCCTCGCCCAGGGCGGCGCGGTCGCTGAAATGGCGGCCGGTGAGCGCGGTCGGGACGCCGCTGCCGGTCTCCTCGGGCTCGACGCCCAGGCAGAGCAAGGGGGCGGCCGGGCCGCCGCCGACCAGTTCACGCACCAGCAGGTGCAGGTCGGTGCCGGACGCCGCGAACACCACCTCGACGCCGGGGCTGTTTTCAAGGCCGCACAGGGCCTTCAGCTCGCCTCGGACGCGGTCGAGTTCGCGGGCATAGGTCTGGGCGCGGGCTTGGCGCGGCTCGCGAGCCAGCCGGGCGCGCAGGGCGTCGGCGGCGGCAAAGGCCTGCGTCGAAATGACAGATGCGGTCGAGGAGCCGAAGTCCGCCAACTGGGGATCGGGGCGCGGCGCGCAGCCATATCGGTTAACGGCGCCGGCGCCGTCCAGGGCCAGGCGGGCGTCGCCGCCGCCGACCAGCAAATCCGCCGTGCCGGCGGCTTCAGGTTCAGGGCTAAACCCCGGCTGGATAAGGGAAAACGCTTGGATGTGGCCGGAAACGCCGGACGGCTGGGGCTTGATCACGGGACAGGACCTTGAGCTTCCATCGTGGCCGCGAGAGCGGTCGCGGGCTTACAATGACGCTGTCGGATTGCGAGACGATTAACCGGAGGCCACGGCGCCTGAGACGCGCGGTCGCATGGGCGTGTAACTTCGGGCCGCTCCGGCGCGAACCTAGGGGCGATGGCGTCGTCGCCCGGGAGATCAACATGCTCATGCGTCCGCCCTTGCTGGGTCCAGCCCTCGGCCTCGCCGCGCTCGCCGCCGGGGTCGTGGGCCTGGCCGCCTTGACCGGCGTCCAGGGCGCCAAGGCGTCCGACGCGGCCCACCCGGCCGTGGTCGAGCTGTTCCAGAGCCAGGGCTGCTCGTCCTGCCCGCCGGCCAACGCCAATCTGATCGCGCTCAGCCAGCGGCCGGACGTGTTGGCGCTCAGTTTCGGCGTCACCTATTGGGACCAGCTCGGCTGGAAGGACACCTTCGCCAGCCCACAGTACACGGCGCGCCAATGGGACTACGCCCACGCCCTGCGCCACGACAATGTCTTCACGCCGCAGGTGGTGGTCAATGGCCGCGTCGACGGGGTCGGCGCCCAGCCGGGCGAGATCGAAGCCCTGATGCGGCGAGCCGAGCGGACCGCGCCCGGGCCGGCGGTGACCATCGGCGCTTCGGACGTGGTGGTGGGCGCCGCGCCGGCGCCGGCCCGGAGCGCCGACGTCTGGCTGGTGCGCTATGATCCGCGGATCGTCCAGGTGGCGATCCGAAGGGGCGAGAACGGCGGACGGACCCTGCCGCACCGCAATGTGGTGCGCGAACTGGTCCGTCTCGGCGGCTGGAGCGGCCCGGCGGCGCGGTTCAGCCTGCCGCCCAGCCGCGATCCGGCCCTGCGCGCCGCCGTGCTGGTCCAGACCGCGGGCGCGGGCCCGATCCTCGCGGCCACCAAGGGTTGAAACGCGGGTTCGTGGCAAATCCGCGCCGAACATCACCGTCATCCCGGCTCCGGGGACGCGCCGCCGGCGCCGAATTTTCACGGCATGGATTGCGGCATTCCGCTTCGCTCCAGCCGGAATGACAGGCAAGATGAGTGATCGGACCAGAGGTGAGGGAAGCATGTCGAGCGACCAACCCGCCGCCAAGGCCGAAAGGCCCAAGCGCGAGGTGATCTATCGCCATACCCTGGTGGTGCGGATCACCCACTGGATCAACCTGGCCTGCATTTCGCTGCTCTTGATGAGCGGCCTGCAGATCTTCAACGCCCATCCGCGCCTCTATTGGGGCCAATACGGCGGCGACGCCGACAAGCCGTTCGTGGAGCTGGTCGCCACCGGCTCCGACATGGAGCACCTGCACGGCGTCACCCGGATCGCGGGCCATCCGTTCGACACCACCGGCGTCCTTGGCCTGTCATCGGGCTCGGACCATACCCCGAGCCCGCGCGGGTTCCCCGCCTGGGCGACCCTGCCCAGCTTCCAGGATCTGGCGGTGGGCCGGCGCTGGCACTTCGCCCTGGCTTGGCTGTTCGTGATCAATGGCCTGACCTATCTGGGGTTCGGCCTGTTCAACCGCCATTTCAGCCGCGACCTGGCGCCGACCCGCGATCAGTTGAAACCCCGCCATATCCTGATGGACATCTGGGACCACATGCGGCTGAAGCATCCGCGCGGCGAGGCCGCCAAGTCCTATAAGGTGCTGCAGAAGCTGACCTATCTGATCGTCGTCTTCGTGCTGTTGCCGCTGATGCTGGCGACCGGCCTGACCATGTCGCCGGGCTTCGACGCGGTTCTGCCCGGCCTGCTGGATCTCTTCGGCGGGCGCCAGTCGGCGCGGACCATCCATTTCATCAGCGCCAGCCTGATCGTGCTGTTCGTGCTGGTGCATGTGATCGAGGTGTTCCTGGCTGGCGTGATCAACGAACTTCGCTCGATGATCACCGGCCGCTACGTCGTCCCCCCGGAGGCGGGCCGATGAGCGGCCTGCGACGGCCTCGCCCCGACTTCTCCCGCCGCGGCCTGATCACCGCCGGGACCCTGGCCGTGGGCGGCGTCGCGCTCAGCGGCTGCGACAAGCTGAGCCAGGACCCTAAATTCCTCGGCGTGTTGGATCACGCCGAAAGCCTGACCCTGCACGCCCAACGCCTGTTCCAAGCCGGACGGCCCTTGGCGCGGGAATTCTCGCCGAAGGACATCTCGCCGACCTTCAAGGCCAATGGCTCGGTCATGCCGAGCGACGACGACTATCAGGCCGCCCTGCACAATGGCTTCAAGGACTGGGCGTTGCAGGTCGACGGCCTGGTCGAGCGTCCGCTGAACCTGTCGCTGGCCCAGCTCAAGGCCATGCCCTCGCGGACCCAGATCACCCGCCACGACTGCGTCGAAGGCTGGAGCGCCATCGCCGGCTGGACCGGGGTTCCGCTCGGCCGGGTGCTGCGCGCCGCGGGGCTGAAATCCAACGCCCGCTATGTGGTGTTTCACTGCGCCGACGACCTGGAGCCGTCGCTGGACGGCACTGGACGTTATTATGAGAGCCTGGATCTGGTCGACGCCTTCCATCCCCAGACCATCCTGGCCTATGCGATGAACGGTCGGACCCTGGGCGTGCCGCACGGCGCCCCGATCCGCCTCCGGGTCGAGCGCCAGTTGGGCTACAAGCAGGCCAAGTACGTCATGCGCCTGGAGCTGGTCGACCGCTTCGACAAGATCTCCGGCGGCAAGGGCGGCTTCTGGGAAGACCGCGGCTACGAGTGGTACGCGGGCATCTGACGCCGATCGTGTTTTGCCGCCCGCGCCGGCCGGTGTAACCCTGGGCCGACCTGACGCGTATTCTGGAACAGCGGCTGTGAGCGACGAGGCGCGGTTGAAGGCGTTGATGCTGCGCGGCCTGGCGGGCGACGCCAAGGCGCACGCGGCGCTGCTGTCGGCGATGAGCGGCTATCTTCGCGGCTATTTCGCGCGGCGTTTGGGCGCCGGCGCGGCGGATGTGGAAGATCTGGTGCAGGACACCTTGCTGGGCATTCACCTGAAACGGGCGAGCTACGACCCGGCCCTGCCGTTCACGCCCTGGGCCTACGCCCTGGCGCGCTACAAGCTGCTCGACCATTTCCGGCGCGCCGGCGTGCGCAAGACCGCGCCCCTGGAAGACGCCGGCGAACTGTTCGCCGTCGAAAACCCCGAGGAAGGCGCGGTTCGGCGGGACGTCGGCAAGCTCCTGAGCATTCTGCCAAAGAAGCAGAGGCGGCTGGTGGAGGACGTCAAGCTGACGGGCCTTTCGATGGAGGAGGCGGCGACCCGGGCGGACATGTCGGTGACGGCGGTCAAGGTCAGCGTGCATCGCGGCATGAAGGCCATGGCCAGGAAGGTTCGCGATGAGGACGGATGAGCTGATCGCGGCCCTGGCGGCGGACGCCCCGCCGGTCTCGCCGGGCGGCTTGCGCGGCCGCCTGGCCGCCGCCAGCCTGGTCGCGGCGGCCGCGGTCGCGGCGCTGGTGCTGATCTGGCTGGGCATGCGCCCCGATATCCATATCGCCATGCGCCAGGCCGCGTTCTGGATCAAGGCGGGTTACGCGCTGGCCCTGGCCGCCTGCGGATTTTCCCTGACCTTGCGCATGGGCCGGCCCGGCGCGAGGCCTGGCCCCGCCCTGGCGCTGGCGCCGGCGGTGTTCGCCGCCCTGGCCGGCCTGGCGGCGGCGGAACTGCTGCTGATGCCGGAGAGCCTGCGCGCGCACGCCGTGATGGGCGCGAGCTGGCGGGTGTGCCCGTTGCTGATCATGCTGATCTCGGCCCCGGTGTTCGCGGCGGCGATCTGGGCCCTGCGCGGCATGGCCCCAACCCGGCTTCGCCTGGCCGGCGCCTCCGCCGGCCTCTTGGCCGGGGGCGTCGGCGCCAGCGTCTATGGCCTGCACTGCCAGGAGATGTCACCGGCCTTCGTGACGGTCTGGTACAGCCTGGGCGTCGTCTCGTGCGCGGTGATCGGCGCCCTTCTGGGGCCGCGTCTACTGCGCTGGTGAGGGCGCGGGCGCGGCGGGCTGAGCGGGCGCCGGCGGAGGGTTGGGCGCGTCCGTGCGCGGTGTCGGATCCGGCGCTGGCGCGTCCGACGACGGCGGCGGCGCGGGCGGCGGCGAGGCGCTGCTGGGCGGCGCGGCCGGCGTGGTGGCGTCGTCGAAATCCGGCAGGGCCTGGGCCGGCAGGGCGCCGCCATCGACCTGGCTCTGCAGGTTCTGCAGATAGGCCGAGCGGATCGTGGCGTAGGGGTCGGTCGCGTCGGCCAGCAGGGATTTGAGGCTGCTGTCGGCCTCGGCGCGCAGATCCAGCCCGCTGACCACCGCGCGGCCAATGCTGACGACGGTCTTGTGCGGATAGTTGATCCAGTAGAGCGGGTCGAGCGCCCCGCCCACGGCGGTCCCGATCACGCCGCGCACCGTGGTGGGGCCGCCGATCGGCAGATAGATATAGGGGCCGGGCTTGGCGCCCCACCGGCCCAGGGTGACGCCGAAATTGGTGCTCACATGTTCAAGCCCGTCGACCGTGGCGACGTCGAACAAGCCGCCCAGGCCCACCACCGTATTGAGCAGGAAGCGTCCCGTCTCCTTGCCGGCGCGGTGGAAGCGGGCCTGCAGCACATAGTTGATGATCGTGGGCGGTTCGCTGGCGTTGCTCAGCAGATTGCGCAGGCCGGTGCGCAACGGCGAGGGCAGGACGTGGCTATAGGTCAGGGCCGCCGGCCGCAGCAGGAAGCGGTCCAGGCCTTCGCTGAAACTATAGAAGCGCCGGTTCAGCTTCTCCCATGGATCGTCGTTATGCGGAGCGGCGGAATTCGCGGCCAGGGCCGCGGCGCTGTTTAGCAACACCACGCCAACGGTCGTGGCGAAAATCAATCGACGCACCGCGCCCCTCCTTGCAAACCTTAGCCATACTGACGTGGGACGTGGTCGCGCAACTCAAAATCGCCATCGGCTTGGCGACGGATTTGGGCGCGAAGCGGATGCATTTCCAGTGCTGTCCGGTCCGAATGGCTTAAAACCTGTGTGGATACGGGGTCACGCCCCCGCCGCGACCGCCGAATCCGCGAAAAATACGCTAGAGCCTTTCGGGTTTGGCGCTCTAGGAAGGGGCGCAATCCGCGTTCGGTGGCTTGGCGAGGCGTCTTTGACTGAAAAACCATCCCTGATTGCCCGGATCGTCGGCTTCAGCGCGGACCGGGCGTGGGCTGTCGCCTTGTCCGGATTGGCGCTGGCCATGCTCGCGGTGGTCTACGCGGTGACGCATTTCGCGATGACCACCGACACCGACAAGCTGATCTCGTCCAAGCTGCCGTTCCGCCAGCGCGAGGCGGCCTATAACAGGCTGTTCCCGCAGCAGGGCGACCAGGTGGTCGTGGTCATCGACGGCCAGACGCCGGAATTGGCCGAGCAGGGCGCCGCCGACCTCGCCGCCAAGCTGGCCGCTCGACCGGACCTGTTCCCCTACGTCGACCGTCCGGACGCCAGCCCGTTCTTCCAGCAGAACGGCCTCTTGTTCGCCTCGCTCGCGGACGTGAAGGCGTCGATGAGCCAATTGATCACCGCCCAGCCGTTCCTGGGTCCGCTGGCCGCCGATCCCAGCCTGCGGGGCTTGATGAACAGCCTGTCGACCGCGACCCAAGGGGTGACGACCGGCCAGGCCAGCCTCGACAAGATCGACAAGCCGGTCAAGGCCCTGGCCCAAACCTTGAGCACGCTCGAAGCGGGCAAGCCGGCCTTCTTCTCCTGGCGCGCCCTGATCACCAACGGCAAGCCCGATGCGCGCGAACTGCGGCATGTGATCCTGGTCGGGCCGAAGCTGGACTACACCGCCCTGGAGCCAGGCGCCAAGGCCAGCGAGGCGATCCGCCAGACCGCGCGGGACCTGAAGCTCGACGCCACGCACGGGCTGCGCGTGCGGCTGACCGGCCCGGTGCCGCTCCAGGACGAGGAATTCGCGACCCTGGCCGACGGCGCCGGCCTGATCGCGTCGGCCATGCTGGGCGCCATCGTTCTGATGCTCTGGTTCGCCGTACGCTCGGTCCGGCTGATCGTCGTGATCCTGGCGACCACGATCGCCGGACTGGTGCTCGCGGCGTCCTGGGGCCTGTTCGTGTACCACCGCTTCAACGTCATCTCGGTGGCCTTTATCCCGCTGTTCGTCGGTCTCGGCATCGACTTCGGCATCCAGTTCAGCGTCCGCTATCGCTCAGAGCACAAACCCGGCGTCGATATCCGCGACGCGCTCGCGGGTTCGGGGCGGATCATGGGGCGCTCGCTCAGCCTGGCGGCGGCGGCGATCGCGGCGGGCTTCCTGGCCTTCGCCCCGACCAACTATATCGGGGTTTCCCAGCTCGGCCTGATCGCCGGGGTGGGCATGTTCATCGCGCTCGGCCTGAACCTGACCCTGTTGCCGGCCCTGATCCGGCTGGTGCGGCCGACCGGCCGGGCCGAAGGCGGGATCTATCGCCATGTCGAGCAACTGGACCATCTGATGCTGAGCCACCGCCGGCTGGTGGTGGGGCTGGGCGTCGGCGCGGCCCTGGTTTCCCTGGCCCTGACCCCCTGGCTGCGCTTCGATTTCAACCCGCTGCACCTGCGCAGCCCGAAATCCGAGTCGGTCTCGACCCTGTTGGACCTGACGCGGGACCCCGACCAGACCCCCAACACCATCGACGTGCTGGCGCCATCGCTGGACAAGCTGGAGGCGCTCTCCGCCCGGCTCGCCAAGCTGCCGGAAGTGGCCGATATCCGCTCGCTGAGGGACTTTGTCCCGAAGGACCAGGACGCCAAGCTGGCGGTGATCACCGACGCCTCGACCCTGCTCGACCTGACCCTCAATCCGATCGAGACCCAGCCCGAACCCAGCGACGGCGAGACGGGCGCGGCCATGACCAAGACCGCCCAGGACCTGCGCCAGGCCGCGGGCTCGGCGGCCGGGGGCTCCGCGGATGACGCGCGCCGACTGGCGGGCCTGCTCGACGCCCTGGTCAAGGCCGGCCCCGACCTGCGCGCGCGGGCGCACCAGGCGCTGATCCCCGGCCTGAACACCATGCTCAACCAGGCGCGAGGCTCGCTCCAGGCCCAGCCGGTCAGCCTCCAGACCCTGCCCGACAGCATCCGTCACCAGTGGATCGCCAGCGACGGCCAGGCCCTCGCGCTGGTGATCCCCAGCGGCAATTCCAATGACGACCCCACCCTGCATCGCTTCGCCGCCGCCGTGCTCAAGGTCGATCCGAACGCGACCGGCACGGCGATCTCGATCCAGGAGGCGGGCAATGTGGTGGTCGGGGCTTTCACCGAGGCGGGCGTGCTGTCCTTCATCGCCATCACCATCCTGCTCCTGATCGTGCTCAGGCGCGTCCGCGACGTCGCGATCACCATGGCGCCGATCATCCTGACCGGGCTCTTGACCCTCGGCACCTGTGTGGTGATCGGCCAGCCGCTGAACTTCGCCAACATCATCGCCCTGCCGCTGCTGTTCGGCATCGGCGTGGCCTTCCACATCTATTTCGTGATGGCCTGGCGCGCGGGCGGCTCGCACCTCCTGCAATCGAGCCTCACCCGCGGCGTCTTCTTCAGCGCCATGACCACCGCCACCGCTTTCGGCAGCCTGTGGATGTCCAGCCATCCCGGCACGGCCAGCATGGGCAAGCTTTTGATGATCTCGCTGATCTGGACCCTGGTCTCGGCGCTGCTGTTCCAACCCGCCTTGATGGGGCCGCCGCCCAGCGAGACCAACACGGCCGATCCGCTCGCCGATGCGGTCGCCAAGGAGGTCGCGCCGCAACCGGCGTGACCCAGACCGGCCAGAGCCTATCTCGGTAGAGGGACCTATCTCAGCAGTTTGTCGGCCTGGCCGTTCATGTTCTTGGCCAGGGCCTTGGCCCCGCCGGTCATGGCGGCCGCGGTCAGGTCGGCGCGGCGGATCGAGAGCTGGCTGATATTGCCGTAATAGACGTCGATCACCTTCCAGACGCCGCCGTCCTGGCGCATCCGGTAGTTCAGCGCCACCGGCGTGTCATTGGGGCGGATCAGCTTGGTCTGGACGATCTTGTCCAGGCCGCGCGTCTGGACGTTCGGGTTGATCTCGAAGTGTTCGCCGCCGTAGCCGCTGAAATTGTGCGCGTAATTGGCGACGGTCAGGCGCGTGAAGGCGTCGGCCAGGGTGTCATGATCGGCATCGGAGAAATCCTTCCATTTCGCGCCAACCGCGAACCGGGTCATGACGGGCAGGTTGAAGCTGCGCTGCACCACCGGTTTGAGCTTGTCGTAGCGGCCCTTCACGCCCAGGTCCTGGGCCGCCTTCATGGTATCGAGCAGGGCCTTGTCCAGGCTGTCGATGGTCGCGATCGCCGGGTCCTGATCCTGGGCGGACGCGGGGCAGGCGGCGAACAGCAGCCCTAGGCTCGCCGCAACGAGCGCCAGAGGGCGGGCGATGGCGCGAATCCACATACTATCGGTTCTCCCGGCTTCCAGCCTCAACCACACAGAGGCCTGCAAATTCGGCCAATTCAATGGCGTTCCGGCCGCGGTTCAACGGTCAGACCGGCTCAACGTTCCCGTGTGCGGATTGCATGCGGGGATACGCCGGCCTGTCCGCGCGATTGATAGCCGCCGCACCCTGCCCGCTGATGTCGACCGGGACATATTGAGCGCGCGCGGTCAATGCAATCTCGGTCCGCGACGATTGCCCTATCGGCTGGCGTCCGGCAGTTTGGGCGGCGCCGCCTGAAGGGATCGGATCATGAGCTTCGATGGCTATTCCGGCTGGCGGCGCAGTTGGAGAAGGAATGTCCGTGGAAGGATCATCAGGCCCGGAGCTGGAATTGACCGGACATGCCACGTCCGAAGATCCGGTCACCGTGATGTCGGTGCGGTTCGCGGCGGAGAACGGCGGCTAGACCTGGCCGCAGCCTTCATCGCGTCTGACCTCCGTCGACCGGGATCACCGCGCCGGTGACGAAGCTGGCGGCGGGGCTGAGCAGGAAGGCGGCCGGTCGGCCGATCTCGTCAGGGGAGCCATAGCGGTTCATCGGCACTTCGCGCTTGAGCCATCGCGCCCAGTCGTCCGCGCGGGGCCCGGTCGAGTTGAGATCCCAGGTCCCGCCGGGGAAGATGATATTGCCGGGCGCGATGGTGTTCACCCGCACGCCCTTGGCGGCGGCGATCCGGGCCAGCTCCTTGGACAGATGGTTCATCGCGGCCTTGGCGACGCCGTAGGTCAGCGCCGTGCCGAGCGCGCCAAGACCGGCGATCGAACTGATGAACAGGAGCGAGCCCTCGCCGCGGGCCGTCATCCGCTTCAGCGCCGAGCGCGCCAGGCGGAAGGCGGAATCCAGGTTCTGGGAAAAGGCCGCGTCCCAGTTCTCGTCCTCGATGTCGAAGCCGGGCGGGGTCGCATAGACGCCGACATTGGCCACCGCGCCCCAGACCGGTCCGAACTCGGCCTCGCAGCGCTCGAGAGCGGTTTCGATGATCGCCGGATCGCGCATGTCGCCGGCCATCGACCAGAGTCTGTCGGCGCCGAATTCTCCGGCCAGGCGGGCGTGGCTTGTCGCCAGCGCCTCGGCGCCCCGCGCGGTCAACGCCACCTTGGCGCCCTCGGCCAGGCAGGCCTCGACGATGCCGAGGCCAATGCCCCGGCTGGCGCCCGCGACGAAGATGACACGGTCCTTCAACTGGAGATCCAAGACGGCGCCTTTCTGATGCGGCCGGTTCCGGCTTTGAGCCTATTGGAGCGGCGGATAGCCCGGAAGGCCAGCGGATTCGACATCTAAGCCGCCGCTGTCTCCGAGACGATGGCCATCATGTCGTGTCGCGCGTCCAGGCCAAGCGCGAGCATCATTTCGGCCCGGCCGGGTCCCGGCGCCGGCGGATAGAGGCTGGCGTTGCGGCGCTTGCCGCGCGTCCAGCGGCCGACGACCTTGGCCAGGGTGCGGGGCTGTTTCAGCCAGGCGCCCGGCCGATCGATCATGTGGAAATCGCGCAGCGCCGCGCGCATCAGGTCGATGTCGGCGCGCAGCGCGATGCGCACCCCGTCATTCAGGAAACTCGCCATCATCCGGGCCCTCAACGGCGCGACGTAGTCAGGGTCCAGCGCCTGGCGCGCTCGGCGGATCGCCGAACGGTCCTGGCGGCGCATGTCGTCGAAATAGGGGGTCAGTTCGGTCTTGACCCGGATGTCGTAGAGCCTGGCGCGCGTTGCGGGATCGGCGGTCTCCTCCAGCACGTCGCGCAAAATGAAGGCCTCGATCGCGGCGAACGAACAGCCGCGGCCATAGAGCGGATTGGTGCGGATCAGGCTGTCGCCGATGGCGAAGAAACCCGAGATGGCGCGCTGGTCCGGGGCGACGAAATCGCGCCAGCGGCTCTTCAGGTCTCCCATGCCGAACACCTTGCTGATCGGCTCGGCGCGTTCGGGACGGGTCCAGCGGGCGAGGCCGGGCAGGAGCGCGCAGATGGCGTCGAAGGTCTCGGGCCGCATCACGGCCTGGCGCATCACCGTCTCCACCTCGGGCACGGCCAGGGTGATGGAGAAGCAGCCATTGTCGCCGGGAAAGACGCCGAACTTGATGAAGCCTAGGTCGCCCGTCGACGGCGCGCCCTCCCGTGACGGCTCGGACAGGCCGGGCCGCAGGCGATAGTGGCGCGTGTAGTAGAGGATGCCGCAATCCTCGGACTCTTCCCTGATCGCCGCCCCGGCCTCGCGGAGTTGTTCGGGCGCCTCGGAATTGCGGCCGGCGGCGTCGATGGTCAGGTCGGCGGTCCAGGCGCGGCCGCCCTCGGCCTCGTGCGCGCCCAGCACCCGCGGCGCGCCGTCCGCCTTGGTCTCGATGGTCAGGCCGCGCACCATGGCCTCGGGGACGATGGTCACGCCGGGCAGGGTCTCGACATACCGGCGCATGATCAGCTCCAGGGTGGTGCGCCGGCTGGTCAGCACCGCCATGTCCTGGTCGCCGGGAAGGGGCTCATAGTCCTTGCGCATGGCCTCGGGCAGCATGTCGGCGAAAGTGATCTCGCGGCAGCCGGCGTCGAGAAGGCGCCGCAGCAGGGCTGGGTGGTGCGTCTTGATCAGGCCGCGCAGGCGGGCCAGGAAGGCGTGGCTCTGCCGCTGCTGGCCGACTCCGCGCCGGTTCCAGGTGCGGAAGGCCTCGTCCGGGTCGCCCTCGGGCGGCGGGGCGTCGCGCTCCAGGATGGTGAGTTCGCGGCCGGTCGGCGCCAAGGCCAGGGCGGCGCACAGGCCGCCGATCCCTCCGCCGATGACCAGGACGCGCTCAACCATCTTGCCCTCGTGGTTCTTTGTCGCCCGATGAGTCGAGCCACGCCATTAGGGCGACGGTTTGACCATCACGCCCTTATCGGATGCGGGCGCGGGCTCCGTAAAGGCCGTCCTGGGGAAAGGGGCGGGTGCTCAGGCGCGAAACAGCCCGTCGAACGGCCGCGCCGCCTTGCTGTTCGCACAGGAGCCGGGTTCGAAGGTTGAACGCGTGCTTCGCCGCGATCGGTCGGAGGCCGTGGCCCTCGCCGCAGCGTCCGTGAACCGTGATCAAGAAAATCTGACGAGGCCAATGGGAGCGCCGGCGCTAAAATAGCGTTGCGCCTCGGCTGCATGAGCGCTTGATGGCTTGGTCTTGGAGAGGGCGATGATCAGAGAAGACCGGCGCCCGATCATCCGATGACGGTGCTTTCGATCATCAATCCGCTCTATTCGGTGTCTGGTTTCGCGGTCGGCGTGCTGGTCGGCCTGACCGGCGTCGGCGGCGGCTCGCTGATGACCCCGCTGCTGGTGCTGCTGTTCGGCGTGCACCCGGCGACCGCGGTGGGGACCGACCTGCTCTACGCCTCGATCACCAAGGCTGGCGGGACGGTGGTGCACGGGCTGAACAAGACCGTGGACTGGAGCGTGGTGGCGAAGCTGGCGTGCGGCAGTCTGCCGGCGGCAGGCCTGACCCTGTTGGCGCTGCATATCTACGGGCAGCCGGCGAACGGTTCCCTGATCTCGACCGTGCTCGGCTTCGCGCTGATGCTGACGGCGATCTCGGTGATCTTCCGGCCCTGGGTGGCCAAGATGGCGGCGCGGCTGGGCGAGGTCGGCCCGGTCAAACAAACGGTCCTGACCGTCCTGACCGGCGTCGTGCTGGGCGTGCTGGTGACCCTGTCGTCGGTCGGCGCGGGCGCCCTGGGCGTCACCGCTCTGATTCTGCTCTATCCGAAGCTGCCGACGGTGCGGATCGTGGGCTCCGACATCGCCCACGCCGTCCCCCTGACCCTGGTCGCGGGCCTCGGCCACCTCTGGATGGGCGCGGTCAACGGGCCGATGCTGGTCTCGCTGCTGATCGGGTCGATCCCGGGGATCGTGATCGGCAGCCAGTTCTCCGCCCGCGTCCCGGACCGCGTGCTGCGGCCGATCCTGGCGGCGACCCTGCTGCTGGTCGGCGGCCGGCTGGCGTTCTGAATCCCATCCCGGCTCACCGGACCAGGCAGTCGCCGCCTCGGAACTTGAGAGCGGCGCAGAAGCCCCGCGCGTCGGAACCGTGGAACGGCCCCGCCAGCGCGCGCAGCAGGGTCTTGCCGTCATGGCCGGCGGACTCGAGGCGGATGGCGCGACCATCGCTCTGGGCGGGCAACAGCCGCTGGATCTCGCGCCAGTGCGCGTTCGCCGCCGCCGGGCTGGCGAACGCGCCGACCTGGACCCAGTGCACGGGCCCGACCGATGACATCGCCGCGCGGGCGGCCGGCGTCGCGCGCAAGGGCGGGGCCGCGACCGGCGCGGCGCTGGCCAGGCTGGCGGAGGTCGCATAGGGACCATGGAAGCCCCGGTCGCAGGCGGCCTTGGCCAGGTCCATCAGATAGAGCCCCGGATTGGCGACCAGCCAGTCCGACGCGGGCATGGCGCGGCCCTCGTCGCCCTTCAGGTTATTGCCCGCATAGATGACCACATTGCTCGCGGTGGCCGAATTGTGTGCGCAGTCGAAGGCCAGGGTCGCGGTGGCCGAGCGGCCGTTCAGTCGGCTGGCCATGATCACATTGGTGACCTCTTCGCGGGCCTGTTTCCACACCAGGCCGCCCGACTCGCTCGGCGGGTCCGGCGTGACATAGGAAAACACATAGCCCGGCCCGACCAGCACCACGGACGCCGGCGCCAGGTCGGTCTGGCCGGCCAGCCAGCGGCCGATCTGGGGCGTGGTTTCGGACGCGGGAAAAGCCGGAAAGGCCGATGGCGCGGCTCCGGCGCCGCTGGCGATCGTCGCGCCCATCAAGAGGCCCAGAACACCGGCCCGAACACCCAAGCTCATCCTCGTCGATCCTTCAGCACGCCGTCGGCGAAGCGGAGCGGTAGCATTGAAGCCGGCTCCGGCGCCATGCTCGCCATGCCACGATTCACGGCCAGAATTATGAGATCGACGCCGGGAGGACGGAGACGGTGAATCCCTTGCCGTTCCCCCAACGGGGGGGACTCTTGGACGCTTCATGTGCGATGGCAAGGTCCCGTTACCCGTGATCCTCCCCCGTTTCGGGGGAGGGGGACCACGAAGTGGTGGAGGGGCCTCGCCGGAAGGAGCTGTCGGCCGAAGAGCCCCCTCAGTCGCTTCGCGACAGATCCCCCAACGGGGGAGCAGCTAGCGCCAGGCGGATTCCAGCGAGATATGTGAAGCCTATAGCTCGCGCCTTTCAGCCAGGGCGCCAATTGGAACGCGCGCCCGGAGACAGGCACGGTGTTTTTGCCGCAAAGCCGTCAGTGGGGCTCGGCGATCGCCTTATGGGCTTCGGCGGTGATCTCGAACGACCGCAGCCGGGCCTGGTGGTCGAAGATCTGGGCGGTGACGATCAGTTCGTCCGGGCCGGTGCGGGCGATGAAGGCCTCCAGGCCCTGCCGCACGGTTTCAGGCGATCCGATCACCGCGCAGGAGAGGCTGTGGGCCAGCATGGCCTTGTGCTCGGGCGACAGCAGCGCATCCATGCCTTCCACCGGCGGCGGCAGGGGGCCGGCGCGGCCGGTGCGCAGATTGACGAAGGCCTGCTGGAGCGAACTGAACAGGAACCGTGCGTCGGCGTCGGTGTCCGCGGCGAAGACGTTCAGGGCCAGCATCACGTGGGGCTTGCCCAATTGCTCGGACGGCTCGAAGCGCGCGCGATAGATGGCTACCGCCTGCTCCATGTCGCCGGGCGCGAAATGGGAAGCGAAGGCGAAGGGCAGGCCGAGGATGGCGGCCAGTTGGGCGCCGTAAAGGCTGGAGCCGAGGATATAGATGGGCACGTCCAGCCCAGCGCCGGGCACCGCGCGCACCGGCTGGCCGGGCTGGGCGGCGCGGAAATAGCTCATCAGCTCGACCACGTCCTTGGGGAAGGCGTCGATATCGCCGGTCAGCGCGCGGCGCAGGGCGTGGGCGGTCCGCTGGTCGGTCCCCGGCGCGCGACCGACGCCCAGGTCGATGCGGCCCGGATAGAGGGCGGCCAGGGTGCCGAACTGCTCGGCGATCATCAGCGGGGCGTGGTTCGGCAGCATGACGCCGCCGGCCCCGACCCGGATGGTGCTGGTTCCGGCCGCCACATGCTGGATGGCCAGGGCGGTGGCGGCGCTGGCCACGCCGGGCATGTTGTGGTGCTCGGCCAGCCAGTAACGGTGATAGCCGAGCTGCTCGGCGTGGCGGGCCAGGTCGCGGCTGTTATTGAGCGCCAGGGCGGCGTCGCCGCCCTGGATGATCGGCGAAAGGTCGAGGACGGAGAGCGGCGGCATAGCGCCTATATAGGGGCCACGGACGCGGTGCGAAGAGCTGTTCGCCTATCGCACCGCCGTGATGGCGCCGGGCGGATGCAACGCCTTGTCGCGCTAGGCCGGCCGAGGGCTAGCAGTAGGGCCGGTAGCGATAGCAGCCGCGGTAGTAGCCGGGGCCATAATAATAGCCGTCGTAGTAGGGATCGTCGTAATAGCCGGGGCCGTAATAATAGCCGGGATAGGCCAGAGCCGCGCCGACCGCCAAGCCGCCCAGGAAGTAGCCGCCGCCGTAGCCATAGCCGCGACCATAGCCTCGGCCGTAATAGCCGCCGCCGCGATAACCACCGCCGCGGAACCCGCCGCCGCGGAAGCCGCTTCCGCCACCGTGAAATCCGCCACCGCCGTGGAAGCCGCCGCCACCGCCGCCATGAGGCGCGGCCTCGGCCGGCTGCGTCGCGATCACCGAACCCCCGAAAGCCAGAGCGGCCGCCGCCGCCGCCAAGATCTTACGCATGGGAAAATCCAATCCTGCTGTTCGTCTTCGCCGCCGCGTGCGGCCAAGGCCTCTCATCACGGCGGCGATCGTGCCTGGACGTTGCGCTAGGGCGCGTGAACCGGGCCTGAACAAAGTTAACGCCGATCGGGGGCCGTCGGTTCGATCGGTTCCTGACGTCCTTCAATCAGGGATGCGGCGGGGCCGTGGATTGACTTTGTTCGAAAGACCAATCATATGCCGGTCGCGCTCCGCCCTCCGCGGCTTGGCGCTATCCGGGGTCGCGGCCGCGTGAAGGGTCCTGTTCGAGGGCCGGCCCGCCAAGACGCCCGCGAAGATTTCATCCACGATCGCCCAGATCACGCGGGGCGTTTGCCCCAACTCCCGCGCTTCGACGCGGCCGCCCCTGCGTGCGGCCGCGCGACCGGCGCAACCTGAAAGACCCTAACTTGACCCAATTTTCCGACCTTGGCCTGGCCAAGCCGTTGCTCAAGGCGCTTGAGGCCCAAGGCTATGCCACCCCGACGCCGATCCAGGCCCAGGCCATCCCGAGCGTGCTGCAGGGCCGTGACCTGCTGGGCATCGCCCAGACCGGCACCGGCAAGACCGCCGCCTTCGCCCTGCCGATCCTCCAGCGCCTCGCCGAAGACCGCAAGCCGGCCCCGCGCAAGGGCGCCCGCTGTGTCGTGCTCTCACCGACCCGCGAACTGGCCAGCCAGATCGCCGACAGTTTCCGCACCTATGGCGCCCATATGGGCATGACCGTCGCGGTGGTGTTCGGCGGCGTCAAATATGGCCCGCAGATCAAGGCCCTGGCTCATGGCATCGACATCCTGGTCGCCACGCCCGGCCGGTTGATCGACCATCTGGGCGAACGCACCGCCGACCTCAGCTCCACGGAAATCCTGGTGCTGGACGAAGCCGACCAGATGCTCGACCTTGGCTTCCTGCAGCCGATCCGCCGGATCGTCTCGGGCATGAGCCGCAAGCGCCAGAACCTGTTCTTCTCCGCCACCATGCCGACCGAGATCGGCAAGCTGGCCGGCGAACTGCTGGTCAATCCGGTGCAGGTCTCGGTCGCCCCGGCCGCCACCACGGCCGAACGGGTGAGCCAGCAACTGCTGTTCATCGAGGCGCCGCGCAAGCGGGCCCTGCTGGCCGAGCTGTTCGCCGATCCCGAGATGACCCGCGCCCTGGTCTTCACCCGCACCAAGCGCGGCGCCGACCGGGTCCAGAAGTATCTGGACAGCGTCGGCGTGATGTCGGCCGCCATCCACGGCGACAAGACCCAGAGCCAGCGCGAGCGCGCCCTGGCCGCCTTCAAGGCCGGCAAGGTTCGCGCCCTGATCGCCACCGACATCGCCGCGCGCGGCATCGACGTGGACGCGGTCACCCATGTGATCCAGTACGAACTGCCGCAAACGCCGGAAGCCTATGTCCACCGGATCGGCCGCACCGCGCGGGCCGGGGCCGAGGGCGTGGCGATCGCGTTCTGCGCCGACGACGAGCGCGGCCTCTTGCGCGATATCCAGAAGCTGACCCGCCAGACCCTGCCGGCCTTCGATCGCCGCAACGACAAGAAGCTGGGCGAGATCACTGCCGCAACCACCTCGGGCCCAGCCGCTGAACAGGCCTTGCCGGCCGCCAAGGCCCGCCCGGCCCAGAACGTCAACCACCGGGCGCCCAAGTCGCACAACCACCGGCCGGCCGCTCATGCCGGCAAGCCGTCCGGCGATCGGCGCGGCCCCGCGGCGGGCGGGAACAAGCCGAAGCGCTGGAGTCCGGCGAAGGTCTAGCGGCGCGTCGGTTCCCCTCCGGCGCTCCGCGCCAGCTCCCCCAAAGGGGGCGCACCTTTATTATATTCCTCCCCCGCGCGCAGCGTGGGAGGGGGACCGCCGCCGCGATCGATCTTGAACGGACAGCGCCGTTTTAATCGACCGCCCCGCCAGGCGGCTTATGGGCGCGCGCCTTCGGATGCGCGTCCTTTTTGCTTTGCGTCGGATTCCGCTCGACCGACACTTGGTGCGGATAGGCCACCCGCATCCCCGCGGCCTGCAAGGACTCCTTGACCCGCTTCAGCATCGCGTAGCGAGCGTCCCAATAGACGTCGAGATTGGCCCAGGCGCGCAGGGTGACCGTGACCGCGCTGTCGCCGAGCGCCGTGACGCCGGCCCAGGGCGCGGGGTCGGCCAGGATGCGCGGATCGGCGGTCGCGCAGCCGCCGAGCACGTCGATCGCGCGGTCCAGGTCGTCGGCATAGTCGACGCGGATATTGATCTCCATCCGGCGGTTGGCGGCGGTGGAGTAGTTGACGATCATCTCGCCGAGCACCTTGGAGTTCGGAATGTGGATGTCGAGATTGTCGCCATCCGAGAGTTCGGTGCCGAACAGGCCGAGCCGCTTGACCCGCCCCACCTTGCCGTTGATCTCGACCCAGTCGCCGACCCGATAGGGCCGGTTGATCAGGATCATCACGCCGGCGGCGACATTGCCCAGCGCGCCTTGCACGGCCAAACCCAGCGCCAGGGACGCCGCGCCCAGCACCGCTAGGATCGAGGTGGTCTGCACGCCGAGTTGCTGCAGCACGGCCACCAGGCCCAGGGCGATTACAATCCAGCGCACCAGGGCCGAGACGAAGATCCGCAGGGTCGTGTCGGCGGGCTGGTTGTTGGGCAGGCCGCCGAGGGCGCGGCGGACCAGGCGGCTGATCCAGCGTGAGCCCCAGAAGGTCAGGACCAGGATCAGCAGCGACACCGCCAGATTGACGGCGAGGTGGCCTGACCAGCGGACGAACTCCTGCCACACCGCCGGGTTGCCGTCGAGCGCGGCCCGCACGCGGCCGAACAGCACGTCCAGCGGCGGCTGGCTCGGATGCGGCGGCGCGTGCGCCAGATGGCTGGGAGCGGGAATCATCGCGACTCCGATTTAACCCGATCGGCCAAGCTTGGCGCGCCGAACCTGTCAAATCGATAACTTGGCGCGGGCCGGCGCCGGGCCTAGCCTTGATGCGGGCCTGTGATGTCCGGCCTCAAGGAGGAGCCGCCCGATGATCGTGGTGCGAGACGTGGCCTACGACTATCCCGCCGCCCGGGTGCTGGAGGGGGTGAGCTTCGACGTCGCGGAGGGCGCGGTCCTGGCGCTGGTCGGCCCCAATGGCGCCGGCAAGACAACCTTGATGCGGTGCATGGCCGCCCTGGACACGCCGACCGAAGGCGCGATCCGCATCGCCGGCCTCGACACCCAGGCCGATCCGCGCGCCGTGCACGCGGCCCTGGGCTACCTGCCGGATTTCTTCGGGCTCTATGACCAACTGACCGTCCGCCAGTCCCTGATCTATGCGGCGCGTTCGCGGGGCGTGGCGGCGGCGGCCGCCGACCGGGCGGCGCTGGCGGCGGCCGACAAGGTGCAACTTGGCGACCGGCTGGAGGCCCGCTCCGGCCACCTGTCGCGCGGGCTGCGCCAGCGGCTGGCCATCGCCCAGACCATCGTCCACGGCCCGCGCGTGCTGTTGCTGGACGAGCCGGCCGCCGGCCTGGATCCGGAGGCGCGCCGCTCGCTGTCGGACCTGATCAACCGGTTGGCCGCAGAGGGCATGACCATCGTGGTCTCTTCTCACATCCTGGCCGAGCTGGAGGACTATTCGACCCGCATGCTGATGCTGCGCGACGGGCGCGTCGCGGGTTCGGGCGTGGTGGCGGCGGGCGGCGCGGACATCGAGGCGGACCTGGTGCGCCTGCAACTGGCTGTTCCGAACCCGGATCTGGGCGCGGTGCTGACCGGGCTCGGGATTTCGGTGGAGTCGGCCACGCCGGAGGAGGCGCGGGTCCGTGTCGCGGGCGGCGCCGAGGCCGAGGCGGCGCTGCTGGCCCGGCTGATCGGCGCCGGCCTGCCCATTCGCGCCTTCGCGCCGATCAAGCGCACGCTGGAACAGACCTATCTGGACGAGGCCCGCCGGCCGGCCAAGGCGCCCGAAGGAGAGCTGGCATGAACCCTGAATTCGCCCGCAATCTTTGGTTGGAGGCCGCGCCGAGGCGCATCGTCGGCGCCGGCGTCGTCCTGGCGCTGCTGTACGGGGCGGTGATCCTGGCGGCGCGCGACAGCGACGATCCGCAAGCGGCGATCAAGCTGGTCGGCCAGGCCGGCATGGCGGTGTTCGTCGCCTGCGGCGTCATCTGGGGCGCCTGGGCCGCCGGCGCCGCCGTGCTCGACGAGATCCGTGGACGCACCTGGGAATTCCAGCGCCTGTCGGCCATCGATCCCTGGTCGATGACCTGGGGCAAGCTCTTTGGCGCGACCAGCCTGGCCTGGATCGCCGCCGTGACCGGCCTCGCGGCCGTCGCCCTGTCGGCCGCTGTTGTTCGCGGCCCCGCCGAGGCGCCGCGGATCGTGTTCGGCCTCGCCGCCTTGGGCGTCTTCGTCCAGGCCTGCGCGATGGGCGCGGCCTTGATCGGGGTGCGCAAGGCGCGCACCGAGGGCCGCATGGCCAGCGGCGGGGCGGTGGTCCTCGGCGTCCTGGGCGGGCTGCTTCTGCTTTCGATGGTCAGTTCCAGCCTGGGGCTGCACGGCATGCACTGGTCGATCGGGGCCCTGTTCAGCGCGTTGGCGCAGCCGCCCGTGACCTGGTGGGGCCAGGAGATCCCGGCCTTGACCTTCACCAGCCTCAGCCTCGGCGCCTTCGCCGCCTGGGCCGTGGTCGGGGCCTGGCGGCTTATGCGGCTGGAACTGCAAATCCACAATACGCCGTGGCTCTGGACCGGCTTCCTGGTCTTCGCGGCCTTGTGGCGCGCCGGTCTGGCGTCGGAAGCGGGCGGTCCCTCGGCGTGGGCCTTCGCCGCCGGCGCCACCCTGTTGGTGGCGGCCTATGTCGCCGCCTTCGCCGAGCCCGCCGATCCGATCCGGATGCGCCGGTTCGCCGAAGCGCTGAGGTCCCGGGCCTGGCTGAAAGCGGCGGATCTCGCGCCCGCGGCCCTGTTCGCGATGAAACTGGCGACGATCGCCATGATCGTGTTCTGCTGTTCGCCGAAAAACCACGATGACGACGCGCTCGCGCCGAGCGCCTTCACGGCGCTGGGCCTTCTGGCGTTCGTGATCCGCGATCTCGGCGTGATCGCGCTGTTCCGGTTCGGCTCCCGGCCGGGGCGCGGCGACCTGATGGCGGTGATCGTCCTGGCCCTGCTCTATGCGGTCGGCGGACTGGTGGGATCCACGGCCTTCGGCCCCGCCGGCGGCGCGGCGTTCATGCCGCTGGCGCGCCTGAACGACTCGGGCTGGATCGTCCTGGCGTCGGGCGTGGTGCAGGCCGCCATCGCCTGGATGCTCGTCGCGCAAAGGCTGGGACGGCTGGGTTCACGCCGAGCCTCCACCTAGTCCAGGTCTCCGCCGGCCTCCATCCGCGTCAGCATCGTCTCCAGCCGCTCCAGCGTATCCGCGTCGCGGGCCGGCTTGTCCCAGCGGATCCGGTTGATCCGGGGGAAGCGCATTGCCACCCCGGACTTGTGCCGGGTCGAGCGCTGCAGCCCCTCGAACGCCACTTCCAGCACCAGGCCGAAGTCCGGGTTCGCCCGCACCGAACGGACCGGCCCGAAGCGGTCGATGGTGTTGTCGCGCACGAACTTGTCGATCTGGGTCAGCTCCTCGTCGGTAAAGCCGAAATAGGCCTTGCCGACCGGAGTCAGGGCGCCGTCGCTCCAGACGCCGAACGTGTAGTCGGAATAGAAGCTGGAGCGCTTGCCGTGGCCGCGCTGGGCGTACATCAAAACCGCGTCGACTAGGAACGGATCACGCTTCCACTTGAACCACGGCCCCTTGGGCCGGCCGGCCTGATAGGTCGAATCCCAGCGTTTCAGCATCAGGCCCTCGGCCTTGCGCGCGTCGCCTGGCGGCGGCGCGGCGCGCAACTGGGTCAGCTCGGCCCAGGTCGCGAACGGCTGCAAGGGCGACAGGTCGATGCGCGGAGAGGCCAGGGCGCCGATGAAGGCCTCCAGCCGGACGCGCCGCTCGGCGAAGCCGAGGCCGCGCAGGTCTTCGCCCTTCTCGACCAGGAGGTCATAGGCCCGCACGCCCGCCGGATGGGCGGCGGCCAGCCGGGCGTCGACGGTCTTGCGGTTCAGCCGCTGTTGCAGGTCCGCGAACGGCGCGGCCCGGCCCTCGCGCAGGACCAGCAACTCGCCGTCCACCACCCCGTCGAAATCGAGCGCGTCCAGGACATCGGGAAACGCGGCCGAGATGTCGTCGCTGGTGCGGGTATAGAGCCGGCGCAGGCCGCCCTCGCTGACCGCCTGGACGCGAATGCCGTCCCACTTCCATTCGGCGGCGTAGTCGGCCGGATCGAGCCGGGCCAGGTCGACCGCCGCGTCGATCGGCTGGGCCAGCATCACGGAGCGGAACCGCCCCTGGGCCTCCGGTTCGGGCCGCGGCGCGCGCCCGTCCAGCCAGGCGAACAGCGGCTCATAGGGCGGCGCCAGGGCGTGCCAGACCTCCTCGACCTCCGCCACGGCCACGCCGCCCAGGTCCGCGCAGGCCTGCTTGGCCATCCGCGCCGAGACCCCGACCCTGAGCCCGCCGGTCAGGAGCTTCAGCAGCGCCCAGCGCTGGGTGGCGTCCAGGGCGTCGAGCCAACCCTCGATCAGCCGCTGCACCCCGGCGCGGGAGGTGGTGCGCAGCGCCTCGACCACCTCCGGCAGTTCGATCTCATGGTTCGCGCCGGGCCTGGCGGGCCAGACCAGGGCCACGGTCTCGGCCAGGTCGCCGACATAGTCGTAGGACCAGGCGAACAGTTCGGCGTCCATCCGCGCCTCGACCGCCTTGCGGATGAAGGCCGGCTTGGCGGCGTCGAACTTCAACTCCCCGGTCAGGGCCGCCAGCGCCCAGCCCCGTTCCGGATCGCCCGCCCTGTTCAGATAGTCCCGCATCAGCACCAGCTTGGCGTTGCGCGAGGCGGTGAAGGACAGGCGATCGAGCAGTTCGGCGAAGGCGCGCATGGTCGAACAATCGCGCCCCGCGCCCTCGGGCTCAAGCGCCGGGAGACGCGGGCCTCGGCGGCCGCCCGGCCAGCTTCCCCATTCAGGCGTCCTCGTCCTCGTAGCCGACCAGGGACAGCGGTCGCGCCGCGATCCCGTTCAGCGCCGCCCAGCGGGCCAGGGCCTCCTCGCGCCCGTGGGTGATCCAGAGTTCGGCGGGGTTCAGCTCCGCCACCGTCCCGGTCAGTTCGTCCCAGTCGGCATGGTCCGAAATCACCAGCGGCAGTTCGACCGCCCGCTGGCGCGCCCGGGCCCGCACGCCCATCCAGCCGGAGGCGAAGGCCGGGACCGGATCGGCGAACCGCCGCGACCATCGTTCCGCCAACGCGCTTGGCGGCGCGATGATGATCTCCCCGGCCAGGTCGCCGTCGGCTCCCGTCGCCGGCGCGAGCGGTCCCAGGGCCACGCCGTGACGCTCATAGAGCGCGTTCAGCCGCTCCATCGCTCCGTGGACATAGATCGCGCGGTCGTATCCGGCCTCGCGCAGCAGGCGGATGATCCGCTGGGCCTTGCCCAGGGCATAGGCGCCGACCAGGTGCGATCGCTCGGGGAACTGGGCGACCGATTTGAGCAGCTTGGCGACCTCGCCCGCGTCCGGCGGATGGCGGAACACCGGCAGGCCGAAGGTGGCCTCGCTGACGAACACGTCGCAGGCCACCGGCTCGAACGGCGCGCAGGTCGGATCGCGCCGGCGCTTGTAGTCGCCGGAGACCACCATGGTCAGCCCCTTCCAGCGCACCACGGCCTGGGCCGAGCCCAGCACATGGCCGGCCGGCGCCAGGCTGACCTCGACCCCGTCGCGGCGCGTCGCCTCGCCATAGGCCAGCGGCCGGGCCTGGCCGGCGAAGTCGGCGCCATAGCGCTCGGCCATGATGTCCAGGGTCGCGGCCGTGGCCAGCACCAGGCCGTGGCCGGCGCGGGCGTGGTCGGAATGGCCATGGGTGATCACCGCCCGCGCCACCGGCCGCACCGGATCGATGAAGAAGTCGCCGGGCGGGCAATAGAGCCCCTCGGGCCGAGAACACAGCAGGCTTTCCGGCTTCAGCGTCACGGGTGTTCCTCGCTCCCAGCGCGGCGCATTATTGCCGCGCGTCCGGGCTTGCGAAAGCTGGGCTTGCGAAAGGTCGGGCGCGCGGCTAGGTTCCGCGCCCTCGCTCAAGGCGCCACCGATCAGCGCCCCAATCGCTTCCGGAGAGGTGGCTGAGCGGTTGAAAGCACCGCACTCGAAATGCGGCATACTCGCAAGGGTATCGAGGGTTCGAATCCCTCCCTCTCCGCCATTATTTCAGCCTAACAGGCTGAAATAAAAGGGGAATTACTGGCATTGCGGTGACGCTGTACGAAATAGGTCTTCCACTCGGGGAGCGTAGGTGGAATTCGCACAGTGTCACCGTAATGCCCGTATTTTTGATATTTGGCCTTGCGGTTCCAACGTATTTGGGAGCGCGATACACCGTGGGAGCGATCAATGCGGATCAAGGCTCTATTGCTGTTCTTGGCGTCCCTCGTTGCGTTGGGGCAAGCCAATACGGGGGCGGCTGCAACGACTTTTGAGGACGGAAAGGCGGCGGCTGAACGCGGGGACTACTCCGCTGCACTAGCGGCTTTTCGCCCACTGGCCGAAGCCGGTAGTCCGGCGGCCGAAAATGCGTTGGGTGTGTTGTATGCCAACGGCCAGGGCCTGCCGCAGGACAATGTCGAGGCCCTCAAATGGTGCACATTGGCCGCAAACCAAGGGTATGCCCAAGCACAGACCAATCTTGGGCTGGCATATCAATATGGAAGAGGCGTGACGCAGGACTACAGCAAAGCAGCGGATTGGTTCCTTAAAGCCGCCAACCAAAACAATCCTCAGGCGCAGGCCGATCTCGCGGTGATGTACGCGATGGGTCAGGGCGGCCCGCGCGATTTAGTGCAAGCCTATAGTTGGGTCACCTCGGCAATTTCCAACCTCTCAACCGCTGACATGCGCGACAAGCTCGGAAAAATGCGCGCCGCCACGGCGAGCCAAATGACCTCAGGCCAAATCGCACTTGGACAGCGGATAGCCGAGGCTCGTGTGAGCCATAACCGAGCTGCAGCGACCACTGTAGGCACACGCGCACCTCTCCCTGCCTTTGAATTCAAAGGCGCCACGGCTGGTATAAGTGTTAATCCGTTAAATATCGGGAGATGTGAGCTGCCTGACAAAGATGATTTGGTACAATGTGTCCCAAATGGCGAAACGATCGCCGGAATTAGTGGCAATGACATAGATGGAATTCTGGCTATTCCGACTGTTTACATTACATTTTATCGAAACCAATTGCATTCTGTGGCCGTGTTTTTTGGCGGAGCGCACTTTTTAACGATTCAAGCCGCGTTCGAGATGAAATATGGAAAGCCTTGCCGAATTGAACATCCAAATTGGCAAAATAAAGTTGGCGGAATATTTGATAATACCGAAATAACGTGGTGTTTTGCTAGCGGTGATCTAAAGCTTTCAGCTCGAGGTGCCGAGGTAGATCAGGGTAGAGCATTTTATTTTGATCGTGTGGATACACCGCCATCTGATGACGTTGAGGTGGATTTTTAGAATTGCAGGACGGAAAAAATTATACTTTTAGGTAAAGAGAATTTTCATCAGCTATTATAATTTTCAAAACATGATTTCGTCGTTCAGTTTGTTCAATAAATTCGATTAATTCGCGGTATTGCAGTGACACTGTATGAAATAGCTCTTCCACTTGGGCGGTTTCGACAACGTTGTCACAGGACGGGCGCAACTCAGCGCTCAGCCGATCCGTCGCGGTTGGCGCTGTCGAAAGCGCGGCCGCGGCCTCTTCGGAACCTGCGTAGGAGAAAGTGACCGCCGCTCCGCAGTTGGCGAAGTGTCGCACGACCACCGCGCCGATCCCCCGGCTTCCCCCGAGGACGAGGACCCTCTCGTTCGCGAATTCCGCCATGTGGCTCCTGTCGGATCATACCGGAGCCGTCCAGCTCGCCGGCAAGTCGGGGCCGGTGGGACGGCCGTCCACGATCTGGTCGAGATATTCCGACAGCCCGTAGCCGACCCGCCCGTCGCAGCGGTACTCGGTCATCCCCTCGGTGATCCGGGTGACGAACTCGGCGCCATCCGGGCTCTTGCGCCGGTTGCGCAGCGGGATCAGCGAGAGGACTTGGCCGGTGACATCGTATTCAGCGCCGGACCGCGTCTTCACGTGCGAGCGCAGCGCGGTCTGGTAGCCGTTCTCGTCCCAGTCACTCTCGATGCTCGCCTCGGCGATCAGGTGGTAGACGCCGTCCTTGAGCACCCTGCCGCTCGAGCGGCCCTCCGCGACCGAGATCATCATGGCGAAATCCGGCCCGAAGTTCATCGGGCAGTAGCGGTACCAGTTGATCGCCTGCCAGTGGCGCGGACCCCAGCTCTTGTCGCGCAGGCCGAGGCCCGCGACCTCGAACCGTTCGGCGCCGTGGCCATGGCTTGCTCCTCGCGGCCGCATCGTCCGGCGGCCTTGCGAACAATTCAACAGATGCCGAAAGTCACGCAAGCGCTTGTTTGGCGCGGCCGCCGCGATCGCATTGAGGTGATTTTGGCTTCGGGCGCGCGCCCGCTCAGACCGCCGACCACATGCGCAGCAGGTTGTGATAGACGCCGACCAGGGATACGGCGGTCGGGTGCTCGTCGCCGAGCGTTCCGCGCGCGCCCATCGTGGCCTGATCCAGATCGTGAAGCAGCCGGCGCTGTTCGGGATCGGGGACCATCGACTGGACCCAGAAGAACGAGGCCCAACGCTCGCCGCGCGTGACCGGCTCGACCCGGTGCACGGTGGTGGCTGGATAGAGGACCAGGTCGCCGGCCGCCAGCTTCACCCGACGGGGGGAAAACCCGTCCTCGATCACCAGTTCGCCGCCGTCATAGTCGTCGGGATCGGTGAGGAAGAGGGTGCACGACAGGTCCGTCCGATAGCGCCCGCCGGTGACCGGCGAGACGCGGATGGCGTTGTCGATATGGGAGCCGAAGGTCATGCCTTCGCCATAGCGGTTGAACAGCGGCGGATAGACCCGCAGCGGCAGGGCCGCCGACATGAACTTCGCGTTGGCGGCCAGGGCCCGGATCACGATCTCGCCCAGCGCCTTGGCTTCCGGCGCGTCCTCGGCGACCTGCAGGTTGCGTTTGGCCCGCCCGGACTGCTCCCCGGCGGTGGCGCGGCCATCGATCCAGTCAGCCTTGGCCAGCACCTCGTTGCAGTGGCGCACCTGATCGGCGTTCAGAACCTTGGGGATGTGCAGGGTCATCGCGTCACGCGCTCCGGCCGGATCTTCAGGCCTGGATGGCCAAGTCCTCGCGCAGCCTTCGGCCGAGCGCGGATAGTCGCGGCTGGCTCTGCCGCGCCAGCCCGTCGACCATCCCCCCCACGCTGTCCGGCGTCGCCGTGCGGCAAGCCTTTTCGAACCATCCCAACGCCTCCTCGACGCGGCCGGACGCGGCCAGCAGGGTCGCGAAATTATATTCCGCGCGGAAGTAGCCGCCTTCCGCCGACCGTCGATACCACGCATAGGCCTGGGCCTCATCACGGCTCACGCCCCAGCCCTCTTCATAGCAGCGCGCCAGAAGGTTCATGGCGCGCGTATGACCCTGATCGGCCGCGCGCCGGTAGAGGGCGGCCGCGCGCGCCTGATCGCGGGCCACGCCGCGCCCGTCGAACAGCATGTTGGCAAAATTGTATTCGCCCCAGTCGTGACCGGCCTCGGCCGCGCGCGCGTACCAAAGCGCCGCGCCGGGCAGGTCCCGAGCCACGCCCCAGCCGTTCTCATGGCAGCGCCCGACCATGTTCATGGCCTCCGGCGAGCCTTTCTTGGCGGCGCGAGTGAACCAGCCCAGCGCCGCCGCCGGGTCCCGCGCGACGCCGGCGCCGTCGAGCCGCATCTGGCCCAGCCGCACCTGGGCTTCGAGCACGCCGTAGCGGGCGGCGCTTTCGATCCAGGGCGCGATCCGCGCCGGATCGCCGGCGAGCAGGGCGGCGAGCTCGCTGGCGCTCATCCGCCGCAGCCTCCACATGCGCCGGTAGTGGGCCTCGGCTTCGGCCGCTGGATCGCGCGAAGGCGGCGACGGCCCAGCCCGCATTAAAACTTGGCCCGGAGGGTCAGCTTGAAGGTGCGGCCCGCGCCGGGGATGACGTGGTTTTCCGAGGCGGAGGTGTAATAGACGCTGTCGTAATAGAGCTTGTTGAACAGGTTGATCGCATTGACCTGAACGGTCAGCCGATCATTGATCCGGTAGGACGTCATGCCGCTCCAGACCACATAGCTCGGCACGAACGCCGCCGCGGTCCCGGGGGAGACGACATTGGCGACGCGCCGGTCGAGATAGTTGAAGCCGAGCCCGACCTCCCAGGGGTCGGTGATATAATATTCAGTCCACAGATTGACCGCGTTGCGCGCCAGATTGGGGATCAGCACGTCGGTGTATTTGACGACCGGCGCCGTTCCCGCCGTGCCGCTGGTCTGGCCATCGAGATAGGTGTAGCCAGCGGTGATCTCCAGTTTCGGCGTGATGTGGCCCGTGGCCCCCAGCTCGAAACCCCGCACGGTCTCGTTGCCCTGCAGGACGGTGAGGCCGGGGTTTTCCGGGTCGTTGATCTGGGCGTTGTCGACCTCGGTGTGGAAGACCGCGCCGGTCAGCAGCAGGCCGCCGTTCAGCAGGCTGGTCTTGGTCCCGCCTTCATAGGTGGTGGCCTTGACCGGCCCGAGATTGGCCAGTTTGGAAGTCAGGGTCAGCGCCTCGGCCGACGGGTCGAACGAGGTTCCGTAGGACAAATAGAAGCTCTGCCAGGGCGCCGGCTTGAACACCAGGGCGGCGCGGGGGCTGGCGACGACGTCGGTGTGGCCGAGCTTGAGCACGGCCCCGGTCTTCAAGGTGGTCTGGTCGTAGGAGGCGGCGAACCGGTCCACGCGCACGCCGCCGATCAGGTCGACATAGGGGCCGACATTGATGGTGTCGGTCGCATAGCCGGCTTCCGAATCGGCGGTGGTGTCCTGGACCTTGGTCGCGGGTTCGTGGGGCTTGGGCTCGTTCGGGTCGGGATTCAGGAGCGATGTCTCGGGAACCCAATTATTGTTGCTGTTGAAGGGGTTGTTGTAACTGACAAGGTCGTTGGTCTGCCGCGCCAGCTCCACTCCGGTCACGATGGTGTGCTGAAGGAAGCCGGTGGAGAACCGCGCCGTCACATCGAACTGGTCGGTCAGGTTGGTCTGGACGCCGGAACTGTCCGGCGCGTCGCGGCCGATCAGGATGCCGCTGAGCGGCGCGCCCGGCGTCGGCGCGCCCAGGCCGCCGGAGGCGACGCCGCCGAAGTTGGGCGTGTCGAACCGATAGTTGAATTCGTAATGGGCGTAGCGCAGCGTGTTCGAGACCGACACGTTCGAATTGAACGCGTGGGTGATCCGGAAGGTCCCGATATCGACCACCGAGTCGGCCTTGTCGGACGCCAGCCCATAATAATTGGTCCGGTTGACCCGCGCCGGCGCGCCGTTCACGAACGGGACGCCATCGTCGGGCACGTCGTTTTCCGTCAGGTGCAGATAGGCCAGGGTGACCGTGGTCGGCTCGCCCAGAGCGAAGGCCAGTTCAGGGGCCACGCCCCAATGGCGGTTGCGGACATAGTCGCGGCCCGCGACCTCGGAGGACTCGCCCATCGCGTTCAGGCGGAAGGCCGCGTCGTGGCTGATGGGCTGATCGAGGTCGATCACGCCGCGGTATTCCTCGTTCGCGCCGAAGTCGGCGGTCAGCACGCCGAAGGGCGCCAGCGTGGGCGCCTTGCTCACCTGGTTGACCGCGCCGCCGGTCGAGCCGCGGCCGAACAGGGTCGCGGAGGGGCCTTTCAGCACCTCGATGGACTGCAGGTTGAACGGGTCGCGGACATAGATCGCGGCGTCGCGGATGCCGTCGAGGAAGAAGTCGTTGAAGGCCGAGAAGCCGCGGATATTGATGGTGTCGCCGCGCGCGGCGCCCTCGCCGGCGTTGAGCGTGACGCCCGGGACGTTCTTCAGCGCGTCCTCCAGTCGGGTCACCGCCTGGTCTTCCAGAAGTTGTTTGGACACCACATTGACCGATTGCGGGGTGTCCTGGATCGTGAGCGGGATCTTTTGCCCAAGCAGGGGGCGGATGCCGGTGACGACGACTTCGCCCGGGTTGACGCCCTTTTCGTGGTCGGCCGCGGCGCCATCGTCCGGGGGCGCGGTCTCGGCGTGCGCCGCTGGTCCGGCGGCCAGCCCCGCCGCCCAAACCCCGGCCGCGCCGACCACCTGAAGCTTCGCGCCCAAGGACGGCGCCGTTTGTCCGAAATTCGACGAAGACCGCATCTGCCCACCCAAAGCGACTTTGAAATAGTGATCGACGGCTCTCCGTCCGTATGCGTCGGAACGAAGGGGCCATCGATCGGGCGGGATCGCTAACACAGCGCCTCGATATTGCGAAGCATTATCATTATTGAGAGTTCAAAATTCTTTACACGGCGAGCCATGGGGCGCCCGAGCGCGGCGCCCGTTCGGCGTGGCCATCGCCAAATCGTTGGCGATGGCAGGGACAGCGCAAAGCGCGCTGCGCTGCTTCTCACCCCCTCCCCGAAACGGGGAGGACCTGGAGGCGTCTCCCGCGCGGCGCTAGTCCGCGACCTTCCAGGCCCCATCCTCGAACAACAGGTTGGCGGATTCGCCGCCGCCCATCAGGGCGACCGCGGAATGTTGGCGGATCACCACGCGAGGAACGCGCTTGAGCGAGGCGATCATCTCGCCGAGCGGCGCGGAGAGGCCCTTGACCTCCTCGGGCGACATGGATTTGACGCCGTCGCTGGCGGACCGCGCGGTCAGCGCCGCGGCGGCGGTCAGGTCGCCGCTTCGCATCGCTTCGGCGCGGGCGATCAGCGCGCGGACCGGCGCGCTGGACTGGGCCGCGGGGCCTTTCAGGTCGGCCACGATCGCATCGACGGCCAGGGGCGCGCTGAACGTGACGCGCAGGCCGGTGTCCGCGTCCTGATAGTCGCCGCTGATGGTCGTTTCGGTGACGGTGAGCTGGCGCCAGAGGCCTTCGCTGTTGGTGCGGGTAATGGTGGCCAAGGTGGATGACGGGTCGTCGGGCTTGACCAGCGGGGTGATGCTCACGGCGGTGCGGTCGGCGGGGTCGAACTCCAGCATGACGCCGCGGACCTGACCAAGCTTGGCCATGTCGCGGACAGGCGGAAAGACCGCCTCGTAAAGGGCGCCGATCGGCACATCCTGGTCGCTGAACACCAGGCGGACCTGCCGGGGATGGTCGAGCAGGCCCTCCGCATTGTCCTGGGAGAGCGCGGTGACATGGGTCAGCGCGATGTGGACGCTGTCGTGGTCATAGGCGCCCGATGTGGTCGCGGGAGCCTGGGCGAAGGCCGAGCCGGCCAAAGCCAGGAACAGCGCGACAAGTCCAACGCGAATCGAAGTCATCTGGCCCCCCGTTCGAGCACCCGTTTTGCGGGGCTCCAGGCCACACCATAACGCAAAGGCTGCGGTTCCGCTTGGATCGTGCGCGACGGCGTTCGTGGCATTAGCCTCAAGCCTTGAACGATACCTATCGGATTATACAGGCGTGGCCCGCGGCGGTGAGGCGCCGGCAGAACCCCGCCGCGCCCATCGGCGGTTTGAAGCTGGACACCAGGGCGCGGAAATAGGCGACGCCGCCGCGGTCGATCCGCTCGATGCGGATCGAAACCCCATCCATCAGCGCCGGCTGGGCCGCGCGCAGATCGGCCAGCGCCGCCTCGGCCTTGGCCTGCGAAAGCGCGGCGGCGATCTGGGCCGTCCCGCCGGGCCGGGCGGCGACGGCGCGGTCCGGGAGGCGGCGCGTGGCGGGCGTTCGCGCGGGCGGCGGCGCATCGGGCGCCTGCTCTGGGCGCAGTAGAGCCGACAGGGTCCGTTCCGGCGACGGCTCCGGCGCTGGCCGGCTGGCGGGGGCGCCGGGCGCCGCCATCAGCGGCCTCGGTGCGTTGGGCGTGCAGGCCGCCGTGTGCACGTCCTCGAAATAGGAGCCGCGCGGGTCGGCGACCCAGCCCTCGGCGGGGTGGCTGACCTGTTCGGCGCCCGTCAGGTTGACGCCGGCGAAGGTCCGCACCTCGACGAAATGCGAGGTGTGATCGGCGCAGTTGATATCGAGCGTCGCCGAAAGCGAGCGCAACAGGCCGGCGGTCTCGGCGTCCGGATCGGTCATCTCGGCGCGGATTTCCAGGCGCAGCAGGTCCGGCTTGGCCGGGTCCAGCGGCCGGCTCGAGAGCACGGCCACGATATATTCGTCTCCGACCGAGACCACCGCGCCCGGCGCCATGCCGGTGTGCTGGGTCAACCAACGGGACACCACCGCGGGCGGTTGGGCCGAAGGCTTGGCCAGGCTCGGCTGGGGATCGCCTGGCGCGGCGCGGGCGACGATGGGCGCCAGCGCGCCGATGGCGAGCAAGAGCCAGATTGCACGTCCGGGCGCCCAGGGCACGTCCCGCCGCTCCTAGGCGCCCAGGCCGGCCGCGCGGGCGATCAGCTCGGCGATCTGGCGGCGATGGTCCGGCGAAAGGTGTTGAAATCCGCGCGCGATGGCTCGGCCTTCGCGAGTTGCGCCGAAGGCCTCGAGCGCGGCATGGTCGGCGTCCCCTGGCTCTGGCGTCCTGGGCGTCGCGCGACTCGAACCGGGGCCGCGAACCGTTTCGAACAGTTGCTCGACCGTTTCCCGGCCCCAGTCGCCCAGCCCCTGATAGAAGCCGCGCAGATAGGTCAAGGTCAGTTGGGCCGCGCCGCCCGGGACCAGTTTCGAGCGTGCGAAAGTGCAGCCGCTCAGTTCCGTCGGCCCGCGCGCGGAGAAGGTCAGCACGCAGTCCTGGAAGGCGCAGTCGCGAAAGACGGCGTCGTCGAGTTCGATGGTTTCATTGGAGAAACTGCTGTTCTGATAGGTGGCCATGGTCCGCCCCAGCCGCGTGAGTCCGCACGTCACGCCCTTGGCTAGCATAGTTCGCGGGCTGCGCGTCATGCGCTAGCTTGGCGCGGCGCTCAGGCCGGAACGGTGGCCGCCGCGAAGATCCGGCCCAGGATCGTCTTCAGGCCCGTCGCATCGACCTCGTCGAACGCCGCGCGAGTGGTCGCGTCCACGTCCAGCACGGCGGCGATCTCCACCGCCAGTTCGGCGTAGCGGGTGGTCTTTCCGGCCGACAGCCGGGCGGGATCGAAGGCTTCGTTCACGGATTGAAATCGCTTTGCTGGTGGCTGGCCTGGGCGACGGCCAGGGCGGTCATATTGACGATGCCGCGCGCCGTCACGCTGGGGATCAGCACATGGATGGGTTTGGAGACCCCCAGCAGCAAGGGCCCCACCAGCAGCGCCTCCGTGGCCGCGGTCAAGAGGGTCAGCCCGATATTGGCCGCGTCCAGGGTCGGCATGACCAGGAGATTGGCCGAGCCGGTGAGGCGGCCGTCCGAGACCAGGCGGTTGCGCAGAGCGGCGCTGAGCGCGGCGTCGGCGTGCATTTCGCCGTCGACCTCCAGGTCGGGGGCCCGCCGGCGCACTAGGCCCAAAGCCTCGCGCATCTTGCGGGCGCTGGGCGAATTGCTGGCCCCGAAACTGGAATGGGACAGCAGCGCCGCCTTGGGCGTGACCCCGAACCGGCGCACCGCCTCGGCGGCGAGTACGGTCATCTCGGCGATCTCTTCCGCGCTGGGGTCGATATTGACATGGGTGTCGCAGATGAAGAGCACGCCGGTGGGCAGGATCAGGCTGGACAGCGCGTAGACCCGCGACGCTCCATGCCGGGTCGGGATGATTGGCAGCAGGTCGCTCATGTGTCGCCACCAGTCGCCGGCGCCGCCGCAAAGCGCGCCGTCGACCTGACCGGACAGCAGCAGGAGCGCCGCCGCCACGCTCGGCCGCGTCCTGGCCCGCCGCGCCGCGGCGTCGGGGGGAACGCCGCGCCGCTCCATCAGTTGTTGCAACCGTAACAGCAGCGGGTCGAACACCTCGGCATCGGTGTTGGGGTCCAGGATCTGGATGCTCTTGGCGCAGTCCAGGCGCAGGCCGAGCTTCTCGGCCTTCTCTTCGATCACCGAACGCCGCCCGATCAGCACCGGCTGGGCCAGGCCCTCGTCGATCACGGTCTGGACCGCGCGCAGCACCCGTTCGTCCTCGCCCTCCGCATAGGCGATCCGGCGCGGGGTGTGGCGGGCCAGCTCGAACACCGGGCGCATCAGTTGGCCGGAGCGGAACACGAACCGCTCCAGGTCGCGGTGATAGGCCGCGAAATCGGCGATCGGCCGCTGGGCCACGCCCGACTCCATGGCCGCCCGGGCCACGGCGGGGGCGATGTGCAGGATCAGGCGCGGATCGAACGGCTTGGGGATGATGTAGCCGGGCCCGAACACCGGCGCGGCCCCGCCATAGGCGGCGGCGACCACGTCGCTGGCCTCGGCGCGGGCCAGTTCCGCGATCGCCTCCACCGCCGCGATCTTCATGGCCTCATTGATCTCGGTGGCGTCGACGTCGAGGGCGCCGCGGAAGATGAATGGGAAGCAGAGGACGTTGTTGACCTGGTTCGGAAAGTCCGAACGGCCGGTGGCCATGATGGCGTCGGGACGCGCCGCGCGCACCAGCTCGGGCATGATCTCGGGGTCCGGATTGGCCAGGGCCATGATCATCGGCTTGTCCGCCAGCAGCGGCAGCCATTCGGGATGCAGCACATTGGGCGCGGAGAGCCCCAGGAACACATCGGCGCCGACCAGCACGTCTTCCAAGGTGCGCGCATCGGTGGTCCGGGCGTAGCGGGCCATGTTGGGCGCCATCGGGTCGCCCCGGTCCTTGTGCACCACCCCCTTGATGTCGGTCAGGGTGACGTGGTCGACGGGCAGGCCCATGCTGACCAGGAGGTCGACGCAGGCCAGGGCCGCCGCGCCGGCGCCCGAGGTGACCAGCTTGACGTCCTTCAGGTCCTTGCCCTGCAGCCTCAGCCCGTTCTGGATGGCGGCGGCGCAGACGATGGCGGTGCCGTGCTGGTCGTCATGGAACACCGGGATGTTCATCCGCTCGCGTAGCCGCTGCTCGACGACGAAGCATTCGGGGGCCTTGATGTCCTCCAGATTGATCGCTCCGAAGGTCGGCTCCAGCGAAGCGACGATGTCGCAGAGCAGGTCGATATCCTTGCAGTCCACCTCGATGTCGAAGACGTCGATGCCGGCGAACTTCTTGAACAGGACCGCCTTGCCCTCCATCACCGGCTTGCCGGCCAATGGGCCGATGTCGCCGAGGCCGAGCACGGCGGTGCCGTTGGTCAGCACGGCCACCAGGTTGCCGCGCGCGGTCATGTTGCGCGCTTCGGACGGGTCGGCGGCGATCGCCTCGCAGGCGGCGGCCACGCCGGGCGAATAGGCCAGGGCCAGGTCGCGCTGG
Organism: Caulobacteraceae bacterium; assembly: GCA_036272715.1. Lineage (GTDB taxonomy): Bacteria > Pseudomonadota > Alphaproteobacteria > Caulobacterales > Caulobacteraceae > Poindextera. The sequence continues at coordinate 12,344 of DATAYD010000060.1, read as the reverse complement.
GTCGCCATCCGCTTGGTCGGCTCGATGGCTAATTTTCCCGGCCGGGGCAAGCGGTGGTAGTCCAGCGCCGCCTTGCGGAAATCTTCGTCCATGAACGCCTCCGGGGATGCTCGTAAGCAGCATCCTTTGCGCAGGACGGTGACGGTTTCAAATCCGTTGTGGCGCGGCGCCGCCGCCTTCAGGGCGCAACGCTTTCGCCGTCAAAAGAAGGCGGCTGTCACGAACCGTCCGCTACCAGCCGGCTGATCATGGTCCGATACGCTTGCTCCAGCGCCAAGGTGAAGGATTTTGCGTCGCAGAGACTCGAGGACGCCATATGCGATCGCAGACCGGTTCGCAGGCTGGCCAGACGGTCGCGGTCATGCGCGAGGTCAGCGGCGATCCGCACATAGGCCTCGGAAGAGTCAGCCGCGAGATCGGACAGGCCGAGCGCCCTGAGCATCGGGAGCGTCTGGCGCGACGACGGCCGCTCCCCTGGCCATGTGACCACCGGAACACCCATCCAGAGCGCCTCGCAGGAGGTCATGCCGCCGCAATATGGAAACGGGTCCAGCGCGATATCCATGTCGCCGTACTCGGCGAGCATGTCTCGGTGGGGCGACGGGCCACGCAACTCGATCCGTTCCGCGGCGACGCCTTCCTTGACGAACCTGTCCTTCAGGCGGTCCCTCGTGCTCTTGTCGCCCAGCGACAGCCATTTCAGCAGAAGGCGGGAATTGGGCGTCTGGCGCAGCAGTTCGGACCAAAGTTTCACCACCTCGGGCCCAATCTTCAGGACGTGATTGAAGCTGCCGAACACAATGGCGGTCGAATCCGTCGCCCGCGACGCGACGTCGGGGGCGTAGTCGGGGGGCGCGTAGCAGAAACGCCCCGAAGGAAGTCGCAGGACGGTCTCGGAAAAGTACTTCTCCGTCGCCAAGGGGACCGTGTCGATGTCCGTGAGAACATAATCGATCGATGTCATTCCCGTGGTCGCGACATATCCGATCCAACTGGCTTGAACCGGCGCCGGCCGCCTGGCGAAGATACCCAGACGATTGCGTCCGGTATGGCCCGAAAGATCCACGAGAATGTCGATTCCAGCATCCCGAATGCGCTCCGACGCGCTTGAATCGGACAGATTGCGGATATCCTCCCAGCCGTCGCTGGCCCGCCTCATTCGCTGGGTGAGGTCATCGTTTTTGGAGCCGTTCGAATAGCAAATGCTCTCGAATTTGTCGCGATCATGCGATTCCAGCACGCTCGCCAAGAAATACCCGACAGGGTGCCGACAGAAATCCCCCGAGACATAGCCGATCTTGACACGTTCCGTGAGTCGTACGTGACGCGGATGTAAAGTTTTGCATATTCCAAGGCCTTCAATTCTATTGGCGTAGGCTACATGTTGTCGGTAAATATCCTCCATGGATACGTCATTGTCATAATTGAGACAAAGCAAAAGGCTGCTATGACCTTCCGGAATGCCTGGATCGATCTCCAAGGCGCGCTTGAAATGGTCCAATGCACCCTTGAGTTCGCCCTGGTCCTGGAGGGCGCCGCCGAGGTTCCGGTGTATCTCGGCGTCGTCTTTCTTGAGGAAGAGGGCGCGCCTTAGAAGGGTCTCCGCCTCCTCGGAGCGCCGCTGTTCCCTTCGAAGATTACCAAGGTTCATGAAGGCGTGGGCATATCGCGGATCAATTTTGATCGCCGCGTTGAAGTTCCGTTCGGCCAAGTCGAGTTGACCGTCCCACTGGTGAAGATTGCCGAGCATGAGATGCGCCTGCGCTAAATCCGGGCGGGCGGATAAAGCGGACTCCAGCGAAACGCGCGCGGCCGAATAATCCCCGAGACCACTGTGCGTCAGCGCCAGGTTGAAGTGGATCTCGGCGGACTGCCCCCCCAGATCCAGTGCTCGCCTGAACAGGCTTGAGGCCAGGTTGTAGTATTTGGCTTTGTACGCCAGCAAGGCCAGCGCCCGGACGGGCTCGGGATCAAGCGGGTCCGCCTTTATGAGGGCGTGGTACAATTCCGCCGCGTCCGATAACCGCCCCTCGCTCTCATGCTTTTGAGCAATATCGAGGGTGACGTTCCCGGTCGACCGAGGCGGGCTTCCCTTCCGGGCGCCTTTGCTAGCGCGCTTTTTCTGGCCGCGCCGATCTTGCCTGTTCAACATGGCGGAAGTGTCTTTTGGCGATTGGCGCGCGTCGTCGTCATAAACGCGGCGCTTGACGGTGTGCTCATGGCCTCACCCGCCGCCGTTGATGTTGATCTTCTGCCCGTTGGCGTAGGGATTGGCCGACGAGACCAGCCAGGTGACCGCGGCGGCCACGTCCTCCGGCGTGCTGACGCGGCCGAAGGGCGAGCGGGCGTCCAATTCGTGGATGTCGTCGACGCCGGCGGTGGCCTTGGTCAGGCGGCGGCCCATCTCGGTCACGGTCAGGCTGGGCGCGACGATGTTACAGCGGATGCCGTGCTGGCGTTCCTCCTTGGCGATCGTGAGCGCCAGGGCCTCCATCGCGGCCTTGCCCATATTGTAGGGTCCGCCGCGCCCGGCCATGCCCAGGGTCGCGACCGAGGAGATCATGATGATGTCGCCGCGGCCGGCCTGGCGCATCCACGGAATGACCAGCTTGCTGAGATAGTGCGGGCCGAAGGCGTGGACGCGGACCACCCGCTCCATCTCGGCGGGATCGGTGTCGGCCACCGACTGGCCGCGGCTGGCGATGCCGGCATTATTGACCAGGATGCCGACGCCGCCGAAATCGCGCAGCACGCCCTCGACCATCGCCTGGTCCTCGTCCCAGTTCTCGACCGAGGCGGAATAGGACCTGGCCTTGCGGCCCAGGGTTTCGATCTCTCTCACCGTCTCGGCGGCGGCGGCCTCGTCGCGGTGATAATTGACGGCGATGTCCGCGCCGGCCTCCGCCAGGGCCAGAGCTATGGCCCGTCCGATGCCGCGGCTGGCGCCGGTGACGAGGGCGGTGCGTCCGGAAAGATCGATCTTCATGGTCCTGGGTTCCTCTTGTCGTTGGCTTTCGATTAGCCGAGGCGCCCTGCCGGACTTCAAGGGTTTTGTGGCGCGCGCTTACCGCTTCCACGAAGAGCGAGCAATGAAAGCGGAGCGGTCCGCGGGGAGAGGGTTCCGGCTACTGCCGCACCGACTCGTGCCGCTTCACGTCGTTCTGCAACTGAGCGATCAGGACGCCGACATCGCCGTGGGCGTTGTCGATGGTGGAGACGAAGTCCTGTTGTTGGGTGATGGCCAGCCAGACCCCGCTGACCTCGACATCGACGATCTTCCAGCCGCCGCCACTGTTCAACACGCGCCAGCCGACGTGTTCGGGATGGTCGAGCTTGCCGCCGGAGACGGCGCTGTCGACGATCACGTCGCCGGGATTGCGGGCCACGGACCCGATCACCTTGATGATCTCGCCGTGATAGTTGTTCAGCCGGTCCGCATAGACGTTCTGGGCGTAGGCGCGGAACAGCGTGTCGAACTGTTCGCGCTGGGCCGGCGTGGCGGTGCGGGCGTATTTGCCCAGGACGAAGCGGGTGATGCGCGGCACGTCGGCGATCTGGTCGACGACGCTCCGGAACGCGCGGAGCTTGTCGGGCCAGTTCAGGGATCGGTCGGACAGCAGCGTCAGCACGCGCTGGCCCTGGACCTGGATATATTGTTCGGCGCCGGGGTCGCGCGCGCCCTGGGCGAGCGCGGCGCCCGGGATGGTCAGGACCCAACTGGCGGCGATCGCGAGGGCGAGGCCGGCGCGGCGGCTGATGCGGAAAGTCTGGCTCATCGGATACCGTGGAAAGAATGTTGCGTTGAAGGCGTGGCCAAGGCTGAGCTGAGGTGAGCCCCGGTAACCGCCTTTTCAAGGCGCGAGAGCCGAGGAAGGCGCGGAACCGCCGCGGTGCGGCGGATGCGCCACAGGAACGGCGTTCTGAGATTGGAAATTCACTTTACATAAAGACATAAAGATATCTTTATATGAGACATGAAGCTGTCGGCTCAAGAGACCGTGGAGATGCTGCGCGCGGCGGGGGAGCCGACGCGTCTGCGCATCCTCGCCATCCTGGCCCATGAGGAACTGGCGGTCATGGAACTGAGCCAGATCCTGGACCAGAGCCAGCCGCGCGTCTCGCGCCATCTGAAGCTCCTGACCGAAGCCGGGCTGGTCGAGCGGTTTCCGGACGGCGCCTGGATGTTCTACCGCCTGGCCGCCCATGGACCAAGGCGGCTGTTCCTGGATCAGGTTCTCGGTCAGGTCGAGGACGGCGATCCGGTCGTGACGCGCGACGCCGAACGGCTGCAGCGGGTGCGCGCGGAGCGGTCGGAGGACGCCTCGGCCTATTTCGCCCGCAATGCCGCCCGGTGGGACGAACTGCGCTCGCTTTATGTGTCCGAACAGGATGTCGAGGCCGCGATCCTGGAGGCTGTCGGCCCGGGGCCGTTCCGGCGGCTGGTCGATCTGGGCTCGGGAACGGGCCGGATGTTGACCCTGCTCGGCCCGAAGGCGGAGACGGCGATCGGGCTGGATCTGTCGCAGCAGATGCTGAACATCGCCCGCGACCACGCCGCCGAGGCCGGGCTGGATCGTTGCGAACTGCGGCACGGCGACATTTTCGCCACCCGCTTGCCCGACGCCAGCGCCGATCTGGTGGTGGTCCATCAGGTGCTGCACTACCTGTCCGACCCGGCCGCCGCGATGACCGAGGCCGCGCGGCTGGTGGCGCCGGGCGGGCGGCTGCTGGTGGTGGACTTCGCGCCGCACCAGCTCGAATTCCTGCGCCAGGCGCACCAGCATCGCCGGCTGGGTTTCTCGGATGAGGAAATCCTGCGCTGGACCCAGGGCGCCGATCTGAAGGCCGGCGCGCCGATCGCCCTGCCGGCGGCCGACGGCCAGGGCCTGACCGTCAAGATCTGGACCGCGGCGCGCGCGCCGGTACGCCAAGCCGCGCCTGAGGAGAGTTTCGCATGACCGCCGCCCTCGCCACCCTGCCGACCGCCTTGGGGCCCGTCGCCCGCGTCGCCGAACGCCAGCGCGGCGGCGGCAACCCGCTGTCGATCTCGTTCGAGTTCTCGCCGCCGCGCACGCCGGAGGCCGAGGAAGCGCTTTGGGCCTGCATCCGCCGGCTGGAGCCGCTGTCGCCCGGTTTCGTCTCGGTCACCTACGGGGCGGGCGGCTCGACCCGCGACCGCACCCACCGCACCGTCAAGCGGATCCTGGACGAGACCCGCCTGAGCCCCGCCGCCCACCTGACCTGCGTCGACGCCTCGCGCGACGAGGTCGACGCGGTGATCCGCGGCTACTGGGACGCCGGCATCCGCCACATCGTCGCCCTGCGCGGCGACCCGCCGGGATCGATCGGCGGGACCTACCAGCCGCGCCCCGATGGATACGCCAACGCGACGGAACTGACGGCGGGGATCACTCGCCTGGCCCCGTTCGAGGTTTCGGTAGGCCTTTATCCGCAAATCCATCCCGAAAGCGGTTCGCTCAGCAAGGACATCGATGTCCTGAAGGCCAAGGTGGACGCCGGCGCCACACGGGCGATCACCCAGTTCTTCTTCGACATGGACGCCTTTCTCCGGTTCGTGGACCAGGTCCGCAAGGCGGGCGTGACGATCCCGATCCTCCCCGGGATCATGCCGGTCAGCAACTATAGGGGCATGGTCAAGATGGCGGGGCCGATCGGCATTTGCCTGCCCGACTGGCTGGGCGCGCTGTTCGAGGGGCTGGACAAGGATCCGGAGACCCGCCGGCTGATCGCCTGTTCGGTCGCCGCCGAGATGTGCGCCAAGCTCGAGGAAGAAGGCTTCCGCGATTTTCACTTCTACACCTTGAACCGCGCCGACCTGGTCTATGCGATCTGCCGGGTCCTGGGCGTGCGGGAGGCCGCCCAATGACCCGCCAAGACCGTATCGCCGCCCTGAAAGCGGCCGCCCGTGAGCGCATCCTGATCTTCGACGGCTCCTGGGGCGCGATGATCCAGAAGCGCGGCCTGACCGAGGCCGATTTCCGCGGCGCGCGCTTCGTCGACCACGACGGCCAACTGAAGGGCAACAACGATCTCCTGTGCCTGACCCGGCCGGACATCATTTCCGACCTGCACGACCAGTATTTCGCCGCCGGCGCGGACATCAGCGAGACCAACACCTTCAGTTCGACCTGGATCGCCCAGGCCGATTACGAAATGGGCGCCGCGGTCCGCGACATGAACCTGGAAGGCGCGCGCCTGGCCCGCGAAGCCGCCGACCGCTGGACCGCCAAGGAGCCGCACAAGCCGCGCTTCGTCGCCGGCTCGATCGGGCCCTTGAACCGCATGTTGTCGATGTCCTCGGACGTGAACGACCCCGGCGCCCGGCTGGTGACGTTCGACCAGGTCTACGACGCCTATCGCGAACAGGTGCTGGCCCTGCACGAGGGCGGCGTCGACCTGTTCCTGATCGAGACCATCACCGACACCCTGAACTGCAAGGCGGCGATCAAGGCGATCCTGGACCTCGAGGACGAGGGCTATGAGTCCCTGCCGATCTGGATTTCCGGCACGATCACCGATCGCTCCGGCCGCACCTTGTCCGGCCAGACCGCCGAGGCGTTCTGGAATTCGGTCAAGCACGCCAAGCCGTTGGCGGTCGGCTTCAATTGCGCCCTGGGCGCCGAGCTGATGCGCCCGCACATCGCGGAGCTGGCCCGCGTGGCCGGCACCCTGATCGCGGCCTATCCGAACGCCGGCCTGCCCAATGCGTTCGGCGAATATGACGAGACCCCGGACCAGACCGGCGGCCATCTACACGAGTGGGCCGAGAGCGGCCTGGTGAATATCCTCGGCGGCTGCTGCGGCACCACGCCGGATCATATCGCCCACGTCGCCCAGGCCGTGGCGGGGCTGAAGCCGCGCGCGATTCCCGAGCGGCCGAAGGCGATGCGGTTGGCGGGGCTGGAGCCGTTCGAGTTGGTTTAAACGAGGGTGTCATGGGGTATTGATGGGGGGTATATAGGGGTATTATATACCCGGTATGGCCCCGTGTTGGAGCGCGTTCGATGGCGACCACTACAATTTCCGACTACGTGATCTGGACGAAACATATTCACGACGATGCGGTGCTGGCGGAGCGTCTCGCCCGTCTGGGCGAGGGTGAGACGGTTGAGTTGTGGGTCGACGGTGTTCGCGGGACGTGGCTCAAGATGAAAAACGGCGCGGATGGACGTCCGACGCAGGGCTTAAAGCCTGTGGGTCGAATGCGCACGTTTTGGAGCGAACTGTTCAAGACGCGCCGCGGAGACGTTGTGTCGCTGGTGTGCGAGACACCCGTCGCGACGGGGGTCGTCGAAGCTGATGCGCCGCCCTTCCGGTATGACCCCGTGGCGCCGAACCCCGCCGGCGCGATTCGTCGTCTCGTGCGCACTCAGGCCGACCGAGACGCCGCTCTGAGCGCCCTGCTCGATGGGGCGAAGAGCGGATGGCGCTCCGAGGGCCGCGCCATGAGCCGTGACGAAATGCACGAGCGATGATTACCGCTGATAGCAACGTGTTTGTTTATCTATGGGACAACGACGAACCACGGAAGATGGCGGTGGCCCAACGCGTCGTGGCTGCTCTGGGGGCCACGCATCAGGCCGTTGTCGGGCTGCAAGTCGTCGGTGAAGTACAGAATGTTCTGAGGCGAAAACTGAGGCAGCCGCCTTGGGAGGCGGCGCAGAACGCCCGGAACATCCTGGCGACGTTCGATACGTTCGGGCCGACCGAATCCAATGTGAGCGAGGCGTTGGCGTTGATGTCGACGGGCCGGATGGCCTACTGGGACGCTCTCCTGGTCACCGCCGCGCGAGACGCCGGCTGCGCCGTCTTCCTGACGGAAGACATGGAGGATGGCGCACGCCATGGCTCGATTGAGATCATAAACCCGTTCGGGCCCAATGGCCCGAGCTCGCGTGTTCAGCAGGTATTGGCGCTTTAACGATGGTTCGTCCCACCTTCATCAATATCGGCGAGCGGACCAACGTCACCGGCTCGGCCCGCTTCAAGAAGCTGGTGGTCGACGGCGATTACACCGCCGCCCTGGCCGTCGCGCGCCAGCAGGTCGAGGCCGGGGCCGCGATCATCGATGTCAACATGGACGAGGGCCTGCTGGATTCGAAGCAGGCCATGACCACCTTCCTCAACCTGATCGCCGCCGAGCCGGATATCGCCCGCGTGCCGATCATGATCGACAGCTCCAAGTGGGAGGTGATCGAGGCGGGGTTGAAGTGCGTCCAGGGCAAGGCGATCGTCAATTCGATCAGCATGAAGGAGGGCGAGGACAAGTTCTTCACCCAGGCCACGGCCTGCCTGCGCTATGGCGCGGCGGTGGTGGTGATGGCCTTCGACGAACAGGGCCAGGCCGACACCGCGCGGCGCAAGATCGACATCTGCGAACGCGCCTACATCGCGCTCACCGAAAAGATCGGTTTCCCACCGGAAGACATCATCTTCGACCCGAACATCTTCGCGGTCGCGACGGGGATCGAGGAGCACGACAACTACGCGGTCGATTTCATCGAGGCGACCCGGATCATCAAGCAGACGCTGCCCCACGCGCGGATCTCCGGCGGGGTCTCGAACGTCTCGTTCAGCTTCCGCGGCAATGAGCCGGTGCGCCGGGCGATCCACTCGGTGTTCCTCTATCACGCGGTCGCGGCGGGCATGGACATGGGCATCGTCAACGCCGGCGACCTGCCGGTCTATGACGATATCGAGCCCGAACTGCGCGAGGCGGTGGAGGCGGTGATCCTCAATCGCCCTTGGACGGGCGAGGTCAGCAACACCGAACGGCTGGTCGACCTGGCGCCGAAATATAAAGGGGCCAAGGGCGCCGACAAGGTGGTCGATGCGGCCTGGCGCGGCCTGCCGGTCGCCGAGCGGATCAAGCACGCCCTGGTCCACGGCGTGACCGAGTTCATCGAGGCCGACACCGAAGAAGCGCGCCTGGGCGTGGAGCGCCCGCTGCACGTGATCGAAGGCCCGTTGATGGACGGCATGAACGTGGTCGGCGACCTGTTCGGGTCCGGCCGCATGTTCCTGCCCCAGGTGGTCAAGTCGGCCCGGGTGATGAAACAGGCGGTGGCCTGGCTGGAACCCTTCATGGAGGCCGAAAAGGGCAATGCGCCGCGCCGGGCCCAGGGCAAGATCCTGATGGCCACGGTCAAGGGCGACGTCCACGATATCGGCAAGAACATCGTCGGCGTGGTCCTGCAGTGCAATAATTACGAGGTGATCGACCTCGGCGTGATGGTCCCCGCCGACCGCATCCTGGACGAGGCGGAGAAGCACAAGGTCGATATCGTCGGCCTGTCCGGCCTGATCACCCCGTCGCTGGACGAGATGGTGTTCGTCGCCGGCGAGATGGAGCGGCGCGGCTTTTCCATCCCGCTCCTGATCGGCGGGGCGACCACCAGCAAGACCCACACGGCGGTGAAGATCGAGCCGGTCTACCATAAAGGCTCGACCACCTATGTGCTGGACGCGAGCCGCGCCGTGGGCGTGGTCTCCGGCCTGCTGTCGCCGAGCGAGAAGGACCGGACCCAGGCCGAGACCCGCGCCGACTATATCCGCGTGCGCGAACAGTTCGCCCGGGGCCAGGAGGCCAAGGTCCGCACCAAGATCGCCGACGCCCGCGCCAATCGGTTCGCCATCGACTGGTCGGGTTACGTCCCGCCGAAGCCCAGTTTCCTCGGCACACGGAGCTTCGTCGCCTATGACCTCGCCGAACTGGCGCGGCATATCGACTGGACGCCGTTCTTCGCCAGTTGGGAGCTGGTCGGGCGCTATCCGGCCATTCTGGAGGACGAGATCGTCGGCCAGGCGGCTGCCGACCTGTTCGCCGACGCGCAAGCGATGCTGAAGCGGATCATCGACGAGAAGTGGTTCGAGGCGCGCGGGGTAGTCGGGTTCTGGCCGGCCAACGCCGAGGGCGACGATGTCGCGCTCTATGCCGACGAGGCTCGAACGGGCGAGGTCGCCAGGCTGCACACCCTGCGCCAGCAGATGGCCAAGGCCGAGGGACGGGGCAATGCGGCCCTGGCTGACTTCATCGCGCCGGCCGGTGGCCCGCCGGACTATATCGGCGCCTTCGCGGTCACGGCCGGTCATGGCGAATTGGAGGTCGCGGAACGATTCAGGCAAGCCGGCGACGACTATTCCGCCATTCTCTCCACGGCGTTGGCCGACCGGCTGGCCGAAGCCTTCGCCGAGGCGCTGCATCGCAAGGTGCGCACCGAGCTCTGGGGCTATGCGCCCGACGAGCCGTTCGAGCTGGACGACCTGATCGGCGAAAAATACCGCGGCATCCGCCCGGCGCCGGGCTATCCGGCCCAGCCGGACCATACCGAGAAGGCGACGCTGTTCCGCCTGTTGGACGCCGAGAACGCGACCGGGATCAGCCTGACCGAGAGCTTCGCCATGACCCCGCCCGCGGCGGTCTCGGGCCTCTATTTCGCGCACCCCCAGGCCCACTATTTCGGCGTGGGCCGGATCGATCGCGATCAGGTCGAGGACTATGCCCGTCGCAAGGGCTGGGACCTGGCGACCGCGGAACGCTGGCTGGCGCCGATCCTCAGCTACGACGCGGCGCGGGCGCGGGAAGGAGTGGACTGACGCCGGTATAGTTGAAGTCGACGTGCCCTACCCCGGCTTGGGGCGTAACACCGGTGAGGGGCAGAAATGTCGTCTCGAACTCGGTTGGCTTGTAGTTCACGTCGGCCAGGTACGTGGACTGGCCCTTGCTATATATCGAGGTCGACAGGCTGCCGGGAAAGATGCCCGGGGGCGCCGTGGCAAGTTTGTCGTCTTGGGTGTAGCGGTAGCCGCCGAGAAGATCCAACCGCGGTGTCCCGTGCACTTCGGACGTCGTGGCGCAACTCACCATAGGCGCCGCGGTCCGAGCTCGCCTGAGCAATGATCTAGGCCCTTCGGAGAAGCTGCCTGAGACGGTATTCTCAGTGATCGACGCGGTGCGTTCGAACAAGACCGGTCACAACGCGGTAGATCGTAGCGCGGGGTGAAGTAGGCGGGCGCGGTTGGCTCAGCCGCCCAGCAGCCGCTTGAGGCTGAAACCCCGCGCCGGCCGCGCCACGCTGGCGCGCTCGGGATTGTACAGTTCGAACACCTGCGCTTCTTCCAGCCGTTCGATCAGTTCTTCCGCGCCGCGCTTGTGCTTGAGCACGACGTCGAATTCGTCGGGATAGATCGGCTCGAGGGCGAGGAAGTTCACCGGTGCGCCATCGCCGAGCGTGGCGCGGAACGCCGTCAGGGAATCGACGATCGGGGTCAGCATCGGCCGCGCTGTCAGGCAGGCGGTCAGCCCGGTGTCGGGTCCGATCGGCTCGGACTCGCCCAGCGGGTCAAGGGCCTGTCCCAGCCTGTAGAAGGTCCCGAGCGCATGCGGCCGACGCGCATAGCTGCGCATCAATTCGATCAGGTAGTGGCGGCGTCCAAACGTGTCGATATGCGTCTCCGGCGGCCCGGGCAGGGCGATCACCAGTTCGGCCCGCGCCCACTCGGGAAACTGCAGCGGGGTCTTCATCGGCAGATCGCTCATGCCGCTGGTGACATAGGTGGTGAAGGTTCGGCCGCGCGTGGGCCGGATCACATGGATATCGAGATGGACGTATTTGCTGAGGTGTTCGTGCAGGACCTCGTCGGCCTCCCCGAAACAGCGGCGGATATGATCGTCCACCTCCTGATTGAGGAGCGGATGGGCCATCGGCGACCAACCGTCCGCCATCAACGCCGCGGCCCATTCCGGACCTTCGTCGAAGTCGATCGCTTCCGTCATGGCGTCCCCATCCTCGCCGACCGAAGCCGGCGATTGCCGCGAATCAGTAGGATCAAGGTTTCGTGGGTCGTGGCAAGCCTGTTCTGTTGTCGCACTTGGCGGCGAAGGCCGAGCGGGTCCCGTGCGGAAACACATGCTGGCTGCAACAACATCACCATTTGAAGTTGAATTCGCCTGCCGCGACCAGATTCCGAATTGATTCGCGAGATCGCTATGTTCGTCGAACACTGCACCGCCGCTCTTGCAGTCAAGACCATTGAGTCGCGCGCGTGATTCTGGACCTGCGCCGGCGCCGACCCTATTGCGCCGCGAGCGCTTCGGCTTGACGCAGATCGACCGAGACCAGTTGGGATATGCCGCGCTCGGGCATGGTCACGCCGTAGAGCCGGTCCATCCGCGCCATGGTGACCGGGTTGTGGGTGATGGCGATGAAGCGGGTCTGGGTCCGTGTCCGCATCTCGTGCAGCATGTTGCAGAACCGATCGACATTGGCGTCGTCGAGCGGCGCGTCGACCTCGTCCAGCACGCAGATCGGGGCGGGATTGGC
>DATAYD010000059.1:0-2805 GCA_036272715.1 Caulobacteraceae bacterium | reverse complement strand
CCTGGACCGCCGCTCCCACAGGACGGCGCGCGATCGCCTCATAGGCGTAGAACAGCAGGTGGCCGCCATCCAGAACCGGGATCGGCAGCAGATTCATGAAACCAATCATCACCGAGATGTACGCGGCCAGCGCCAGGAGGCTGACCACGCTGCCCAGCACCTGCTGACCAAGCCCATGCGCGCCTTGGGCCCCGGACTGGGCGACGGCATGCGAGGCCTGGGCGATTCCCAGCGGGCCATGCAGCTCGTCGGCGGAAAGCTGCCCCTGCAGGATCCGGCCGAAGTAGTAGAGGTTGGTCGAAAGCACGTCCCAGCTCTCGGCCGCCCCGCCGCCGATGGCGCTGATGGGGTCGTAGTGGCGCACCTTGACCTTGCCCGCCGCCGGCCGCTCGACCTCGACGCCGATCTGGCCCATCGGCGCGCGTCCGCCCATGCCGTCATTGACTTCGATGGCCCTCGGCGTGGCGGTCAGTTGAAGCATCGAGCCGCCTCGGTCGATGGTGAACTTGACCGGCGTCCCCGCGCGGACGGTGACCACCTGGGCCAGGTCGCTGAAGGTGTCGATCGACTTGCCGGCCGCGCGGACCACCAGGTCGCCGGGCTGGAAGCCGGCCGCCGCCGCCGGGCTTCCCGGAACCACCTGGCTGACCCGCGGCGGAAGGATGGGCTCGCCCAACACCATCAGGAACGCGGCAAAGAGCACGGTCGACAGGATGAAGTTGGCCATCGGACCGGACGCCGCGATCAGCGAGCGCTGCCAGATCGGCTTGAACTGGTAGTACCGCCGGACCGCCGCCGGGCCTTCGCGGGCCGTGATCTCGCGGCGTAGCGCGTCCAGGTCCTCGGCGTCGGGCACGCTGGCGGCGTTCTCGTCCCCAGAAAAACGGACGTAACCGCCCAGCGGCAGCCAGCCGATCCGCCATTCCACGCCCGAGCGGTCGCGCCAGCGCGCCAGAGCGCGGCCGAATCCGATCGAGAATTGATCGATTGCCACGCCGCAGCCGCGCGCCGCCAGGAAGTGACCGAACTCGTGCACCGTGACCACAAGGGTCAGCACGAACAGGAACGGCAAAATCCAGGTAAGCGCGGTCAGCGCAACGGCCAGCATGGGATCCGGGTCATTGACTGCTAAAGGGACGGTGTCAGATCGGCCAGGACGCTGGCGGCGACGCGGCGCGCCGAACCATCGGTCATCATGGCCATCTCCACCGCCCCGTCGGCGTTCGCCCCCCGGCTCAACTCGCCCGCGGTGTCCATTCGCTCGAGAGTCTCGGCCACCGTTGCGGCAATATCCAGAAACCCGATCCGCCGGTCAAGGAACGCTGCAACGGCGGTCTCATTGGCCGCATTCATGGCGGCCGGCGCGCCCCCCCCGGCCCTCAGCGCGGATCGCGCAATGGCGATCGACGGGAAACGTTCCAGGTCTGGTTCGGCGAAGGTCAGCGAGCCCAGGGCGGCCAGGTCCAGCTTCTGCGCCGGCCACGGCAGCCGGTCGGGCCAGGCGAAGGCGCAGGCGATCGGCGCGCGCATGTCCGGCGGTCCCAGCTGCGCCAGGGTCGAGCCATCCTGATACTCCACCATGCTGTGGATCACCGACTGGGGATGCACCAAGACGTCTATCCGCTCCGGCGGGGTTGAGAACAGATAGGCCGCCTCGATCATCTCCAGGCCCTTGTTCATCATGGTGGCCGAATCGATCGAAATCTTGGCGCCCATGCTCCAGTTCGGATGGGCCACGGCCTGGGCCGGCGTGGCGCCCGCCATGGCCTCGCGGGTCCATTCGCGGAACGGCCCGCCCGACGCGGTGAGGATCAGCCGGGCCACCCGGTCGGCGCAGTCGGGCTGCAGCACCTGGAAGATCGCCGAGTGCTCGGAATCCACCGGAATCACCACCCCGCCGGCGCGGCGGGCGATCTCCAGCAACGCCGGGCCGGCGCAGACCAGGCTCTCCTTGTTGGCCAAGGCGACGATGGCGCCCGTCTCGGCCGCGGCCAGGGTAGGCGCCAGGCCAGCCGCGCCGACGATGGCCGACATGACCCAGTCGGCGCCCATCTGGGCCGCCTCCCGAATCGCAGCCGCGCCGCTGGCGACGGCGACGCCGGTCCCGGCCAGCAGGATGCGCAGGGACTCCAGCTTGGCGGCATCCTCGATGACGGCCAGCTTCGGACGCCAGTACGTCGCCTGCTCAGCCAGCTTCTCGACATTCGATCCGGCGGTCAGGGCGACGATCTCGACATCGGCCGAGCCGTGGTTGCGCGCCTGATCGAACAGATCCAGGGTCGAGACCCCGATCGACCCCGTCGAACCCAGGATGGTGACGCTGCGTTTCAAACTCATCGGGCCCACCCGCTTTCATAGATCAGCCGCGCGCCGGCCACCGCCAGCACCGCGAACATCAAACCGTCCACCCGATCGAACAGGCCGCCGTGGCCGGGAATCAGGTCCCCGGAATCCTTGACTCCGAATCGGCGTTTCAGCATCGATTCGCAAAGGTCCCCGGCCATCGTCGCCACCCCGCCGGCCAACCCGATCAGGGCCGCCGCCACCAGTCCGATCCGGATCGTGGAGTTGTGCCAGATCCCTGCGATCAGGGGCGCCAGTTCCGCTACCGCCACCGATGTCGCCATGGCGCCCAGAGGGCCGCCGATCAGTCCGGACCAAGTCTTGTTTGGCGAGAGGCTCGGCCAGAGTTTCGGTCCTTTCAAGCTGCTGCCGACGACATAGGCGAATATATCCGCCGACCACGTGATCGCGAACAACAGGATCGTCCACCCGATGGCGTTGGGCATCGACCGAAGCCAGGTG
>DATAYD010000058.1:0-15685 GCA_036272715.1 Caulobacteraceae bacterium | reverse complement strand
GCCGCCGTGGCCACCGCCGCCGTGGAAGCCGCCCCCCTCATGGCCGCCGCCACCGTGGAAGCCGCCGCCGCCATGGAAGCCGCCACCGTGGTAGCCGCCGCCGTGATAATAGCCGTGGGGGTGTCCGCCGCGCCAGCCGCGCCAGCCATAGCCGCCGCCCCAGCCGAAGCCGCGGCGCCAGGCGTAGCCGCACCAGTAGTAGCCGGGGCCACGCCAGCCGCCATCGTACCAGCAATAATTTCGGCCGCCCCAGAACCACTGCACACGGTCCAGGGTCGGGGGGGCGCTTTGGTCATAGACGCCGCTGAACAGTTGCGGCGCGGTCTGGGCCTGGGCCGCGCTTTCCCTGGCCGTAGCGCCGGCCAGGGCGGCCGCGGCGGCCAGGGCAAGGGTTAGTTTTCGCATTATCTCATCCTTCCAACAGAGTCCCTCTCGATTCGGCGACGGCATCGGGCCGCCACCGTCAAATCACCCGCCGAGAAACGTCCGGGACCGTCGGTCGGCGCCAGCATCGGCCAGATCGCTGGGCGATCCAGTGTTCTAGCGGTCAAGGCGCCGAAAAGTTCCTGCAACGCTGTTCCTGGTGGATCGCCGGACAGCCTAGCCGTTGTTGACCTCCGGTTCGACGGGGCGCGCCTTAAGTCTTACGCGTCCCGATTGAGCCTGGATCGGCCTGAACCCGTCATGAACGCGCCTGTCAGGCTTTGGTCCGTCAGTCAGGCCTTTGCCGAGAGGATCCGCGCGATGGCGCCGGTCAGGGCCGCGAGGTCTTCCGCGCCGATCGTGAAGGCCGGCGTCAGATAGACCACCTTGCCCATCGGCCGGATCCAGACGCCTTCGCCCGTGAAGGTTGAACACAGCCCCTGGGCGTCGACCGCGGTGTCGAATTCGACCACGCCGATCGCGCCCATGACCCTGACATCGACCACGCCCGGCGCGTCCCGGCATGGCGCGAGTCCGGCCTCGAGGCCTTGCGCGATCCGCGCGACCTGCGCTCGCCAGTCGCCGGCCTCGAACAGGTCCAGCGAGGCGTTGGCGGCGGCGCAGGCCAAAGGGTTGCCCATATAGGTCGGCCCGTGCATCAGGGCCGCGCCCGGATCGTCGGACCAGAAGGCCTCGAACACCCGGTCGCTGGCGATCGCCGCCGACAGCGGCAGGGTCCCGCCGGTCAGGGATTTGGACAGGGTGACGATGTCCGGGACCACGCCGCAATCCCCGCTGACGAACAGCGAACCGGTGCGGCCGAAGCCCGTGAAGATCTCGTCGAAGATCAAGAGCGGGCCATGCCGGTCCGCCAGCCGGCGCAGGCGCCGCAGGACCGCATCGTCGTGGAACAGCATGCCGCCGGCGCCCTGGACGCGCGGCTCGACGATGATGGCGGCGATCCCGGCGCCGTGTTGATCGAGGAAGGCGTCGAGCGCGGCTTCCTGGACGTCGTCCAGGGGCAGGGGCTGGACGTGCTGGCTGGGCATGACGCCGGCGAACAGGGCGTGCATGCCCTCCTCGGGATCGCAGATCGTCATGGCGGCCAGGGTGTCGCCGTGATAGCCGCCCAGGAAGGACAGGAACCGGCTGCGCCCCTGGACGCCCCGGTTGATCCAGTACTGCAGCGCCATCTTCATCCCGATCTCGACCGAGACCGAGCCGGACTCGGCGAAGAAAACGTGATTCAGGTCGCCCGGCAGCAGAGTGGCCAGCCGGTGGGCCAGGCGGTAGGCCGGCTCGTGGGCCAGGCCGCCGAACATCAGGTGCGGCGCGCGCTCCAGTTGGCGCTGAACGGCCTCCCGGATATGCGGATGGTTATAGCCGTGGCAGGCGGTCCACCAGGAGGCGACGCCGTCGACCAGTTCGCGGCCGTCCTCCAGGATGATCCGCGTTCCCTCCGTGCGGGCGACCCGCAGCGGCGGCCGGGCGGTCTTCATCTGGCAATAAGGCCGCCAGACGTGCGGCGCGCCCTGGCTGTACCAGTCGGCGTCCTCGATCCTCGCCCGTTCGTCCGTCATCGAACCACCTCCGAACGCCGCGCGCCAAGCGCGGTGACGCGCTTATGAGCACGAAAACCCCCGGCGCGTCCCCGGTGACGTTCCGGAAAGCGGTGGCGGGAACGGCCTGTTCGTGGCAGTGGCTGGCGTTGTCGGCGCCATCTCGGAGTTGTCTCATGCCCACGCTCGATCCCGCCCTGCCGCGCCATGACTGGACCCTGGCCGAGATCGAGGCCCTGTTCGAACTGCCGTTCACCGAGTTGGTGTTCCGCGCCGCCAGCGTGCACCGGCGCTGGTTCGACCCGAGCGAGGTGCAGATTTCCCAACTGCTGTCGGTCAAGACCGGCGGCTGCGCGGAGAACTGCGGCTATTGCAGCCAGTCCCAGCACTTCGAGACCGGGGTCAAGGCGACCAAGCTGATGGAAGTCGACGCCGTGATCGCCGCCGCCGCCGACGCCAAGGCGGGCGGGGCGCAGCGCTTCTGCATGGGCGCGGCCTGGCGCGACCTGAAGGACCGCGATCTGCCTCGCGTGGCCGCGATGATCTCCGGCGTCAAGGCGCTCGGGCTGGAAACCTGCGTCACCCTGGGCATGCTGGAGCCGCATCAGGCCCAGGCGCTGAAGGCCGCCGGCCTCGACTACTACAATCATAACCTCGACACCGGCCCGGACTATTACGACCGGGTGGTGACCACCCGCACCTATCAGGATCGGCTGGACACCCTGGCGGCGGTGCGGGCGGCGGACATCTCGGTCTGCTGCGGCGGCATCGTCGGCATGGGCGAGACCCGCGCCGACCGCGCCGGCCTGTTGCACGCCCTGGCCACCTTGCCGGAACATCCCGACAGCCTGCCGATCAACGACCTGATGCCGACCACCGGCACGCCGCTGGGCCAAAGCGCGCCGGTCGGGGGGATCGAGTTCGTCCGCGCCATCGCCGTCGCCCGCCTGGTCTGCCCGAAGGCCGTGGTGCGGCTTTCGGCTGGGCGCGAACATATGAGCCCCGAGCAGCAGGCGCTGTGTTTCCTGGCCGGCGCCAATTCGATCTTCGTCGGGGCCAAGCTCCTGACCACCCGCAATCCCGACAAGGACACCGACGCGCGGCTGTTCGCCGACCTGGGGCTGCGGCCCATGGGTGCTGGCGTGGGCGCGATGGCCGAAGCCTCGGCCTGACCGGCGCGGTCCCCTGGCTGGCCTGGTCCCATGGGCGCGTTCTTCATCGCCGGCGCCGGAACCGACATCGGCAAGACCTATGTGACGGCGGCCCTGGCCCGGCGCATCCGGGCGCGCGGCGGCGCGGTGCGGGTGCTGAAGCCGGTGGTCAGCGGGGTTCCGGCGCTTGATGATCCGGCCTTCGCGGCCAGCGACACGGCGATCCTGCTCGCCGCCGCCGGCCTGCCGGTGGATCAGGCCCATGTCGAGGCCTGTTCGCCCTGGCGGTTCGCCGCGGCCCTGGCGCCGGATCGGGCGGCGGCGGCCGAGGGGCGCGATCCAGGCCTCGCCGAGGTGATGGGCTGGTGTCGCGCCCGCCTGGCCGATGCGGCGCCGGACGAGACCATGCTGATCGAAGGCGCGGGCGGGCTGATGAGCCCGTTGACGCGCGAAGCCACGGTCCTGGACTGGCTGGTCGCCCTGGATTGCCCTGTGATCCTGGTTGCGGGTTCCTATCTGGGGGCCATCAGCCACGCCCTGACCGCCATTGAGGTGATCCGCGCCCGACGCGTTCCGCTCCACGCCGTGGTGGTCAGCGAGTCGCTGGATTCGGCCGGTCTTTCAGAGACCGTCGACGCCCTCGTCCGTTTCGCGCCGGGCGTCCCGATCGTCCCGCTGGGCCGCGGAGAAACGGGCTTGGCGGGTCTGACCGAACCCTGACACCCCCGTTCAGCGCGGGTTCAGCCGCGAAGGATCATGGTCCACGTCATGGCTGAGCGCCGCCGCGGAATGGTTCCTCGGAGCGCCTTCAGTTCGGCAGAGACTTTCCGAGGAGGTTTCCATGCGTAAGATCCTGACGGCCGCGCTGGCGGCCCTGACCATCGGCGGCGCCGTCGCGGCGACCACCACCCCGGCCGAAGCGGCTCCCTATGGCTGGCACGGCGGCTTTCACGGCCGCGGTTACGGCCCCGGCATCGCGGTCGGCGCGGGCCTCCTGGGCCTGGCCGTCGGCGCTTCCCTCGCCGGCCCGCACTACTATGGCCCGGGACCCTATTACGGCCCCTACGCCTATGGCCCCGCCTACGGCTACTATGGCGGTTGCCGCGTCCACTATCGCTGGGACCCCTATACGGGCCGCAGCATCCCGGTGGAACGCTGCTATTAACCCGAGCTGGCTCCACGGTTAGCAGGCCATGCGACGCCCTCGCCAAACGCGGGGGCGTCATTTTATCGTGCGCCCGCCTTTCTGGCGCAGAGGCTGCGCGTGTCGAGGCGCCCACCGCTCATATGTTGCAATAATATCACAATGGCTCTTGCGTCAGTCGCCGAACCCCTTAATTGAGGACCCTTCAACCCGACCCGAGGCGAATCCCTTTTGGCGCAGGACCCCTATCAGGAACTTGGTGTGCCGCGCACGGCCAGCGCCGACGAGATTCGTCGCGCGTTCCGTAAGCTGGCCAAGCAGCACCATCCCGACCGCAATCCGGGCGACAAGCCGGCCGAGGAGCGGTTCAAGCGCGTCAGCGGGGCGTTCGACATCCTGGGCGACGAGGACAAGCGCAAGAAGTTCGATCGCGGCGAGATCGATGCTGATGGCCGCGAGGTCAATCGCGGTTTCAACGGCGATCCGTTCGGCCGCGGCGGTTTCGACCCGCGCGGCGCCGGCGCCCAGTTCGAGGGCGTCGACTTGAACGATATCCTGGGCGAGGTGTTCGGCGGCCGGGGCGCCGCCGGCGCCGGACGGGGCGGGTTCGGCGGGTTCGGCGGTCCGACCAAGGGAGCGGACGTCCGCGCGCAGGTCGCCATCGATCTGGAGGAGGCCATCCAGGGCGGCCGTAAGCGCGTCGCCTTCGCCGACGGCCGCACTCTGGACGTCACCATCCCCAAGGGCGCGGCCGAGGGCCAGGTGCTGCGGCTGAAAGGGCAGGGCGCGCCCGGCCGCGCGGGGCCTGGGGACGCCCTGATCGAACTCTCGATCCGGCCTCATCCCGTGTTCCGCCGCGAGGGCGACAGCCTGGTCATGGACCTGCCGGTTTCGGTTCCCGACGCGGTTCTGGGCGCCAAGGTCGAGGCGCCGACCCCGGATGGCCCCGTCACGCTCACCGTGCCCAGGGGATCGAACGCCGGCTCAACCCTGAGGTTGAAGGGGCGCGGCCTGCCGACGCCGGGCGGCGGCGCGCGCGGCGATCTTCTCGCCCGTGTCCAGATCATGCTGCCCGATCCACCGGACCCCGAATTGGAACGGTTCGCCGAGACCTGGCGCAAACAACGGCCGTATTCGCCGCGCAAGAAAGGCTGATCCATTGATGCTGGAACGGCCCGCACCGACCGTTCAGCCCACGTTCAGCGCCCTACGCGTAAAGGTCGCGGCATGAAATTCCTGGCCGCCCTCGCCTTGAGCCTTACGGTCGCGGCCGCGCCTTGCCTGGCGCAGCCGATGCATGGCCGTGGCGGCGGTCGCGGCGGCATGGAAGCCGGGCGGCCGCCCATGGAAGCGGGTCGAGGCGGCGGTCCACCGCGTTGGAGCGGGCAGCCGCACTGGGGCGGCGGCGAACGCCCGGGACCCTACGGCGATCCGCGGGGCGGATACCCTTCCGATCCGCGTGGCGGTTACGGCTATGGCGGCCGCGGCGGTTATCCCGATCCCCGCGGCGGCTACGGCTATCCGCCGCCGTCTCAGGGACCCCATCGCGGCCCCGACTCCCTGGGCGCCGATTGGGGCGGCCAGCAGGACGAGGTGCGCGCGGGCGTTCGCCAGGGCCGCTATGTCGGGCTGGCCCGGGTGATCGGCAACATCCGCCAGCATTCGCCGGGCCGTCAGCTCGACGCGGGCCTGGAGCAATGGGCCGGGCGCGCGGTCTATCGGGTCCGCTGGGCCGAGCCGGGCGGCCGTCGGATCGACTACATCGTCGACGCCCAGAGCGGCGCCATACTGCACGTCGACGGCCGATAAGAGGGGACAACACCATGCGGATTTTGCTGGCGGAAGACGACGCCGACCTGTCGCGTCAATTGAAACAGTCGCTGGCCGACGCCGACTATGCGGTCGACCACGCCGCCGACGGCGAGGAGGCCCATTTCCTCGGCGACACCGAGCCCTATGACGCGGTGATCCTCGATCTCGGCCTGCCCAAGATCGACGGCGTTTCGGTGCTGGAGCGCTGGCGGCGCGACGGCAAGACCACGCCGGTGCTGATCCTGACCGCGCGCGGCGCCTGGAGCGAGAAGGTGGCCGGCTTTGACGCCGGCGCCGACGACTATCTGACCAAGCCGTTCCATACCGAGGAGCTGCTGGCGCGCTTGCGGGCGTTGCTGCGGCGCTCGGCCGGCCATGCCGCCGCGACCTTGTCCTGCGGCGGGCTGAGGCTGGACCCCCGCGCGGCGCGGGCCTCGGTCAACGGAGAGCCCTTGCGGCTCACCTCTCTGGAATACCGGATGCTGCATTACCTGTTGATGCATCAGGGCCGGGTGATCAGCCGCACCGAACTGGTCGAGCATCTGTACGATCAGGATTTCGACCGCGACTCCAACACCATCGAGGTGTTCGTCGGCCGCGTGCGCAAGAAGATCGGCCAGGATCGCATCGAGACCGTCCGCGGCCTCGGCTACCGGCTGGTGGCGCTGGAGGGCGAGGCCTCCGCGCAGTGAAGCTGAAGCTCCCGGACCTGCGGCGGCCATCCCTCGCGCAGCGGCTGGTCCTGCTGGCGGGCGTGTGGAGCGTGGTGATCCTGCTGGTCACCGGCGTGCTCTTGACCGCCCTGTTCCACGAGGAGTCGGTCAGTCGATTCGACGATGGCCTGCTGGACGTGGCCAACGGGCTCTATGCCGGCTCCAATGTGGACGACAACGGCGATGTCGACGCCCCGCCGCTTACCGACTCCCGGGCCATGCGGGCCTATTCGGGAAAATATTGGGAAATCGCCGAGCCGGCGCCGGGCCGGCTGCACCCGCTGACACGGTCCCGCTCGCTATGGGACAGCGAACTCAAAGGCCCGGATGGCGGCGCGGCGGCCCTGCAGGCCGTGGCCGGCAAGCCGATCTATTACGACTCCGTCGGTCCGGTCGGAGAGCCGCTCCGCGCCGTGGCCATGCTGACCCGGCTATCGGGCCGCGCCGCGCCGGTCATCTTCATGGCCGCCGAGGACCGCTCGCCGCTAGACGAGGACGCGCGCCGATTCGATGTCGAAACCGCCGGCGGTCTCGTCTTCCTGGGCGTCGGCCTGGTGCTGGTGGTGTTCATCCAGGTGCGCGTCGGCCTGCAGCCGCTGTTCCTGCTGCGGCGTGAGGTCGCGGCCGTGCGCACCGGTCAGGCTGACCGGCTGGTTAACGAATATCCGACGGAGCTGGAGCCCCTGGCGCAGGAGCTGAACGCCCTGGTGGCCCACGACCAGGAGGTGGTCGAGCGTCAGCGCACCCATGTCGGCAACCTGGCCCACGCCCTGAAGACGCCGCTGTCGGTGATGCTGGCCGAGGCCGAGCGTCGGCCGGGGCCCTTGGCCGAGGTGGTGACCCGCCAGGCCGACGCCATGCGAGGCCAGGTCGACCACCACCTGCGCCGCGCGCGCGCCGCCGCCCGCGCCCAGGGCGGACGCGAACGCACCGAGATCGCGCCGGTCCTTGAAGAACTGACCCTTACGCTGGAACGGATTTTCCGTGATCGCGGGGTCGAGATCGACTGGCGCGCCCCGGACGATCTATGCTTCCAGGGCGAGCGGCAGGATCTGATGGAGATGATCGGCAACGTCCTGGACAACGCCTGCAAATATGGCGGTGGGCGGATCTCGGCGGTCGCCACGGCGCGGGGGCCGCGCCGTCTGGACCTGGTCGTCGAGGACAATGGTTCGGGCCTGCCCGAGGATCGCCACGCCGAGGTTCTGAAACGCGGCGCCCGGCTGGATGAGACGGGGCCGGGTTCGGGCCTGGGGCTGTCGATCGTCGATGAACTGGTCCGAGCCTATGGCGGTTCGGTGAGTCTCGGCCAATCCGGCCTGGGCGGGTTGAAGGTTACGCTCGAACTGCCGCGCGCGGAAAGCTGAATGACCTTCGGGAAACCTTAACCTACGTTGATCATGATTCCCGTCGCGCGCCCTCGCGCACGATCGGAAGACATGGCTGGCCTAACCGAGACCCAGGCGACGATTCTGCGCACGCTCTTCGGGACGGCGCCGGATACCGCGGTTCAAAATCTCGAACGCGCCTTGGCCGAAGAGGCCTTCGGCGGCGGCCCGATGGCGACGGTCTATGGCCTGGTGGCGCGCGAGGCGCAGGAACGCCGCGCCAAACAGGTCATCTTCCAGCCTCTGCTCGCGCTCGGCAAGGCCGGCGCCTTTCCGCCGGGCGTCCTGAAGACGCTCTGGGCGGCCTTGAGAGCGGTCCGCAGCGACCAGGCCGACACGGCGGTGAGCTATTCCAGCCGCAAGAAGATCTCGGACGAGAACCTCGCCAAGGCCATGGAGGTCTATGACGCGCTGTGCGCCGAGGCCGCGCGCGGCTTGCGGGGGGGAGCGCCGGCATTCGCGGCGGCCATCGCCGTGCTGAACGCCGATCGCCCCGACGGCGTCGAGCAGTTCGCTCGCTATCTCGACCTGACCCCCCTGGCGCGCGCGGCCCTGGCGCGCCTGCCGGACTGGATGGGCCGCATGACCGAGGATCGCGCCGCGGCGGTCAAGGTGGCTTACAAGGACGCGGTCGCCCAGGCCGACGACGCCGGCCCGCGTTTCCTGGAGATACTGGCCGCCAACCTGCCCGATCCCTGGCTGATCATGCGCATCCTGTCCGCCGTGATGGACCATCCCGCCGAACGCTATGTGGCGGTGTCCGAACTGGCGCCCTTCGCCGAGCGCGTGCTGGACGATGTCGATAACCGGCTCGGCCAGTTCCGCGCTTTCGATCCCGATGGCGGCCGCGCCGCGGGCCTGGCGGCCGGCGAGGCGATCCAGACGGCCGCCATGGAGATCGTCGAGTTCGAGACCGCGATCGAGCTGAACCGCGAGAGCCCCTGGGGCAAGCGTGTGATGCAGCAAAGGCAAACCCTGGCCCAGCTCGCCGAGGCTCGCCTGGCCCAGATCGACAAGGCCCTGGAGGCGGCGATGCCATTGCAGATGGTCAAGTTCGGCAAGGGCGTGCGCGGCCACCCAAGACTGAACGACGATCCCAATCCGGTCGCCCTGCGCCGGGCCGAAGCCCTGATGGCCTTTTTCGACTATTCGCGCCATTTCGCCAGCCAGTCGGGCTATGGCGCGGCGCGAGCCAAGACGGCCGAGAAGATCGAGGCGCGGTTGGACCAGTATGTTGAAGACCTGCTGGAAATGCTGCGCACCCAGGAGGCCGAAATGCTGCGGCGCGTGCACGGCTATCTGGACATCTCCGCGACGATGATGGCGGCGGCCCGCGGCGAAAAAGCCGGGCAGATCGTACGTCGTCGCGCGGCTGCGGCCTGATTCCGCGCGCATCGCCTTTGTGGTCCGGCCAAGGTCGAACTATCATGCCCGACGGATGATGTGTCCGCCTTTTGGATCGACGGTTGCGAATGGCCCTGTTGCCGAAATCGAGAAAGGCCCGAAGGCGGCTGATGGTGATCGGGGCGGCGGCGCCGGTCCTGATCGGCGCGGCGGGCCTGGCCTTCTACGCGATGGGCGACGCGGTTTCGCTGTTCTATTCGCCGTTCCAGGCCAAGGCGGCTCACGTGCCGGCCGGACGGCCGATCGAGCTGGGCGGTCTGGTGACCAAAGGCAGCCTGGTCAAACAACCGGACGGCGTCGTGCGGTTCACGATCGAGGACCATGCGGCCAAGGACTTGGTAACCTATCGCGGCGACCTGCCGGATCTGTTCCGCGAAGGCCAGGGCGTGGTCACCCGGGGCGCTTTCCGCGACGACGGCGTGTTCGAGGCCAGCGAGGTCCTGGCCAAGCACGATGAGCGTTACATGCCCAAGGAAGTGACCGCGGCGCTCAAAGCCTCCGGTGAGTGGCGCGGAGGCTCGTGAATCAGGTCGCGCACCGGCATGTGTCGCCGCGGTTATCGATATCGTCACCGAAACGACGAAAATCTCGGCATAAGCCCTTGGTTCGACACCGCGCCGCGCCCAGATCTGGATCAAATCGCGTGGAAATGGATTTCCCTGACAGGGTGTTCCGGCTGGGCCAGTTTCATGCGCGAACCGGCTGACGCTCACGCGAAAAATGCACTAGCGTGCGGACGTAACCGCCCTGGCCGAAGAGGTCGGCGAGGGCTTGAGGATCAAGGACGTTATGGCTTCCACTAAGACCGGACTGATCATCGGCGTTGCGGCCGCGGGCGTGGCCGCCGCCGCGCTGGCCGGAGCCGGCGTGCGCTGGACCCCGACCTTCACGACGGCCAGCAATCATTTCCTGCCGATCACCCGCGTCTCCACCGCGACCATATTCGCCCCGCCGCCGGGCGCGCCGATGTCCTTCGCCGACATCTTCGACAAGGTCTCGCCCGCGGTGGTGACCATCGACGTCACCTCGCACCTCGACGCCCGCGCCGCGATCGCCCATGGCCTGAAGATTCCCGGCCTGCCGTTCAACGCCGTCCCGCCGAGCCCCAAGGGCGGCGGCGGGGATGACGATGACAGCGCCCCGGTCGGGCCCAAGGCGCAGTCGTCGGGCTCGGGCTTCTTCATCTCGACCGACGGCTACATCGTCACCAACAACCACGTCGTCGAGAACGCCGACGACATCAAGGTCACCCTGAAGGACGGCCGCGAGATGCCCGCCAAGATCGTCGGGCGCGATGAGGCCACCGACCTGGCGGTGATCAAGGTCGACGGCTCCAACTTTCCGTTCGTGGATTTCGAGAACTCCGCGAAGCCGCGGGTCGGCGACTGGGTCCTGGCGGTCGGCAACCCGTTCGGTCTGGGCGGAACGGCTACGGCCGGCATCGTCTCGGCCTATGGCCGCTCGATCGGCGACCAGTTCGTCGACTTCATCCAGATCGACGCACCGATCAATCGCGGCAATTCCGGCGGTCCGACCTTCGACATCTATGGCCGGGTGATCGGGGTCAATTCGGCGATCTTCTCGCCGTCCGGCGGTTCGGTCGGCATCGGCTTCGCTATTCCCGCCGATGTGGCCGACGCCATCACCCATCAACTGATCACCGGCGGCAAGGTCACGCGCGGCTATCTGGGCGCCACCATCCAGGACGTCACGCCGGAGATCGCCGAAAGCCTGGGCCAGAAGGGCCGCAAGGGCGCGCTGGTCGCCGAGTTGGTGCCAGGCGGGCCGGCCGACAAGGGCGGCGTCCAATCCGGCGACATGGTGGTCGAGCTGAATGGCAAGCCGATCACAGGCTCGGTCGACCTGACGCGTCAGGTGGCCCAGTCCCATACAGGCGACATCCTGCACCTCCTCGTGCTGCGTGACGGCAAGGAGCGGGCGATCGACGTCAAGTCCGGCGTCCGGCCGTCCGAGGCCCAGCTCGCCGCCAACAACCGGGACGACGATGGCGGGGGAGATCAGCCGGCGACGCCGGAAGCCCAGCATCCCAACGCCCTGGGTATGACCCTCGGCGCGCTCGACGAAGCCACCCGGCGCCATCTGGGCCTGCCGGCCGATGTCCACGGCGTGGTGGTCCTGAGCGTCAAGTCGACCTCGGACGCCGGCGAAAAGGGCCTGCGGGCGGGCGACATCCTGGTGCGGGTCGGCGACACCTCGGTCAATGCTCCCGCCGATGTCCAGAGCGCGCTGGCTCACGCCAAGCAGGCCGCCATGGCCAGCGTCCTGGTGGGCGTGCGGCGGGACGGCCATACGCTGTTCCTTCCGCTGAAGGTCGAGAAGTAGCAAACGAGGCGGCCGGGGCGGCGATGCGGATCCTGATCGTTGAGGATGATGCCGAGGCCGGGGCGGCCATGGTCCGGGGACTGAGCGACGCCGGCCATGCCGTAACCCACGCCGCCGACGGCAAGCTGGGTCTGACCGCGGCCAGCGAAGGGCCGTTCGACGTGCTGGTGGTCGATCGCATGACCCCCAACATGGACGGCCTGACCATGGTCGAGACCCTGCGCCGCCAGGGCGACCAGACGCCGGTGCTGTTCCTGTCGGCGCTCGGCGAGATCGAGGATCGGGTCACGGGGCTGAAGGCCGGCGGCGACGACTATCTGGTCAAGCCCTACGCTTTCGCCGAATTGATCGCGCGGGTCGAGGCCTTGGCGCGCCGGCGCGAGACCGGCTCGGTGCAGACCCTGCTGCGGGTCGGCGACCTGGAAATGGACCTGATCGGCCGTATGGTCCGCCGCGAGGGCAAGGAGATCGACCTGCAACCGCGCGAGTTCCAGCTCCTGGAATATCTGATGCGCAACGCCGGCCAGTCTGTCACCCGCACCATGCTCCTGGAAAAGGTCTGGGAGTATCATTTCGATCCGCAGACCAATGTCATCGACGTCCATGTCTCGCGGCTCAGGTCCAAGATCGACAAGGGCTTCGAGAAGGCCATGCTTCAAACCGTGCGCGGCGCCGGCTATCGGTTGGACGCCTAAGGCCAGGCCATGCGCCTGCCGTCGATTTTCCGCACCACCCCGTTTCGCCTGACCCTGCTGTTCCTGGCCCTGTTCGCGGGCGCCGCGTCCGCGTTCCTGGCCTATATCTACGGCGTGACGGCGCTGGAGGTGACGCGGATCGCCGACGCCTCGATCACTCGGGAAGTCCAGTCGCTGGAAGGCGCCTACGGCATCGGCGGGCGCGAGGGGCTCAAGCGGGCGATGGTTGAACGGACGCAGGGTGACCGGCCGTTCCTCTATCTGCTGCAGGACCCCTCCGGCCACCGCCTCTGGGGCACCCTGCCGCACGGCTCGATCGCGCGCTTCGATGACCGCAACACCGACATGGTCCGATTCAGCGTGACCCGGCCTGGCCTGAACGGCGGGGTCAACCGCGAGCTGGCGCGAGGGATGCGGCAGAAACTCACCGGCGGAGAGACCCTGTTCGTGGGCCAGGACGTCACCGAGGCCGAGGCCTATGTGTTCCGGATCGACCGCGCGCTCGGCATGGCCGGCGCCCTGGTGGTTGTGCTCGGCCTGGTCGGCGGGATTATCGTCAGCCGCAATGTGAACCGCTCGGTCGCCGGCCTGAACGCCGTGGTGGCGGCGGTCCAGGGCGGCGATCTGCGCGCGCGCGTCCAACTTCGCGGCGCACGCGACGAGTTTGAGGAACTGGCGGTCGGGCTCAATGACATGCTGGACCGGCTGGAGCATTCGATCGGCGGCCTGCGCCACGCCGGCGACGCCATCGCCCACGACCTGCGCTCGCCCCTGACCCGGCTGCGCACGCGGCTGGAGATGGCGATCCTGGACGTCGAGGCCGGCAAGGGCGATCCCAAGGCCGCCCTGGCCCAGGCCTTGGAGGACGCGGACGGCGTCCTGCGCACCTTCGTCGCCGTCCTGGCCATCGCGCGCCTGCAGGCGGCGGGCAGTGCGCCCGATCAGGCCGCCTTCGACACCGGCCAGTTGGCCGCCGATATCGCCGAACTCTACGAGCCCCTGTGCGAGGAGCGCGACCTGGACTTCAAGGCCGAGCTGTCGCCGGCCTTGCAGGCCCGCGGCAATCGCGAATTCATCGCCCAGGCCTTGGCCAACATCCTCGACAATGCGGTGAAATACACGCCCGCCGGCGGGGCGGTGATGCTGCGAACGCGCCGGCGCTCGTCCGGCGAGGTGGAGTTCTCGGTCACCGACACCGGCCCCGGCGTCCCCGACGGCCAGCGCGAACGGGTGGTGCAACGCTTCGTGCGCCTGGAGAACAGCCGCAACCAGCCCGGCGCGGGCCTTGGCCTGTCGCTGGTCGCGGCGGTCGCCGAGGCTCATGGCGGCCGCTTGGAGTTGGACGAAGGTCCGGGCAAGATCGGCGAGATGGGACCGGGCCTGCGCGTGGCCCTGGTGCTGCCGAGGGCGGCTTAGGCGATGGATGGAGGTTTGGAATTGGCTTCGATAAAAGCCCTCCCCCTCGATGGGGGAGGGTTGGGTGGGGATGAGGCCGCGACGATGCGGCGAAGAACGCGGAAGGCCGCCGGAGTCCGACAGGGTTCAATTCGTCATCGCTGGTGGACGTACCCCCATCCCTGCCCTTCCCCCATCGAGGGGGAAGGGTTTTGGGTCGGCGAATTCATTGATTGGCATGTGGACGCGGGATGAACCAAGCGCTCGCCGCCCTCCTGAAACCCTGCGGCCCTGACCTGGCGACCGCGGCCGGATCGAGGGCGATGGAAACCCTCGCCAGAGCGGCTGAGCGCGATGGCTGGGCCGATGTGCTGGCCGAGGCCTCGGCGGCGCTCGATCCGGTGTTCTCGGCCTCGCCCTATCTGGCTGGCCTGGCCGCGCGGACGCCGGGACGATTGCGGCGGATCTTGGAGGCCGATCCCGAGGCGCGGCTGGCCGCGATCCTTGCCGAAAGCGATGCGCTCAAGGTCGCGGCGTTCGACCAGGCCAAGCGGCGCCTGCGCGAGTTCAAGGCCGAGACCCATCTCCTAACCGCCCTGGCGGATCTGGGCGGCGTCTGGAGCCTGGACCAGGTCACCGGCGCCTTGACCCGGTTCGCCGACGCCGCCCTGGCCGTCGCCGTCGCCCTGGCCGCGCGGGCCGAGGTGGAGCGCGGACGCCTGGTCGCGGTGGCCCCTGGCGACCCGCGCGGGCCGATCCCCGGCTATTTCTGCATCGCCATGGGCAAGTTCGGCGCGTTCGAGCTGAACTATTCCAGCGACATCGATTTCTGCGCCTTCTTCGACCCCGACGCCCTGCCGCTGGCGCCGGATGCCGAGCCCCAGGCCCTGGCCTCGCGCGTGACCAAGCAGATCGCCGAATTGCTGCAGGAGCGCACCGTCGACGGCTATGTGTTCCGGGTCGATCTGCGCCTGCGCCCGGACCCGTCTTCGACCGACCCGGCGGTCTCCCTGCCCGCGGCCCTCGACTACTATGAAAGCGTCGGCCAGAACTGGGAACGCGCCGCCTTCATCAAGGCGCGGGCGAGCGGCGGCGACACCGGGGCCGGTGAAGCATTCCTCGTGGCGCTCCAGCCGTTCATCTGGCGGCGCAATCTCGATTTCGCCGCCATCGCCGACATCCATTCGATCAAGCGCCAGATCCATGTCTACAAGGTCGACGACCGCCTGGCGGCCAAGGGCGCGGACCTGAAACTCGGCCATGGCGGCATCCGCGAGATCGAATTCTACGCCCAGACCCAGCAGTTGATCCTGGGCGGCCGTGATCCGGGCCTGCGTTCGCCTCGCACGATCGAGGCGTTGCGGGCGCTCGCGCGGGTCGGGCATATTCCTGACGCAGCGGCCGAGGAGCTGGCCCGCGCCTATGCCACCCTCCGCGCGCTGGAGCACCGCGCCCAGATGATCGCCGACGAGCAGACCCACAAGCTGCCCGAGGCCGAGACCGAGCGTCGGCGCATCGCGGTGCTGTCCGGGGAGAGCGACCTACGGCGGTTCGACGCGAGCGTCGAACGGGTGCTGAAGAGCGTCAACCGCCGCTATGGCGAGCTGTTCGCCGAGGATGAGGATCTGTCGTCACGCTTCGGCAGCCTGGTCTTCACC
>DATAYD010000057.1:0-43671 GCA_036272715.1 Caulobacteraceae bacterium | reverse complement strand
CGCCAGAGGCGTTGAAGCCGTGATAGCAGCCCATCAAAGCGACGATGAAACCGAACACCGCCGCCTTGACCAGGCCGGACTCCACATCCCAGTCCTGCAGGAAGTCCCAGGTGTTGCGGACATAGACGGTCGGATTGAACGACAGGGTCCGTGTGGCGACCAGCCAACCGCCGGCGATGCCGATGATGTCCGCCACGATGGTCAGCAAGGGCAGGGTGATCACCGCGGCCGTCAGGCGCGGCGCGATCAGATAGCGGAACGGGTCGGTCGACAGGGTCTCCATCGCGTCGATCTGCTCGGTGGCGCGCATGGCCCCGATTTCGGCGGCGATGGCGGCGGAAACCCGGCCCGCGAGCATCAGCGCGGCCAGCACGGGACCGAGCTCCCGCGTGATCCCAAGGGCCACGATCTGCGGCATGATCTGCTCGGCGTTGAAGCGCCCTCCGCCGGTATAGATGTTCAACGCCAGCGCGGCGCCGGTGAACACCGCGGTCAGGCCGATCACGGGGAGCGAGAAATAACCGATGGCCAGCACCTGGCGCAGCGTCTGGTCCAGGAACCAACGCGGCGTCAACGCCGCCGCGACCCCGCGCACCGCGAACAGCGCCACCGCGCCGGCGGTCTGGAGCATATCGAGGGTCGAGCGACCGATCGCGCGAACGGGGTTCAAGCGGCCTTACGCTCTAAGGATGGAGTTGGGGGAGGTCATCGCGGCATCCATAGCCGCTACGGCTCCGCCCGCACAAGACGATAGGGCTCAACGGACCTCGAAGCGCCCGTCGCGGGCCAGGTTGCCGAACTTGGTCAGGTCTTCGTGGTAGGACAGCTTGACCGTGCCGATCGGCCCGTGGCGCTGCTTGCCGATGATGATCTCGGCGACGCCTCGGACCCGGTCCATCTCTTCCTGCCAGGTCAGGTGCTCGGCGGTGCCTTCGCGGGGCTCGGCGCGGCTGAGATAGTAGCTTTCGCGGAAAATCGACATGACCACGTCGGCGTCCTGCTCGATCGAGCCGGACTCCCGCAGGTCCGAGAGCTGGGGCCGCTTGTCGTCGCGATTCTCGACCTGGCGGGATAGCTGGGCGCAGCCGATCACCGGCACCATCAGCTCCTTGGCCAGCGCCTTCAGGCCTTGGGTGATCATGGTGACTTCCTGGACGCGGTTGTCGGTCTTGCCGTCGCCGGTGGTCACCAACTGGATATAGTCGACGATGATCAGGTCAAGGCCGTGCTGGCGCTTGAGGCGCCGGCAACGCGCGACCAGCTTGGCCAGCGAGATGCCGCCGGTATCGTCAATGAACAGCGGCGCCGACTGGACCTCGATCGCTCCATCGCGCACCCGGGCGAACTCGGAAGCGTCGATCTCACCCTTGCGCAGCCTGTCGCCGGATACGCCGGACACTTCGGCCAAGAGACGCATCGCCAGTTGAGCCGCGGACATTTCGAGGGAGAAGAAGGCGACGACGCCGCCGCTCACCGTCTTGCGACGGCCGTCCGGCTGCGGCTCCCAGGCATAGTTCTTGGCGACATTGAAGGCAATGTTACAGGCCAGCGCCGACTTGCCCATCGAGGGCCGCGCCGCGAGGATGAGCAGATCCGAGGGGTGCAGGCCGCCCAGCTTCTGGTCCAGGTCGATCAGGCCCGTCGCGATGCCGGCAAGGCCGCCGTCGCGGCTGAAGGCCTCGGCCGTCATTTCGACCGCGCCCCGCAGCGCGTCGCTGAAGTCCGTGAAGCCGGTCGAACTCGTGCCGGTCTCGGCGAGGGTGTAGAGTTGCTGCTCAGCCGCCTCGATCTGCTCGCGCGCGGGCTGGTTGGCTTCGCTGTGCGCGGCGTTGGCCGCGATATCCCCGCCGATGCGGATCAGTTCGCGCCGCAGCGCCAAGTCATAGATCACGCGGGCATACTCGCCCGCATTGGCCCCTGGCGGCGCTCGGTCGACCAGATCGGCCAGATAGCGGACGCCGCCCAGCTCTTCGAAGGCCGGATCGCGCCGGAACCGTTCCAGGAGCACGATCGGTTCGGCCAACTGGCCCTTGCGGATGTGATCCTCGATCGCGGCGAACAGACGCGCGTGGAACGGTTCGTAGAAATGCCGCGCCGTCAGTTGGTCGCTGATCCGCTCATAGGCGGCGTTGTCGAACAGGATGGCGCCCAGCAGCGCCTGCTCGGCCTCCAGATTGTGCGGGGTCTGGGCGATGGTTTCATCGCCGGAGGTGGGGCGCAGATCGAGGAGGGGAACCAGGGCCATGGGTTAACGCTAGCCTAACAAGCCGCGCCGCAGACATCACGAATTCGAGGCGTCCCCAGCAATCGCGGCGGCTGTGGATCGATCGTGAAAGAGCGTTCGATTAGGTGTCCAAAGGTCGTCTGACCATGAAAAAAGGGGCGGCTGATTGCCTCAGCCGCCCCCTTCAATTCCAGTTTACGAGACGTCTCAGGCGAAGTCGCGATCGTCGCCCATCTGGCCGGCGCCGCCTTCCAGCATGTCCGCGGCGGCGGCCGCGGCCGAGGCCTGGTCTTCTTCGAACTGCGAGGCGATGACGTTTTCACCGCGCGCCTGGCGCTCGGCTTCGTCCGCGCTGCGGGCGATGTTGATATTGACCGTCAGCACCACTTCGGCGTGCAGCCGGACCTTCACGGCGTGGACGCCCAGCGTCTTGATCGGCTTGTCGAGCACGACCATGGCGCGGTCGATCCTGCCGCCCTCGGCGTTCACCGCGTCGGAGACGTCGCGGGCGGAGACCGAGCCGTAGAGCTGACCGCTCTCGCCGGCCTGGCGGATCAGGATATAGGAGGTCCCGTCCAGGCTTTCGCCGGCCTTTGCCGCGGCGTCGCGCGCCTTGGCGTTGCGGTCTTCGATCTCGGCGCGCTGGCCTTCGAACACCTTGAGGTTGGCCGAGGTGGCGCGAAGCGCCTTGGCGCGCGGCAAGAGGAAGTTGCGGGCGAACCCGTCCTTCACATTGACCACGTCGCCCAGGGTGCCCAGGCGCTCGACCCGTTCGAGCAGAATGACTTTCATGATCCTGGCTCCCTTATTTCACGACATAGGGGAGCAGGGCGAGGAAGCGGGCGCGCTTGATAGCCTTGGCCAATTCGCGCTGCTTCTTGGCCGAGACCGCGGTGATGCGCGACGGGACGATCTTGCCGCGTTCCGAGACGTAGCGCTGCAGGAGCTTGACGTCCTTGTAGTCGATCTTCGGCGCGCTGGCGCCGGAGAACGGGCACACCTTGCGGCGACGGAAGAAGGGACGGCGGGCGCCGCCGGCGGCCGCGCCGGAGTCGATATTGGCGTCGGTCATTATTCACGTCCTCCCGGAGCGTCGTCGAATTCGCGGCGCGGCGCGCCGTCACGGCCCTCGCCGCGGCCTTCGCGCTCGCCGCGGCTTTCACGGTCGCGATCACGGCGCGCAAGCACCGGCGACAGTTCCAGGTCAAGTTCTTCCACGCGAACAGTCAGGTAGCGCAGCACGTCTTCATTGATCGAGAGCTGACGCTCGACTTCCTTCACCGCCGGCGCCGGGGCGTCGATGGCGAGCAGGGAGTAGTGGCCCTTGCGGTTCTTCTTGATGCGATAGGTGAGGTTGCGCAGGCCCCAATATTCGATCTTGGCGATGTGACCGCCGCCCTCTTCGATGAGGTGCTTGATCTGGTCGTTGAGCGCTTCGGCCTGTTGCGGGGATATGTCCTGCCGCGCGATGACCACGTGTTCGTAGAAAGCCATGTTTTCCTTCTTCCGAATAGGAAGGCGGCGCGCGTCCGCCACGGAAGTCGGCGGACGAACGATGGATCCCGGGCGCGTCGTCGCGGACCGAACGTCCGAAACTAAAAGGGGAACCGCGCGAGACCACCTTCCAAGAGAGCCGGCCCCAATAAAGGCAAAGGGCCGCGAAGGCAAGGGCGGGTTCAGGCTCGCCCAACCCGCGCCCCGCCCCTGGATCCCGGATCGGCGTCAGGTCAGATGTGGTGGTCGGCCTTCCACTTCTTCACGCCGTCCATCGTCATCTCGACGTGCTTGGTCGGATTGCCGGCGGTGTAGGCCAGAACCACATGGTGATCCGGGCTGATCACGTAGGACGTGCGGTCGGACATGTGCAGCAGGGGTATGTTCGCGGTCCGATATTCCTTGGCCACCGACAGGTCGGGGTCGGCCGCGACCGGGAACTTGCCGGAGCAGTATTGGGTCTCGTTCGAGAAGACCTGCAGTTGGTCGAGATTCCCCGCGGTGACGCCGATTACGGTGGCGCCTTCCTTCTTGAAGTCGTCGGCGGCTTCCGCGAACAGGTGCGCCTCGAGATTGCAGCCGCCGGTGTGAACGGCGGGGAAGAAATAGAGCACCACCGGACCGTTCTTGAGCGCCTGGTTCAGGTTGAAGGTGAACGGCTTGCCGGCCATGAAGCCATGGACCGTGAAGTCGGGCGCGGTGTCGTTGACGTTCAGGGCGGCGAAGGCTGGGGAAGCGAGCACGCCGGCGGCGATGCACGCGGCCAACAGGGTTTTCTTCATCGGAGCGGGTCCTTCGGAATGCGGCGGGATCGGGCGCAGTGTACCTTACGTTCGCGCCGCCGCGAACGATCACGATCGGCGCGATCTTGCCGCCGCGGCGGCTTTCGCCTACGCCTGCGCGCCGGTGAGTGGCAACACGTGGAGCGGCAAATGAGCCTCGCCTTCCTCTTTCCCGGTCAGGGCAGCCAGGTCGTCGGCATGGGCGCCGATCTGGCCGACGCTTTTCCAAGCGCCCGAGCGGTGTTCGAGGAGGTCGATGAGGCGCTGAAGCAGAAGCTTTCCAAGCTGATGCGCGAAGGGCCGGAAGACGAACTCACCCTGACGGAAAACGCCCAGCCGGCCTTGATGGCGGTCAGCCTGGCGGTGGTCCGCGCCCTGGAGGCCGAGTTCGGCGTCGGGATCGGGCGCGCGGCCTTCGTGGCCGGTCATAGCCTGGGAGAATATTCCGCGCTGGCGGCGGCCGGGGCGATCAGTCTGGCCGACACCGCCAGGCTGCTCAAGCTGCGCGGCCAGGCCATGCAGCGGGCGGTTCCGGTGGGCGCCGGCGCCATGGCCTCGCTGATCGGCCCGAAGAGCGACGTCGCCCTGGCCGAGGCCGCGGCCCTGGCCGGCTCCGAGGTCGGGGTCTGTGCGGTGGCCAACGACAACAATAACGGCAATGTAGTCATTTCCGGCGCCAAGGCCGCCGTGGACAAGGCCATCGAAAGGGCCAAGGAATTGGGCGCGCGGGCGATCCCGCTGAACGTCTCCGCGCCGTTCCATTGCCCCCTGATGCAGCCCGCCGCCGACGAGATGGCCGAAGCCCTGGCCGGCGCCGTGATCAACGCGCCCCGCGCGCCGCTGGTCGCCAATATCACCGCCCGCCCGGTCCACGATCCCGATATGATTCGCCGCCTGCTGGTGGAACAGGTCACCGGCCGTGTCCGCTGGCGCGAAAGCATGGAGTGGCTGGCGGGCGAGGGCGGCGTAACCGCTTTCGCCGAGGCCGGCGCGGGCAAGGTCCTGACCGGCATGGCCAAGCGGATCGCGCCGGACGCGTCGGGCGCGGCCCTGAACACGCCCGCCGACCTGGAAGCCTTCGCCAAGTCCTTGTAAGAGCCGTCCAGCGGCCGATTCAGGAAAATTCACAGCATGTTCGACCTTTCCGGCAAAACGGTGCTGGTCACCGGCGCCAGCGGCGGGATCGGAGGCCCGATCGCCCGGGCCCTGCATGGCCAGGGGGCTTTCGTGGTATTGTCCGGCACGCGCGCCGAGGCGCTCCAGGCGCTTCGGGCCGAATTGGGCGAGCGCGCCGCCTGCGTCGCCTGCGACCTGTCGGACGCCGCGTCGGTCGATGGCCTGGTCGGCCAGGCCGAAGCGGCCGGGGGCGGACAGGTGGATGTGCTGGTGGCCAACGCCGGCATCACCCGCGACGGCCTGATGCTGCGCATGAAAGATGACGACTGGGAAACGGTGCTCCGCGTGAATCTGGAATCCTATTTCCGTCTGTCGCGGGCCGCGCTGCGCGGAATGATGAAACGGCGCTGGGGCCGAATCATCGGCGTCACTTCGGTGGTCGGCGTGACCGGCAATCCAGGCCAGGCCAACTATGCGGCGTCCAAGGCCGGCATGATCGGATTTTCAAAATCGCTGGCCCAGGAAGTCGCCAGCCGGAACATCACCGTGAATTGTATCGCACCCGGCATGATCGCCAGCCCAATGACCGACGCGCTGAATGATCAGCAAAAATCGGCGATTCTGGGCCGTATCCCGGCCGGCCATCTGGGAACCGGCGAAGATGTCGCCGCCGCGTGCGTCTATCTGGCCTCGAAGGAGGGCGCGTATGTCACCGGCCAGACCCTGCACGTCAACGGCGGCATGGCCATGGTCTAGGCCGGTTGCGACCCGCTGGCCTGTCGAAAAGGAACATGATAGGCGACACCTGACTAGGCGATGCTCTCATCACGGACACGCGCTCTAGCAGACAGTTTTTGATACCTCGTCGCGGCGTTATCCGCCGGCGGCGTCCACGAACCAAGAAGAGGTTATAGCGTATGTCCGATACACTCGAACGCGTCCGCAAGATCGTGATCGAACACCTGGACGCCGATCCCGAGAAGGTGACCGAAAAGGCCTCCTTCATCGACGATCTGGGCGCCGACAGTCTCGACAATGTCGAGTTGGTGATGGCCTTCGAAGAGGAATTCGACATCGAAATCCCCGACGACGCCGCCGAGCACATCCAGACCGTTGGCGACGCCGTCAAGTTCATCGACGAGCGCCTGGGCGCCTAAGGCGTCCGACCGACAAGGTCATCCAAACGTCATGAGCCGTCGCGCCGCGTGCATCTTCGCGGGCGGCGGCTTATGTATTTGGGTGAGATCGAAGGAGTGATTCATGCGCCGTGTCGTGATTACCGGTCTGGGCATGGTCACGCCGCTGGGCTGGGGTGTCGAGCACACCTGGAATGCCCTGCTGGCGGGCAAGTCCGGGGCCAACCGCATATCGTCGTTCGACCCGACCGATTATGCCTGCAAGATCGCTTGCGAAGTGCCGCGGATCGACGGGCGTGGCGGCGGCGGCCCGGACGTACCGGGCTCGTACGACCCCGACAAGACCATGTCGCTCAAGGACCAGCGCCGGGTTGACGACTTCATCCTCTACGGCATGGCGGCCGTCGACGAGGCGGTGCGCGACGCCGACTGGACGCCCGAGGACGAACACGAGCGCCAACGCACCGGCGTGATCATGGGCTCCGGCATCGGCGGCCTGTCCACGATCGCGGACACGGCGATCGAGCTGCATGAAAAGGGTCCGCGCCGGGTCAGCCCGTTCTTCATCCCCTCGGCGTTGATCAATCTGGCCTCGGGCCAGGCCCAGATCCGCTACGGCTTCAAAGGCCCGAATCACGCCGTGGTCACCGCCTGCGCCACCGGCGCGCACGCCGTCGGCGACGCCGCGCGGCTGATCATGTACGGCGACGCCGATGTCATGATCGCGGGCGGGGCCGAAGCGGCGATCTGCAAGATCGGCGTCGCCGGCTTCATCGCCTGCCGCGCCATGTCGACCAATTTCAACGACACCCCGGAAAAGGGTTCGCGCCCGTACGACAAGGACCGTGACGGCTTTGTCATGGGCGAAGGCGCCGGCGCCCTGGTGCTGGAAGAATACGAACACGCCAAGGCCCGCGGCGCCAAGATCTATGCCGAGGTGGTCGGTTATGGCTTGGCCGGGGACGCTCACCATATCACCGCGCCTGCCGAGGACGGCGACGGCGGCTTCCGCGCCATGCAAGCCGCGCTGGGCCACGCCAAGATCGACCCCTCCGACATCGACTATATCAACGCCCACGGCACCTCGACGCCGGTGGGCGACGAGATCGAGCTTGGGGCGGTCGAACGGCTGCTCGGCCAGGCGGCCGGCAAGGTCTCCATGTCGTCGACCAAGTCCGCGATCGGCCACCTGCTCGGCGCGGCCGGCGCGGTCGAGGCGGCGTTCTCGGTATTGGCGATCCGCGACCAGATCGCCCCGCCGACCATCAATCTGGACAACCCCTCCGTCGAAACGGCGATCGACCTGGTCCCGCACAAGGCCAAGCGGATGCCCATCGAATATGTCCTGTCGAACAGCTTTGGTTTCGGCGGCACCAACGCTTCGATCATCCTCAAGAAGGTCTCGTGAGCCGACCCGCCACGACGAAGAAGAGACGGACTTCGTCTCGAAACCTGCCCGCCCCGCAATTTCTGGCGGTGATGTCGATGAGCGCGCTGGCCACGCTGGCCGGCGTGATCGCCCTGGTGGCGATCATCGGATGGTGGTTCTACGCTGGACCGGGTCCAGCGGCGCGGCATGACGGCGCCACCAACGTGATCCTGCGCCAGGGCGCGGGCCTGCCGGAAATCGCCTCCAGCCTCGGCCGGGCCGGGGTGATCCGTTCGGCGGCGATCTTCATGGCGGCGACCCAGATCACGGGCGCGGCGAAACACCTCAAGGCCGGCGAGTACGCGTTCGCATCGGGCGCCTCCATGACCTCGGTGATCGACGAAATCCGCCGTGGCGATGTGGTCCACCACACCGTGACCATTCCCGAGGGCCTGACCTCCGAACAGGTCGTCGACGTGCTGATGAGCGACGACATACTGACCGGCGCCGCGCCCGTGCCTCCGGAAGGCGCGATCCTGCCCGAGACCTATGAAGTCAGGCGCGGCGAGGACCGGGCCGTGGTGCTGCAACGTATGTTGGACGCTCGCGACACGCTGTTGCGAGCACTTTGGGCCCAACGGCGATCGGATCTGCCGCTGCAGACTCCCGAGCAGGCGGTGATCCTGGCCTCGATCGTCGAGAAGGAGACTGGCTTGTCAGACGAGCGGCCCCGGGTGGCGGCCGTGTTCATCAACCGGCTGCAACGCGGCATTCGCCTTGGCTCTGATCCGACGGTTATCTATGGCCTGACCGGCGGCAAGCCCTTGGGCCGGGGCATCCGGCAGTCCGAACTCACCGCTCCGACGCCCTACAACACCTATCTGATCCAAGGGCTGCCGCCGGGGCCGATCTGCAATCCCGGCCGGGCCGCCCTGGCCGCCGCGCTGGACCCGCCGCATACCGACGAACTCTATTTCGTGGCCAGCGGAACCGGTGGGCACGTGTTCGCCAGCACGCTGGAGCAGCATCAGAAGAACGTCGAACACTGGCGAGGCGTCGAGCGCCAGAAGATCGCCACCGAGACCGAGGGGGCGCGCTAGCATGGCTCTGTCCGGCATGACCGGCTTTTCCCGGCGCGAGGGCGCCTTGGAAGCCTGGACCTGGGCTGTCGAATCGCGCTCGGTCAATGGCCGCAACCTGGAAGTCCGCTTCCGCGGCCCGCCCGGTTTCGACTCCTTGGAGCGGACCGCGCGCGAGGCGGGGCAGGCGCGGTTCCAGCGCGGACAGATCACGATCGGACTGCAAGCCAAGCGCTCTGAATCCGCCAGCGCCGTGCGGATCAATGTCGAGCAGCTTGAGCGCTATATCGATCTGGCCGAGCGCTATGTCCGGCAGGGCCGCGCCGCCTTGCCGGCGATGGACGGCCTCTATGGCCTGCGTGGCGTCCTGGAAAGCGCCGACGATACGGACGATGCCGAGGTTCGCGCGCGGATCGAAGCGGCCATGGCCGATACGCTCGCCCTGGCCCTCGACGGCCTGAAGGCGGCGCGTCTGGACGAGGGCCAGGCGCTGACGCCGATCCTGAGCGGCCAGATCGGCCGGGTCGAAGCCCTGGTCGCCGATGCGGAATCGGAAGCCGCGAAGCAGGTCGAATCGATCCGGAGCCGGTTCGAGCGGCGTCTGGGCGACCTGCTCCAGGATCGTCCGGACATAGACGCCCTGGTGGTTCAGGAGGCAGCCGTGTTGGCGGCCAAGGCGGATGTGCGCGAGGAACTGGATCGACTGACCAGCCATGTCACGGCGGCGCGCGGCCTGATCGTGGGAGATGCGGCCGCCGGCCGCCGGCTCGATTTCCTGGCTCAGGAATTCATGCGCGAGGCCAATACCCTGTGCTCGAAATCGGCGACAACCGCCCTGACCGCCACGGGGCTCGAACTCAAGGCCGTGATCGATCAGTTCCGCGAGCAGGTGCAGAATGTCGAGTGACCAACACCGGCCTCGCCGCGGCCTGCTGCTGGTCATTTCCAGCCCCTCCGGCGCGGGTAAGACCTCGCTGTCGCGCCGCCTGGTGGCCGATCATCCGGACCTTTCACTGTCGATCTCGGCGACCACGCGCGGCGTGCGTCCCGGCGAGCAGAATGGGCGCGAATATCATTTCGTCACGTCCGAGATCTTCGACCAGATGGTCAAGGACGACGCCTTCCTGGAATGGGCGGACGTCCACGAGCATCGCTACGGCAGTCCCAAGGCGCCCGTGATGGCCTCCGTGGCGGCGGGCCAGGACATCCTGTTCGATATCGACTGGCAGGGCGCCCGCGCGGTCGCGGCGTCGGCGAGCGAGGACGTGGTTCGCGTCTTCATCCTGCCGCCGAGCATGGCCGAGCTTGCCCGCCGCCTGCACGCGCGGGCCCAGGACGCCGAGGACGTGATCCAGCGCCGGCTGGGACGCGCCTATGACGAGATCGGCCGCTGGGCGGAATACGACTATGTGATCCTCAACGAGGATTATGACGCGGCCTATGCCGAATTGGCCCACATCTATCATGCCGAAAGGCTGCGCCGCGCGCGCAATCCCTGGCTGGCGCCGTTCGTGCGCGGACTGCTCGACGAAAAGCTTTAGGAGCGAGCGGAGAGGGTTTGGGCCAAGGCGAGGAAGCCCTCGATCGTCACCACCTCGGCCCGATTGTCGGGATCCAGGCCTGCTTCGATACAGAGGGCTTCGCCACCCAACACGCGGAGGCTGGAGCGCAGCATCTTGCGGCGCTGGCCGAAGGCCGCGGCGGTGACGGTCTCCAGCGCGCGAATGAGTTCCTTCGATGGACGATGGGGCAAAGGCGTCAATCGGACCACCGCCGACGCCACCTTGGGCGGTGGCGTGAAGGCGCGCGCGGGCAGATCCATGACGAGCTCCGCCTGGCAGAGCGCCCGCGAGATCACCGACAACCGGCCATAGGCCTCGTCGCCGGCCTTGGCGACGATCCGCTCCGCGACCTCCTTCTGGAACATCAAGGTCATCGACGTCGGCCGGAACGGCCCGGTCAGCCATTTGAGCAGCAGGGCGGTGCCGACGTTGTAAGGAAGGTTGGAGACGATCGAGGCTTCGAGCCCTGGCGCGTGCTCGGCCAAGAGGGCGCTTTCGTCGACCTTCAGGGCGTCGGCCTCGATAACGGCCAGCGCGCCGGCCGCCGCCACGGCGAGTTCGTCGAGCAAGGGCAGGAAGCGTCGATCTTTTTCGACCGCTATGACCTTCGCGCCAGCCTCCAAGAGCGCGCGGGTCAGGCCGCCGGGGCCCGGACCGACCTCGATCACCGCACGGCCATCCATGGATCCCGCCAGCCGGGCGATCTTGCGCGTGACGTTGAGGTCGAGCAGGAAATGCTGGCCGAACGCCTTCTTCGCCGTCAGGCCATGCGCGGCCAGGCTGTCGCGCAGGGCCGGCAGATCGCCGAGGATCACGCCGCGGCGCTTAGGGCTCGGCGGCGGCCCGTGATCTCGCCGGCCAGCCTCACCGCGGCGATCAGGCTGTCCGCGCGCGCCAGGCCGCGGCCGGCGATATCGAAGCCCGTGCCATGGTCCGGCGAGGTGCGCACGATCGGCAGGCCCAGTGTGAGGTTCACCCCGCCCCAGAAATCGAGCATCTTGATCGGGATCAGCGCTTGGTCGTGATAGCCGCAGATCACCGCGTCATAGCGGGCGCGGGCTTCGGCGTGGAACAGGCTGTCGGCGGGGCGCGGATCCCCGCAGTCGACGCCGAGATCACGGAGAACGCGCGCGGCGGGTCCTAGAATCTCGATCTCCTCGCGGCCCAGCGCGCCGCCTTCGCCGGCGTGCGGATTAAGTCCCGCCATCGCCAGGCGCGGATGATCGAACCCGAAGTCCCGGCGCAACGCCTGGGCGGTGACTAGGCCGACATTGACCACGGCGTCCACGCTCAGGCTTGACGGCACGCGGCTCAAGGGTTCGTGGATCGTAACCAGGCTCGTGCGCAGACCGCCGGCGGTCAGCATCATCACGGGTCCGCGCGCGCCGTCATGGCGCGCATCGGCGCAGAGCTCAGCCAGGAATTCGGTATGGCCGGGAAATGGAAAACCGGCGGCATAGAGCGGGGCCTTGGCGATCGGCGCGGTGACCACCCCGCCGACCTCGCCCGACAGCGCGAGGCCCACCGCCGTTT
Source organism: Caulobacteraceae bacterium (assembly GCA_036272715.1). Classification (GTDB taxonomy): domain Bacteria; phylum Pseudomonadota; class Alphaproteobacteria; order Caulobacterales; family Caulobacteraceae; genus Poindextera. The sequence continues at coordinate 31,376 of DATAYD010000057.1, read as the reverse complement.
CGATCCAGCGGATCACCGTGCCGGCATAGGCCGGATCGGCCTTTCCGGCCACCGGCTGGACCGACAGTGGAATGTCGAGGACGGGGATGGCGTCGGCGAACACTTCGGCCGCCTCGCGCGCGCTGGCGACGCGGCGCACCCAGGGCGCGTTGGAAGGCGAGGCCGAACACAGCAGATCATGATCGCCTATGACCATGAAGTTCGGCCCGCTGTGTCGAAGCGCGGCCCAGGCCTTCGCCGTGATTTCGGGCCCGATGCCGGCCGGATCGCCGAGGGTGAGGGCGAGAGGCGGAGGCTTCATGCGGCCGGTTCGGTCATCGGGTCTCGATGGTGGCGGAATTCTTCAGGTCGCGAAGCTGGCGTTTTTCGATCAACGACAGTTGCTGGTCTTCCAGGCGTCCCTCGATTTCCGCCCGTGTCGGGATGGACGCGCCGCTACGCCGCTTCGCACAGACCGCGATCAGGTGAAGCCCCGCTTCCGTTCTGATCGGATCGCTGACCTGATTGATGGACAACTTTTCCGCGGCTTCGCGAAACGACGGACGGAGGTCCTTCAAATTGGCCTCGCCCAGGTCGCCGGCCACCACGCCGTCGATCTTGGCCGCCTGCTGCTCCATCGTGTCGCAGCCATCGATCTTGGCCTTCAGCGTCATCAACTTCCGCTGAGCCGCCTCCACCGCGGCCGTCGAGGCGTCCGCGCCGAGGCTGATCGCGGCCTGTTTCAGGCTGACCATCTGCTCTCCGGCTCCAGATCGCTTGGCGCGCAGGTAGATGATGTAGACGCCATTCTGGATCGGGATCGGCTGGGACAACTGGCCGGGCCGAAGCTGGTCGATCACGGGCCGTAACTCCGGCCGCAGCTCCGAGGTCGTCAGCCATCCGGCGTCGCCGCCGTTGGCGGCCGTCGAGGCGGAGGAGAACTGTCTGGCGACGGCCGAGAACGGTGCGCCTTGCTGCAATTGGGCGACCAGTTGCGCGGCGCCGGTCATTGCCGCGTCCTCGCCGCCCGCGCGGCCGGCGTCGATGAATATCTCCGCGATCTCGTATTGCGGCTGCTCCGCCTGCACCTCGACCTGGCGCATGACCTCATTGACCTGGTCCTCGCCGACCTTCATCCGCGAGCCGCCGTAACGGCCCTGAATCCAATGCGCCCAACTGAGCTGGGCTCGGATCTGCTCCTTCAAGGTCTGGGCGCCGACACCCGCGCTGGCCAGCGCCTTGAGCAGCTTGTCGCTGGTCGTATTGTTGCCCTGAGCAATGTGATTCAGATCATCGTTCACTTCTTCATCGCTCGCCACGATGTTGAATTTCTGATCTTTTTCCTGCTTGCGGATCTCTTGGATCTCAAGATGCTCATCGACGAGCGAGGCGAGGGCCTCTTGCTCGATCTGCGGCATGTTCTGTGCCGTCGGCCGCACGCCGGTAGTGACGAGCAACAGCCTCACCCGCTGGCCCAGGTCATAGGTCGAGATGATTTCATCGTTGACCACGGCCGCCACGCCGGCCGTCAGGATCGGCGGCTTCGCGGAGGCGGGCGTCACCGCCGGCGCGGCGGGGGCGTCCTCCGCGCGCGCGAATCCAGGCGCACCTAGCCCAAAGACCGAAATGACGCCGACGGCCAGGGCCGCCGCCCTACGTGTCCCCATAAACAAACGTCGTTCCCTTCTCACCCCTCGAAGGCTCCGCCTCAGTGGGGAATCTCGGTGTCTCTGTAACCTTCGGCGCCCAATGTGGCGAGCGTTAGGCGCAAAAGCACCGTGTCAGATGCGCCCAGTTGCCCCTGGATCGTATCCTGATGCTGGTAGATCACCTGAACGCGGATGCACTCGTCCTTATAGATCAAACTGATGTCGCGCAAACGCCAGGCGTTGAATTCCAGATCCCGGACGCCTGAAAGGCCCAGGCCCCAATGCTTGGTGAAGAAGAACTCGGCCGCGCCTTCGAGATCGGTGAATTTGGTGGCCGGATCGGTGTTGTCCAACTGATAGCGCAGATAGCCGTTCAGGCCCTGAAAGGCGAAGTTCGTGCCTACATCGGCCAGCGGCACATTCCCTTCGGCGTCGACCAGGCCTCGCGCATAGACCTCCAGTCCCGTGAAAGGGGTCACGTCGGCTGACACCACCCAATCCGAGGATGTGTTGTTCAGGCCCGTCCCTTCCGGGAAGATCGTCGTGGGCGCGGCGCGGAAGGTCTGGCCGACCAGGAAGCGCGCGCTCGCCCCGCCATCCCAGGTGAACGTCGCCCGGCCGCCGATATTGAGCCTTTGGCCGCTGTCGAAGACATCGTACCCGGGGAACTTGTCCGCCTCGAACAGGCTGGTCTCGTCATATTGGAAGACGGCGCTGTCATAGTTCGGAATTTCGGGGTCCAGCTTGATATTGGGCGAAAGCGCGAGCTGAGCGATCGGCTCCAGGACGATCGTGGTTCCACCGCTCTGTTTGACGAACGGCCAGTTGAAATTCAGTCCGATCGTCGGCACGCCACGCAATAGCGTCTTGTCGTTTGGATCGGTGACCAAAACGCCGCTGGGCGACGTCGTGGTGACATCGGAGATATTGTAAATGTCACCGCGCAAGTCTGCGTAGGGTTGTAGCCGAATACCATTGTCCAAGGTGAAATTGCGGGTCCAGTCCAAATCGGCGGACGCGCGACGACTGTTGGGGCCTTCGATGGGAGTTCCATCAGGGTTGGCCGTCGTGACGGGGCCAACCACGAATGGCGAGTCACTGGCGCTGAGCGCGACGGCGCTGCCGACGAAGTGGAGTTGGCCGCCCGCGATGTCGAAATCCGGATCCCAACGCCCTTCGATCAGGGGCGCGACGAATGGGAACACCGAATTGTTCTCGGTGACGCTCATCTTGCTGCCGTTGGGGTTTGGCCCTTGCCGAAGCCCCTGGAAGCTCAGCAGGGACAAGGAAAAATAGGAATCCGTGTCCTGGCGAGTCGTGAAGAGCTGGGTCAGCAGCCGCTGGCTGTCGGTGCTGTAGATGCCGCGATTGTCCTCGAACACGTCGGGAATGCTGTATTTCTCGAACAGCAGCGGATCGGAGGTCCGTTCCACGCCAAAGCCCCAGGACCAGTTCTGGTTCAGGTCGAATTCGCCATCAGCCAAAATATATGAGCGCGAGGTCAGGTCGCCGAATTTGTGACCATGACTGTCGAAATCCTGATCGTAGGTATAGCCGGCGCGGACGTCCAACTCGCCTGAATAGAACCGCTCCCGGTATTCGAGATTGAGGAACGGGTTCACCGTCGTGTTGAGCTGGGGGCTGATGAACAACTGAGTCGACGGTGAAATGACCTGCAGGTAGGGCTGCTCATAGGACAAGCCGCGCTTTCCGTTGATGGATATCTTCGGCGCGAGCAGGCCCGACGTCGGCGGTGAATCCGGATCTGGGTGCCAGAACACCGGCGTGTAGAACACCGGAACGCCCTTCACCCGGATCACGGCGTTCTTGTAGCTGACCAGATGGCGGGTGCGGTCCTCGGTCATTTCCGAGGCCTGGATCGACCAGGTCGGCTCCTTGGCGTCGCCGTTTTCCGCGCAGACATTGCAAGGCGTATAGATCGCGCGGCGCAGGTCGTTGACGGTCTCGCTGCGCCGGATCGCGACGTCCGCGGCGACCGTGATGTTCTGGGTCTCGTGGGTCGAGAAGCCGCGCGCGAAGCCGGCCCGCATTTTGTCGTCCAGCACCACATGGTCGCCGAACACGGCGGTGCCGTCGGCCTGGATGATCTGGCCATGGCCGTTCACGATCACGGTGCCGCTGCCGACGTTGTAGATCACCTCGTCGCCGCGCAGCACGCGGCCCTGGTAACGGGCCTCGACCTGGCCCCTGGCGATCCAGAGGTTGTTCTTGTCGTCCCGCGTCAGGCTGTTGGCTTCGAGATAGAAACCGTGCTGGCCCAGGGCGTCATCGACCGGCGGCGGCGTCGCGGCCGGAGGGGGGGCGGAACTGTCGGCGTGAAGCACCGGCGCGACGGAATTGGCCGAACGCTGCGGCAGTTCGAAAGCCGTTTGCGCGGCGGCGCCGGACGCGAACAGGAACGCCAGGGCGGCTCCGCTGAGGAGGGCCAGCTTGCCGAATTGATTCTGGGCCTCCCAAACGCAGCGCATCAGCCGTGACATCCCATCGCGAAACCGCATGCGCCCCCGTCAAACCCATCCCCGCCAACGCCTAGCCGTCCTCGGTGTAACAAAGCAAGGTGAAGCCCGACAAAAGCGCCAAGACGGGTGTCGACCAGGCGGCCACGAACGGCGGAATGGCCTCGGCGCGGCCCATGGCGTTGCAGAATTGGTCGAAAAAGAACAGCACGAAGCCCAAGGCCACCCCGGCGCCGGCGAGCTGAGCCAGGCCTCCGAGCCGAATCAAGCGCAGCGAAAAGGCCGCCGCGAGAATCGACATGGCCGCATAGAGCAGGGGCGCCGCCAACAGATCCTGCAACTGGAGACGGTAGCCGGTGGCGGAAAACCCTGCCTGCTCGGTCCGTTCGATGGCGGTCCAGAGCCCCCAGAACGATACCGCCGCGGGCGAGGCGAACCGTTCCAAGGCGGTGCGGCCATCCAGGGTGGAGGGAATCTCCAGGGTGTCATAGCGCAGGGCGAGCGCGCCCGGCGTGGCCTCCTGGGCCCCGGTCAGCAGCCAGCGGCCCGGCAGCAGGCGCGCCTGGGCGGCCTCGATACGGCGCGAAAACTGCAGGCTGTGCTTGCCATCGGTTCGCGAGATGAAGAGGGAGACGCGGCTGAGCTTGAGACTGCCGTGATCGTCGTCGCTGGCCCGCGCGCGGATGACCACCTGGGTCCGTCCATCACCCTGGCGCAGCCAGATCTCCTTGGGCCCGATCGGCAGGGAGTCCTGCATCAAGGCGTCGCGGGCTAGTTCGAAACGCGCGCTCATCGAGGAGGTGATCGGGTTAAGCACGGTGGAGGCGACCGCTCCGATGATGGCGGCGGCCACCGCGGCCGGAAATATGAACCGCCAGGCGGACACGCCCGCGGCGCGCAGCGCGATCAACTCACTGCGCCGGTTCAGGTTCACGAAGGCGCCCAGCACTCCGAACAGGAAGGCGAAGGGCAGAAGAATCAGGATCAGTGACGGGGTCTGCAGCAAGGTCAGCGCCAGGATCTGATTGAAGCCGATCTCGGCGCGGACGCCCACCGTGCGGGAGACCTCGACGAAATCGATCAGCAGGATCACCGTGCTGATCACCACCGTGGCGGCGGCCACCGCGGTCAGGGTGTGCAGCAGCACATAGCTTTCGATCCGCCTCAATCGAAGGTTCATGCCTCGGCTCCGGCGGTGCGAAGGGTCGAACCCGTCAAGGGCATCAGATCGACGGCGCGGGCGACCGGCTGGCGGAACAACTGGTGGAAAGCCCAGACCGCCGCGCCCACCGGGAGCGCGTATTGCACCAGGTTGAAGGCGATATTGCTCTCGCAAGCGGCTTGAGCGCCGAAGCCGAGAATGCGAACCACGCCGGCCGCGGCGCCGACCAGCAGGATTTGGCGGCCATAACCCAACCGGCTGAAGGGCCCACCGATGACCGCCGCCAAGGCCATGGCCATGAAGGTGATGTTGTAGAGCGGCTCCGACAGCCGGTTGTTCGCCTCCGCGATCATCTTGACCCGGTTGCGGCGTTCCCAACTCTGCTGCAGATCGGGGAACAGCAGTTCGTGCAGATAGCGGTCGGATATCTTGTAGTTGATCAATTCGTCGGTCGACAAAAATGATTTAAGATCAAATATATATTCGCCAAACTTCAGGTAGTTCAGCACCCCGGTCGGTGAAAACTCCTGGTTGGATCCATCCCACATGATCAGGACCGGCGCGCCGTTGCGGGTCGTCACCTTGCCCCGATTAGCCAGGAAGGTCGTGTCGCCGCCGTCCGGTTTTTCCTGCAGGATGAACAGGTTGTGCAATCCACCGCTCTGGTCGCTGCTCTGAGCATAGACCGTCAGGCCATGCGCCGCCTGATTGAATTCGCCGACCCGCACCAGGCTGGCGGCCAGGTCCGTGCGCACGCGAAACAACTCATCGCGCAGCGCCCGTTCCGCGAGGGGCTCGATCCACAGATTGATGAAGAGCGTGATCAGTGTCGCGCCGACCGCCAGATAGATGGCCGGCGCGATGACCCGCCATCGGCTCATGCCGCTGGCGAAGCAAACCACGATCTCCTGCTCGGTATGCAGCCGGTTGAGCGCCACCAGTGTCGCCACGAAGATGGCGATCGGCAGGATCATCACCATCAGTTGGGGCATGCCAAGCAGCGTGATCTTGATCAGCACCAGGGCGCTCTGGCCCTGATTGACGATGATGTCGAGGGCGCCGAGGCTTTGGCTCAGCAGGCCGACGCCGCCGAGCGCCAAGGTCGCCAGGACAGTCGGTCCCAGCAATTGGCGGAGCAGATAGCGCTCAATCAGACTCATCGCGCCGACGCCCTCAAGCTAGTGTTCGCCGAAGCCGGAGCCGTCCGCACGGTGAATTCGCCCTACGCCTATAACGTATGAGCCAGGTCCGATTCGAGCGAATCGGAAATGACCGCTAAGCCCCCACAGCCGTTGCGGCGCCCAACAGGGCGCGCCATCTTCTACACATGACGCGCGGGAATCGCCAACCGCCCGCGCGGCGTCCCGTCACCGTGGCGAATCCAACCTCTGGGGGAGCACCTCGATGAAGATCGAATTTGTCGCGCCGGGCGCAAGGCCGCCTTCAGGCGCCGCTGGCGCTTTCGCCGCCGCGGCGTTCCAGAACGGACCGTTGTCCGAGGCGGCGACGGCGCTTGACCGGGCCGCGGGCGGAACCCTGAGCCGCGCGATGGCGAGCGCTGGTTTCACTGGCGCGAAGGGGCGCAACCTGGAGCTTGTGGCCCCTTCCGGCCTCGATTTCGCCCGCGTGCTGCTGATTGGCGCCGGCGCCTCGGCGGACTTCGACCCCGCGGCCTGCGAACTGGCCAGCGCGGAGGCCTATCACGCGCTCAAGAACTGCGGCGCCGAGACCTTGACCCTGGGCCTTCGAGGCTTGTCGGCCGAACACGCCGCGCACGCGGCCCTCGGCGTGCGACTGGCCGCCTACCGGTTCGACCGCTATCGGACCCGCGAGCCGATGGACAAGAAACCCACGGTGGGTGTGGTGCGCATCGAAGCCGATGACGTGACCTCCGCCGAGAACGCGTTCGCGCCGCTCGCGGCCCTGGCCGACGGTGTGACCTTCACCCGCGACCTGGTCTCCGAACCAGCCAATATCCTCTACCCGGCCGAATTCGCCCGGCGGGTGAAGGCGCTGGAGACCACGGGCCTGACCGTGGATATCCTGGGCGAAGAGGACATGGCGGGCCTCGGCATGGGTTCGCTGCTCGGGGTGGGGCAGGGCAGCGCCCGCGAGAGCCAACTGGTGGTGATCCAGTGGAAAGGCGCGGCCGATCCCGACGCCCAGCCGATCGCCTTTGTCGGCAAGGGCGTATGTTTCGATACCGGCGGCATCAGCCTCAAGCCGGCCGACGGCATGGAAGATATGAAGTGGGACATGGGCGGCGCGGGCGCCGTCGCCGGCCTCATGCAGACGCTCGCGGGCCGCAAAGCCAAGGTCAACGCCGTCGGCATATTGGGCCTGGTGGAAAACATGCCCGACGGCGCCGCCCAACGGCCGGGCGACATCGTGACCTCGATGTCGGGCCAGACCATCGAAGTGATCAATACCGACGCCGAGGGCCGCCTCGTCCTCGCCGACGCCGTCTGGTACTGCCAGGAACGCTTCAAGCCCAAATTCCTGATCGATCTGGCGACCCTGACCGGCGCCGTCATTATCGCGCTCGGCAATGACTTCGGCGGTTTGTTCAGCAACGACGAAACCTTGGCGGAAAATCTTCTGGCCGCATCCAAGGCGAGCGGTGATGCGCTTTGGCGGCTGCCGTTGCCGGCCAGCTACGAAAAACAGATCGACAGCATGACCGCCGACATGAAGAATACCGGCGGTCGCCCTGGGGGGTCGATCACCGCGGCTCTGTTCATCCAGCGCTTCATCAAGGACACGCCGTGGGCGCACCTGGACATCGCCTCCATCGCTTGGCGCAAGCCGTCCTCGATACCGACCATCCCGGAAGGCGCCACGGGGTTTGGCGTCAGGCTGTTGGACCGGTTGGTGGCCGACAGCTACGAGGGCTGACGGTTAGGAGAGGCTTTCCCCATGTCCCAGCCGTCTTGTGAAGTCTGGTTCTACCACCTGGAACGGACCAGCCTGGATCAGGCCTTGCCCGAACTGCTCGAAAAAACCCTGGCTCGCGGCTGGAAGGCCGTGGTGCGGGCGGGCGCGACCGAGCGGATCGAGCATCTGGACGGCTGGCTGTGGAGCTATCGCGACGACAGTTTCCTCGCCCACGGCGTCGCGGATGAACCGCACGCCGCGCGCCAGCCGATCGTCCTGACAACAGGGAACGACTGTCCGAACGCCGCCGAGGCCCTGTTTCTGATCGACGGCGCCGAGGCCGGACCGCTGGCCCCCTACCAGAGATGCGTTCTGCTGTTCGACGGCCGCGATGAGGCGGCGGTCGTGGACGCCCGTCGCCAATGGGCCGGCTTCCGCAAACACGGCTTGAACGTCGCCTATTGGCGTCAGGGCGCCGAACGCGGCTGGGAGAAACAGGCTTGAGACGCATCTTGGCCATCGCGGCGTCGACCGCCCTTGTCGCCAGTTGCACGGCCGCGCCGAGACCCGCTGGAACCGCGGCCTCCGTCACCCTGGCCGCGACGCTTGGCGATCATGCCGCGCCCGCTGGCGCGAAGGTGCTGTTGCTCCAGGAGGCCGTCTCCGCGCCCTCGGCCCCCGCGCCAAGGCTGCTCTGCGACGCGCCCGCCTTGACCTATCTGGTCGGCCGGCGCCGCACCGAGATTCCGGTGGCGGCCGATCTGACGCACCGCCGTGTAGCCTGCACGACCTGTCCGGTCAGCGAAGACCGCCGCCCCGACCGCACCGACATCCTGTTCGACGCCCGGACAGGGCTTGTAACAGCAGTGACCTGCGGGTGATGGGGGCTTACGCGTCCGCCGCCGCCTGAGCGGCCTCAAAGGCCTCCGCCGCCGCCATCCATTCCGCTTCCGCCCGGTCCAGGGACTTTTGCAGGCGCTCGCGGCGCAGGCCGAGTTCAGCGGCCCGGTTGGGATCGTTCTCATAAAGCTTGGGATCGGCCAACAGGCCGTCCAGTTCCGCCGCCGCGCGGGTCTCACGGGCCAGGGTCGTCTCCGCCGCCTCGAGCTTGCGTTTCAGCGGACCGATGGCGCCCGGCGCGGAGCGTTGAGCCGGCTTCGGCGGTGGCGCTGGGGCGGCCAATTGCGACGGCCCTCGCGCGGCGACCCGCGCCCGGTCGAGAACGAACTTCGCATAGTCGCTCATATCGCCATCGAACGGCCTGACCCCGCCGTCCGCGGCCAGCCACAACCGATCAGCGACCAGTTCCATCAAGGACCGGTCGTGGGTGATCAGGATCACCGCGCCTTCATAGTCGTTCAGCGCGTCCAGCAAGGCCCGCCGGCTGTCGATATCGAGGTGGTTGGTCGGCTCATCGAGGATCAGCAGGTGCGGCGCCGACATGGCGACCAGGTTCAGGAGCAGGCGCGCCCGCTCCCCGCCCGACAGGTTGGCGACCGTGGTCTCGGCCTTGTCGAAGCCCAGGCCGAACTGGGCCAGCTTCGATCGGCGCTGGGATTCGCTGACCTCGGACAATTGGCGGCGGATGATGGTCAGGGGCGTGTCGACCGGGTCCAGGGCTTCGATCTGATGTTGATGGAACCAGCCGACCTTGATGCGCCGGTCGCGGTGCAAGTGGCCAGCGCTGATCGGCAGGGCGTCGGCGATCATCTTGGCGAAGGTGGACTTGCCCGCGCCATTGACGCCCAAAAGGCCGATGCGGTCGTCGATGTCGAGGCGCAGGTTCAGGTTCCTGAGCACCGGCGGGCCGTCATAACCCACCGAGACCCCCTCAAGGCGGATCAGCGGCGGGGCCAGCGGCTTGACCGGCGAGGGCAGGGTGAACGGCGCGGTGCGTTCGGTCAGCACCGCCGAGACCGGCGGCAGCTTGGCCAGCATTTTCAATCGTGACTGGGCCTGGGCGGCCTTGGAGGCCTTGGCGCGGAAGCGGTCGACGAAGGCCTGCATATGGGCGCGTTTGGCTTCGATCTTGGACCGCGCCGCCTCTTGCAGCCGCGCCTTCTCCGCCCGCTGTTCCTCGAAGGAATCGTAGCCGCCGGTGTAGAGATCCAAGCGACCATCGTTCAGATGCAGGATGTAGCCGACCGAGTTGTTCAGCAGTTCGCGGTCGTGGCTGATGATCAGCGCGGTGTGCGGGTACTTCTTGAGCCGCGCCTCCAGCCAGAGCGCGCCTTCCAGGTCGAGATAGTTGGTGGGCTCGTCGAGCAGCAGCATGTCCGGCTCGGCGAACAGGGCCGAGGCCAGGGCGACCCGCATGCGCCAACCGCCCGAGAATTCCGCCATCGGCCGCGCCAGGTCGGCCGTCGAGAATCCCAGTCCGGAAAGGATTTCCGCCGCGCGGGACGGGGCTCGATCGGCGTCGATCTCGATCAGCCTGCCATAGATTTCACCGAGCCGCTCCGGCGGCGCGGTCTCCAGTTCGGCGGTCAGGGCGGCGCGTTCGATATCCGCGGCCAGCACCGTGTCGAGCAGCGAGACGGGTGTCGCCGGATGCTCCTGGTCCACCGAGGCCACGCGGGCATGCCTGGGCAGTCCGATATCGCCGCTGCCCGGATGCAGCTCGCCGAGGATCAGCTTGAACAGGGTCGACTTGCCGACGCCATTGCGCCCCACCAGCCCGACCTTGGCGCCGAGCGGCAGTGAAACGGTCGCCGTATCAAAGAAGCGGCGGCCCCAGGCGTCGAAGGTGAGTTCGTGAATCTGTAACATGGGAGGGAACTGCGCCAAGCCTTGGCGGGAGAGGAGCGCACGGCTATAAGGCCCGACTTCCTTAAAACCAACCGACAAGTGAGCCTTGACCCGTCATGACCGAACGCACTTTTTCGATCATCAAACCCGACGCCACGCGCCGGAACCTGACAGGCAAGGTGAATGCCGTGATCGAGGACGCCGGTCTGCGCATCATCGCCCAACGCCGGATCCACATGAGCCGCGCCCAGGCCGAGGCGTTCTATGATGTCCACAAGGAACGCCCGTTCTTCGGCGAACTGGTCGAATTCATGACCTCCGCCCCGGTGGTGGTGCAGGTGCTGGAAGGCGACAACGCCGTGGCGAAATACCGCGAAGTGATGGGCGCCACCAATCCGGCCCAGGCCGCCGATGGCACCATCCGCAAGCTCTATGCCGAATCGGTCGGCGAGAACTCGGTCCATGGCTCCGACAGCCAGGACAACGCCAAGATCGAGATCGCCCAGTTCTTCACGGACGCCGACATCGTCGGCTGAAATCGTAATTCAACGGCAGGACGACCGCGCCGCTTTGAACGGGCGGCGCGGGGTCCACGCCGCCATGCGTCTCATGCCGCCATGCGTCGGGACGAGGCGCCCAGGCGAACGGGCAGCGACTTTACACCGCGCAGGCCGAGCCGCTCGATCCAGGCCAGTTGCTCCATTGGCGGGATCTGGATGTTCGGGAAGCGGGCGTAGAGGCGGCCCAGGGCGCATTGGGCCTCCACCCGGGCAAGCTGCATGCCCAGGCAGAAATGAATGCCCGAGCTGAAGACCAGATGCTGGTTCGGGAATCGATCCAACCGAAGCGCCTCGGGATGGTCGAACTGAGCCGGATCGGCGTTGGCCGCTCCGATCAGCGCTATGATGATGTCGCCGCGCTTCAGGGATTGGCCAAAGAATTCGGAGTCGCGGGCGATGTAGCGCGGCTTGGTGCTCTGGATCGGCGAGACGAACCGCGCCAGTTCCTCGACGGCCCGTTCTATTCGGTCCTGGGGGCTCTCCAGCAGATAGGCCTTCTGCTCGGGGTTCTGTTCGAGCGCGATGATGCCGCCGGTGATGAGATGGGTCGTGGTTTCGAAGCCGGCCAGCAGCAGCAGGAAAACCATCGACACCAATTCGTCTTCGCTCAACTGGTCGCCATCCTCTTCGGCGCGAACCAGTTCCGTGATCAGGCCGGTTCGCGGCTCAAGGCGGCAGGCCTCAATCTCCCGGCGGAGATAGGCGACCATCCGCTCCAGCCCGGCGGTGGCCAGATAGAGGCTGACGGGACCCTTCACCGACATCGCGGCGCGCGCCCACTTCGAAAACAGGTAGCGGTCCGGATGGGGCAGGCCGAGCAGTTCGCAGATCACCGCCATGGGCAGGCGCCTCGAGAATTGTTCGGAAAGGTCCACCGTCTCCGATCCATCGAGGTCATCAAGAATGCCGTCGGTCACGGCCTCGATGCCAGCGCGCATCGCCAGAATGTCCCGTCTTTGAAAAGCGCGGTCGACAAGCTTGCGGAGGCGCCGATGATCCGGCTCATCCTTCATGAGCATGTTGTCGGCCATCAGGCCCAGCGCCCTGGGCATCCACCAGCTCATGCCGGCGACGCCGGTTTTGCCGGCGTGGCGCGATTCCTGAACGAACAGGCCGTTGTCCTTGACCATGGCCAGCGTCGAGGCATGGGTCGTGGTCATCCAGGCGGAGCCCAGGAAGGGAACCTTCGCACGGATGACCGGTCCCGCCGCGCGCATCGCCCGCCAGGTCGGATGCGGGTCGCGCTTGGAAACCGCGCTGGTAAGGTCGAACCTATGAGCGTGTGGTGCGCTTGAGGCTGTGTCTTGTTCAGACATGCCGTCAATTCTGAACCTACTTCGTCACCTTGGCCAGCGGAGCCGCTTGAAGGGCGGGAACGGCGAGCATCTGATCCGCGGCGGCGGTCGCGGCGGCGCCCGTCAGCGCCAGCGCCACACAGGTTGGGAGCAGCCGGTGTTCCAGAGCCAACACGCGCGCGGCGAGGATGTCCTCGTCGTCGCCAGGGAGCACCGGCGCCGCCGCCTGACCGATGATCGGGCCGGCGTCGACGGTGTCGACGACCCAGTGCACGCTGCAGCCATGCAGTTTGACCCCCATGGCCAGGGCCTGGCGATGGGTGCGCAGCCCTGGAAAGGCGGGCAGCAGCGAGGGGTGGATGTTGACCATCCTTCCGGCCCAGGCTCGCACGAAGAACGGCGTCAGGATGCGCATATAGCCGGCCAGCACGACGAACTCGACGCCAGCCTCGCGCAGCGTTGCGTCCATGACCCGCTCGTGCGCCTCGCGATCCCGGCCATGGGGTCCGTGATCGACGGCCCGCACCGGAATGCCGGCGTCGACCGCCCCGCCAAGTCCGGCGGCGTCGGGGCGATTGGATAGAACCAGGGCGATCTCGGCCGGGTAATCGGCGGCTTCAGCGGCGTGAATCAGCGCCAAGGCGTTGGATCCCCTGCCGGAGATCAGGACTCCGATGCGCGTGCGGGTCATGCGGTCGCCGGCGCCAACTGGCCGCAGACGAAAGCGGCCTCGCCGGCCTCCAGGAGGCTCGCCAGCACCGCCGATACGTTGTCGGGCTTGACGATCAGGATGAAGCCGATCCCGCAATTGAAGGTGCGGCGCAGTTCATGGTCGCTGATGCCGCCGGTCTTTTGCAGCCACTGGAAAACCGGGGGCAGGGGCCACGCGCTCCAGTCGAAATGGGGTTCCAGGCCTTCGGCGATGGCGCGGGGCGGGTTTTCGATCAGCCCGCCGCCAGTGATGTGCGCGCCGCCCTCGATCAGGCCGGCCTTGGTCAAGGGCAGGACGCCCGTGACATAAATTCGCGTCGGCGTCATCAGGGCTTCGCCCAATGATTGTCCGGCCGCGAAGGGGGCCGGCGCGTCCCAGGCCAGGCCCGATACCTCGACCACGCGCCGGATCAACGAATAACCGTTCGAGTGCGGACCGGACGAGGCCAGGCCGATCAGCACGTCGCCGACCGCCTGGGTTTCGAGCCGGGGCAGGACCGCGCCGCGTTCCACCGCGCCGATCGAGAACCCGGCCAGGTCGTAGTCGCCAGCGCCGTACATCCCGGGCATCTCGGCCGTTTCGCCGCCGACCAGCGCCGCCCCCGCCTGCCGGCACCCCTCCGCGATACCAGCGATCACGCTGCGCGCGATATCCAGCTCCAGCTTGCCCGTGGCGTAATAGTCCAGGAACATTAAGGGCTCGGCGCCTTGCGCCAGCAGGTCGTTGACGCACATGGCGACCAGGTCGATACCGACCGTGTCATGCCGCCCGCTTTCGATCGCCACTTTCAGCTTGGTGCCCACGCCGTCGGTCGTCGAGACGATCAGCGGATCGACGAAGCCCGCCGCCTTCAAATCGAACAGCGCCCCGAAACCGCCCAGGGCCGCATCCGCGCCCGGACGTCGCGTGGCCTTCGCCAGAGGCTTGATCGCCTCGACCAGGGCGGCGCCGGCATCGATGTCGACTCCGGCCTCGGCATAGGTCAGGCTATTCGCAGAGGGGCCGCTGGGCCGATCAGTCATCACTCGAATCCCGTGATGGGTGGCCGTCCCCAACCTTCACAACCGCGACTGTCGGAGATTCCATTTTTTGAACCGCTTTGGATGGGCGCTTGCCCAACCCCCGATTCCCCGCGCTATAGCTAACCGATGACGACCATTACGACCACTGCGGAACTGCGGTCATTCTGCGACCGAATCGCCAGCGCGGCTTTCATAGCCGTCGACACCGAGTTCATGCGCGAAACCACCTATTGGCCCAAGCTCTGCCTGGTCCAGGTGGCGGCGCCGGGACTCGCCGCCGTCATCGATCCCTTGGCGGAGGGGATCGACCTGGCGCCCTTGCTGGCCGTGCTCGGCAATACGGCTGTTGAGAAGGTGTTCCACGCCGCGCGGCAGGACGTGGAGATTTTCCACAATCTGGGCGTGATGCCGAGCCCGCTATTCGACACCCAGATCGCCGGCATGGCCGCCGGCTTCGGCGAGCAGATCGCCTATGACGCCCTGGTTCGGCAGATGCTGAAGATCGACCTGGACAAGTCCAGCCGGTTCACCGATTGGGCCCGGCGACCGCTCAGCGACGCGCAGCTCAGCTACGCCCTGGCGGACGTAACCCACCTGGCGGAACTTTATCCGATCCTGCGTGAGCGGCTGGAAACGACCGGCCGGATGGCGTGGGTCGTGGAGGAGATGCGCCAATTGGTCGATCCGGCGCTCTATGACAGCGAGCCGGAGAATGCCTGGCGGCGGCTGAAGCCGCGCAAGTTCGCGGCCAAATACCTCGCTGTGCTGCGCGGCGTGGCGGCTTGGCGCGAGCGGACCGCCCAGATCCGCGACCAGCCGCGCGGCCGGATCCTCAAGGACGACGCCATCGACGAGGTCGCCAACCAGGCGCCGACGGATCTGGAGGCCCTGAACCGGCTCCGCTCGGTTCCAAAGGGCTTCGGCGGCTCTCGTTTCGGTCCGGAACTGATCGAGGCGGTTCGCGCCGCCCTGGCGGACCCGGAGGGCTATGCGCCGACCATCGAGCGCAGCCAGGCCGCGCCAGCGCCCGGCTCCGGCGCGGTCGTCGAACTGCTGAAGGTGCTTTTGAAGGCGCGCGCCGAAGATGCGGGGGTCGCTTCCAAGCTGATCGCCACGGTGTCCGACCTGGAAAAGATCGCCAGCGATGACAATGCGGACAGCGCGGTGCTGCAGGGCTGGCGGCGCGAGGCGTTCGGCGAGGACGCGCTGAGGCTCAAGCGAGGCGAACTGGCCCTGGTGCTGGATGGAACGCGGGTGCGGGTGGTCGAAGTGCGGCGCACGCCGAGGCCCGCGACCTGATCGGCCGCGCCGAGCCTATCGCCCGCCGATCTTGAGGCCCAGGCCGAGTTGGTCGGCGAGCGTGCTGGCCCGCTTGGACGTCTGTTCTCCCAGCAGCATGTCCGCCCATCGGTCGTCGGCGCTCAGGCGGATCGCCGCGCCCTGGATCTCCAGTCTGGACTTCCCGAGCAGCCTGGAACTGCGCCCTGAAAGGTCGCAGCCCAATCTGATAGCGGCGCCCAGGGCGCGGGCGCGGTGCAGTCGATCGTCCGAAAGGATGCGGCTCAGCAACTCGCCATCCGGCATCGGAGCGGAGGCGGTGTGACGCGCGAACAGCGCCGCCGCCAAGAAGGCCCGCTCCGGATGCGTGATCCCCGAGATCGGCGCGCGTAGGACCTGCTCGAACACGAGGTCGGCGCGGTGGTCGGGATGCAGGCGGGCGCCGAGGTCCGCCAACCGGCACGCCGCGCTAACGAATTTCAGGTCGCGACCGTCGAACAGCGGGGTCAGTTTGGAGAATACCGGCGTCAGCCACGCTTCCAGCGCCGACCCCAGTTCCGGATCGGAGCCTTCCCGGGCGCCCATCGCGCCACATCCCTCGATCAAAGGGTCGAGCGCCCGGATTTCAGGTTCCATGGCCTCGAACAGCAGGCCTTCGCGCAGGCCGTAAGCGGACATGCGGACCCGCTCCACGCCCAATCGCCCAATCAGGCTCTCCAGGACGATGGCGGCGTAGGGAATGGTTTCGAGCCGGCGTTTGGACACGCCCGGGATCCGCTCGAGCGAGCCCTTGGACTGCCGGGCGATGAAACGCGCCGCGTCCAGGGCGTCCGCGGCGGCGATCTCGTACTGATGAACGATCTGAAGTGGATAGTCGGCGATCCTCATGTGCAGGAGCGCCAGGTTTCGCCACCCGCCGCCCACCGCGTAGAAGGTGCGGGCCGCGAAATCATCATCGATCTGCTCGAGGATCTTGGTCGTGCGACCGCGCGCGCGGATCGGATCGAACCCCTCGGCGCCGCGAAACGCGAACGGCCCCAACGGCAGCGACAGGCCTTCGTGCGCCTCGCCGTTGGCCACCCGCGTCAGCTCGAGGCTTGAGCCGCCGAGGTCGCCGACAACGCCGTTCGCATGAGGCGAGCCGGCCAGGACGCCAAATGCGGAATAGCGCGCCTCCTCGACGCCGCTCAGCACCCGCACCTCAAAGCCGGTCTCCGCCTTGACGGCGGCGACGAACGCCGGCCCGTCAGCGGCTTCGCGCACGGCCGCGGTGGCCACGACAAAGACCTGAGCGCCATCGAAAGCGTCCAAAACCGCCCGAAACCGCTTCAATGTGGTCAGGGTCGCGGCGACGCCTTCAGGCGCGAGCCGTCCCGTCCGCGCGACGTCGCGGCCCAGCCCGGCCAATACCTTCTCATTGAACATCGTCCAGATCGCACGGCCTTCCAGCCGATAGACGACCAGACGGACGGAATTGGACCCGATGTCGATGACCGCGGCGTCGCGGGAATGGTTATCGTTTGGCGGCGACATGCTCGAACGCGCGGGGCAGGTCCTTGACCTTGTGCCCCCGGCCGGAAAGGCTCGGATTGGTCATGAAGTACTCGTGGGCGGAAAAAGCGTCCTTGGCCGACCAGTCCGGCGCGCGGGTGTATTTGCCGTCGCCGCTGAGGTTCCAGCTCTGAGCGACATCGTTGATATTGGCCACCATGATCTGGGACAGCACCTGCTGGTGGACCGTCGGGTTTTCCACCGGGACCAGCGATTCGACGCGCCGATCCAGGTTGCGCGGCATCCAGTCCGCCGACGAGATGAACACTCGCGCGTTCGGGCTGGGCATCTCATGGCCGTTGGCGAAAGCCACGATGCGGGAGTGTTCGAGAAAGCGGCCGACGATGCTCTTGACCCTGATATTGTCCGAAAGCCCCGGAATTCCAGGGCGCAGGCAACAAATGCCCCGGACCACCAACTCGATCCGCACCCCGGCCTGGCTGGCGCGATAGAGGGCGTCGATCACCACCGGATCGACGAGCGCGTTCAGCTTGGCCCAGATCGCCGCCGGCTTGCCGCCCTGGGCGTTCTCGGCCTCGGTGGAGATCAGTTCGAGCAGGTTCGCCTTCAAGGTCACCGGCGAGAAGGACAGCCGTTCGAGTTTTTCCGGCATGGCGTAGCCGGTGATGAAGTTGAACACCTTGCCGGAATCGCGCGCCAGGGCCGGGTCGCAAGTGAACAGGGACAGGTCGGTGTAAATCTTGGCAGTCTGCGGATGGTAGTTGCCGGTGCCGAAGTGGCAGTAGGTGCGCAAGCCCTCGCCCTCGCGCCGGACCACGATCGAAAGCTTGGCGTGGGTTTTGTATTCCACGAAGCCGAACACGACGTGCACGCCCACGTGCTCCAGGTCGCGGGCCCATTTCAGATTGGCCTCTTCGTCGAAACGCGCCTTGATCTCGATCAGCGCGGTGACGTTCTTGCCATTGTCGGCCGCCTCGATCAGCGCCGCGACGATCGGGCTGTCTTTTGAGGTCCGATAGAGCGTCTGCTTGATCGCCAGCACATTGGGATCGCGCGCGGCCTGGCGCAGAAACTGGATCACCACGTCGAAGCTCTCGAACGGGTGATGGACCAGGATGTCCTTTTCCCGGATCGCGGCGAAACAATCACCGCCATGGTCGCGGATCCGCTCGGGAAAGCGCGGCTCGAACGGCTTGAACTTGAGTTCCGGACGACCGGAGGGGATCAACTGGACGAGCTCGTTAAGCCCCAACAGGCCATCCACCAGCACCACGTCCTGCGGCTCGGCGTGGAGGTTGTCGACGATGAAGGCGCGCAACTCCTCGGGCATCTGGCTTTCCAGCTCGACCCGCACCACCGAACCCAGCCGACGTTGTTTCAGCCGGACCTCGAACTCGCGTACCAGATCTTCAGCCTCTTCCTCGATCTCCACGTCGCTGTCGCGGATCAATCGGAAAACCCCCCGCGCCTCGACCGTGTAGCCGGGGAACAGATGATCCAGGAAAAGCGCCAGCATGCTTTCCAGCGAGATGAACCGGCGCACCGGCCTCCTGGACCGCCCGTTCGAGCCCGCCGGCAGTTGCCAAAAGCGGGACACCTGGGCCGGCACCGGCACCAGGGCGTAGAGCGGCCGGCTGTCGTTGTCGCGCTTCAGCCGGAGGACCAGCGAAAAGGCCAGGTTGGGGATGAACGGGAACGGGTGCGCCGGGTCGATCGCCAGCGGGGTCAGCACCGGAAACACCTGGCTCTCGAAGATTTCGGTCAGCCAGGCGCGTTCGGACGCGTTGATATCGGCGCCTTCGATCAGGTGCAGGCCGGCCGCGCGCAGTTCGCCGTGCAGATCGCGCCACTGACGCTGCTGCTCGGTCATCAGCACCGCCGTCGAGGCGTTGACCCGCTCCAATTGTTCGGCCGGCGTCATTCCGTCCTGGCTGACCACCCGGACGCTTTCTCGCACCTGCCCCTTCAGACCGGCGACGCGGACCATGTAGAACTCGTCCAGGTTGTTGGCCGAAATCGAGAGGAACAGCAGCCGCTCCAACAGCGGATGACGGGCGTTTTCGCTCTCTTCCAGCACGCGTTCATTGAACGACAGCCAGGACAACTCGCGATTGAAGAAGCGGTCCGACGAGGTGATCATGACCCCATCGAGAGCCGGGCTGGACGGCACGGACGCCAAGCTTTCGGGGATGGCGTCGGCGATCGCGGTGTCGGTCATGGGCGGCTCCTGGAACCTTGCGCCGTTGTCGCCCAGCGGCCGTTCCGCCGCAACCGCTCACTCGCCGATGTCGAACGTTTCGCCTTCATTTTCAAAAAAATGTCGTGCAAGCGCGCGTGTAACCGGCTTCTGATCGGCGTAGGCCGCCTCGTCGAGGCGCTCCACGATCTCCCGTGCACTGAGCGCTGACCGCTCGATCCGCTTCAGCAAATAGGGAATCAGATCGTCCGAGGGCGTTATACTCCGCTCACGGAAGAAATTCCTGAGCAGCCCCTCCAAAACGGCGTCATCGGGGGGCGGAAGCTCCGCCACGGGCAGGGCGTTCAACCGCGAGCGCAGATCCGGCAGGTTGGCCGGCCAGGTCCGCGGCGCGGCCTGCGCGGTCATCAAAAGGCCGCCGCCGGGATCCCCGGCCATGTTGATCAAATGGAACAGGGCCTCGTCGGGCGCCCCGAAATGCGCGTCCTCGACCAGGATGGGGCGGCCCTGTAGCGCGCCGGGGGCGGTGAAGTCGCATCCCTTGCCGGCGGTGAAAATCTCCGCGCCGACCCGCATCGCCCAGGTTCGCGCCAGATGGCTCTTGCCCGAGCCGGAGGGGCCGATCAGCACCAGACAGCCGCCATACCAGGACGGCCAGGCGTCCAGGGCGCGCACCGCATCGGCGTTCGTCGGCGAGACGATGAAGTCCTCGCGGCCGGCGCTGCTCGGACCACGCAGCTCTAGGCGAAGTTGGCGAGCCAAAAGGTCTGTCCAAATCGAAGGGCCACGGACGAATCATAGCGAATACCGCCAGTTCAGTCGACCTTGAGCGGACGAAATGACGAGCGGTGGGACGCGTTCTTCGCTGGCGGCCATTGCTCGATCGGGGCGGAGCGCTCAGGCTCCTTGCCGTTGCGCCATCCTCGGCCGCCACCCGAAGCCTTCGACGGAATGTCCGATGCCAAGCTGGGATCCCGATATCTACGAACGGTTCAAGGCCTACCGGGATCGCCCGGCCCTGGACCTTCTGCTGCGGGTTCCTGGCGATCTGGATCCGCGTGAAATCTGGGACCTGGGCTGCGGAACGGGCGAACATGCCGCCGTACTGGCGCGGCGGCATCCAGGCGCTCGCGTGCACGGCCTGGATTCCAGCGCCGAGATGCTGGAACGCGCCCACGCTCGCGAGACGTCCGTGGACTGGGTCCAGGCCGATCTGGCCGGCTTTGCGCCAGATACGCCGCCGGACCTGATCTTCGCCAATGCGGCGCTGCAATGGGTTCCGGATCACGCGGCGCTGATCCCGCGACTGGCGTCCGTGCTGGCGGAGCAGGGGGTCTTCGCTTGCCAGATGCCGGCGGCTTATCACGAACCCTGGCATCAGGTCCTGCGCGACCTGGCCGACGAGGCGCCCTGGGCGGCGCTGCTGAGAGGCGTGGACGCCGCACGACCGATCGCCGACGCCGGGCGATATTACACCTGGCTCGCGCCGCTGTGCCGTCAGATCGACATCTGGACGACCACTTATCTCCACGTGCTGGACGGCGAGGATCCCGTCATGGAATGGATGCGCGGCACGGCGCTCAGGCCCTATCTCGACGCCCTGACCGATCCGATCGAACGTGACGGCTTCCTGGAGGCCTATCGGAAACGGGTCCGCGCGGCTCTGCCGGCGCGGGATGATGGAACGACGCTGTTCCCGTTCCCACGGCTCTTCATCGTCGCCCGCCAATGACGTCCGATTCGGCCGGCGGGTCTTCCAGGCTCGGTCGGCGCCGCAGTTCCGTGACCGGCTTGGTCAGCTTGGCCAGCGCCTCGACGGTCGCCTGCCGGCCCGCCGCCACCGCTGGGTCATAGGCCTTCCAGTTCCGGATCTCGATATGGTCCATCCTGGGCGCGACCAGGATGTCCGAGGCTTCGCGGTTGGCCATCCAGTCGCCGCTGGTCGAGACCGTGGCCGCGCGCATCAGCAGCGAGACGATCGGCGGCCCCTTGCGCCATTCGCCGGAGAAGATCCAGCGCCAGACCGAGCTGGGCCGCGCCACATCGTCCGCGGTGATGTTGCGGCCGCGGGTCACATCCACGCCGACGATCGGCCCCAGGTGCATCGCGCGCATCACGTCGGTCGGGAAGTTCTTCATCACCGCCCCGTCGACCAGCACATTGTCGCCTTGGGTCATCGGCGGCAACAGGCCGGGGATGGCGACGCTGGCGCGAAGCGCATCGCGCAGAACGCCCCGACGGTGAAGTTGATAGGCCCCCGAGGTCAGGTTGGACGAAATGCAGAAGAACGGCAGCCAGAGGTCGGCGATCTGCTTGTCGTCGAAATGCTCATTCAAGCGTGCACCGACCAGCAGGCCGTGGGTCATGGCGATCAACGGCACGGCCACGTCCTGCAGCGGGCTCGTGCTCACGAACGCCTTGCGTATGCGCCAGTCGATCTCCTCGTCGTCCCAACCCATGGCCACGGCGCCGGCGATGATCGCGCCCATCGAGACGCCGCCGACGAAATCGATCGGCACGCCGGCCTCGCGTAGCGCCCTGACCGCGCCGACATGGGCGTAGGCGCGCGCGCCGCCGCCCGACAGGACCAGACCGACCGAGAGGCCGGTGATCGCGCGGGCCAGCCGGCTCAGGTCGCCGTGTTCGTGCCTTCGGATGTGGAACAGCCGGGCCGGGCGGACGGCGTCCATCCAGGCCTCGGATCGCCGGGGCGCGCGGCCGGTCGGATGCAATAGGACCAGATCGACCAGTTGCTGGCTTTGCAGGGGCGCGGAGGCGTGCAGGTCGATCTGGGTCGGCGGGGCCTGATCGCCGAACCCGACGCGGAACAGGCGATCGACCTGTCGCCCGACGATCTGTTTCCAGGCCGTCTGCGCCGCCTCGGCCGCGTAGAGCACGAAGTCGTGCCCCTGCTCGACATTGGAGAACCATTCGGTTGGCGCGCTGATCGATTCGTCCCCGACCGCGGTCACCGAGAATCCCAGCCGCCGGATTTCCAGCGCGACGTCATCGACCAGCTCGCGAACCTGGACATCCGCGGTCAGGCCGATGAAGCCGAACACGCTCGGTTCGCCGACCGAGCTGTTCGCGGCGGTTTGTCGCGCGCGCAGGATCATCAGGCGCGCCAGTTCCAGCATCACCGCCGGATCGCGCGCCGCGACGTCGAAGAAGACCTCGCGGGAAAGGGCCAGGACCTCGCTGTCGCGCAGGGCCACGACGGTGGAGGAATGGACCGTTCCGGCGATCATGGCCATTTCGCCGGCCGGCTCGCCAGGCCGCACCACGCCCAGGAATATCGACTCCTGGCCCGCGCCGCGTCGGAATACGCCGAGCCGACCCGTGCGCAGGAAATAGATCTGATCGGCCGTCTCGCCGGCGGCGCATAGGGTCTGGCCGCCCGGGATCGAGAACCAGCACACCTCGGGATTGGCGGTGTCGCCGGTGAACAGGCGGGCGAGCGCGGTATCCGCGCCGTGCGGGGGCGGCGCGATCACGGCGCGCCTGTTATCGCGCCGCGGTCGTCGGCCACAGGGTCTGAGTGGTCAAGGCGCCGATAGCGAACAGGCTGGCGAGCTGGGCGCGCAGATTGCCTGGGGTCACGCCGCCATCGAACACCAGATAGGACGACAGCCGGATCGAGCCGTCCGGCTCGTCCATGAACTTGCCCAGGGCGAACTGGTGGTTCAACCGGTCCACCAGAGCCTTGCGATCGGCCCGGGCTCCGGGATCGAAGCTGATCAGCGCCTCCATGCCGTGGCAGATCGGCTCGACGCCCGGTGGGCCGGGGTCACAGGCCTTGGCGTAGATCCCGACATTCAGGCCGTCATGGGTCCGCGCCGTGATCGCCGCGCGCCCCCCGCTGGTGACGGCCTGGATATTCTCGGCCTTCAGGACCTGGACCGCCGCCATCACCGCATTGGTGTTCCAGTGATCGATCGGCTCGGCCGTCTGGGCGACGGCTGGCCGTACGACGCCCGCGACACACCAAAACGCGCTCAGCGCCAGTCCGAGCCGCCGCACTTTCATGGACTCAATCCTCCCACACGTCCGAATGGGAGCGTCGCAGACCGCGCCTCCGCGAGCAAGTCAAGCGCGGCCGCGGCTCCGACGGCCCTCGGTCAACTGCCAAATCAGAAGAACGGGTATGCCGATCGCGATGTCCCGGCCGCGCTTGAGCAGGGAAAGGGCCAGGGCGGCTTCGGCCGGCAGGCCGAACAGCGGCCCCAGGACCGCATAGGCGCCTTCCTGGATTCCGATGCCGGTCGGCACCACGAAAGCCGCGTTCCTGATGGCGAACAGCAGGCTTTCGATCGCCACGACCGAGGTGAAGGGCAGCGGCCGGCCGATCAGCCACAGGATCAGCCATGTGCAAGCGGCCGCGGCGAGCCAGCAGCCAACGTGGGTCGCGAGACCCGTCCACAGGCGCGCGGGCCGGCCGTAAGAGCGCTCGACGATCCGATTGATTTCCGCCGAATGCTCGGCGGCGCCTGGAGCGATCCTTCGGGCCAGTTGCTCCAGCGGCGCCAACCCGCGCCGTTGGGCGAAGACGAAACCGGCGACCAGCACGGCCACGATCACAAGACCAACCAGGACCGAATAGATCAACTGGTTCGCGCTCGAATGACCGCCCAACTGGATGAGCAGGAGGCCGATGCCGATCAGGGTGTAGATGATCTGGGCGACGATCTCGACGGTCAGGTCGACCACGCCGGAGCCGACAGCCATGGGTCCGGCCACGCCGCTGATCATCATGGCGCGGGTGGCGATCACGAATCCGCCGATCTGGGAAAAGGGCAGGACGTCCGAGGCCGCTTCGCGCATCAGCCGGCCCCAGGTGAAGACGCCGAAGTTGCGAAGCGGCTCGCCCGGCGCGACCAGGAACCAGGCGAGGCCCAGCGGGACCATCAGGGCGAGCTGGGCCAGCACCACGGCGATCGAGCCGCGCCAACCCACCGGGGCCATGGCGTTCAGGACGGCGTGATAGTTGAAATACGCAATGACCGCCGTGGCTATGAACATGCCAAGGACGGCCGCGGCGACTGGGGCCGCGGACGAAATTTTAGTCATCAATCATTGCGCCATCGCGTCTGACCCGGAGGCGGGTCCCACGCCATTCTACCCGATCACCGAGGAACGCGGTGATGAACACGCCAAAAGACAAAAGGTCGCGAAACGGCGCCAGCCAGAACGCGGATCGGTCCGATCCGATCATCCGGCCCAGATGCAGCACCAGGCCCAGGCGAATCAAGAGCACCGCCGCCAGCACCTCAAGGCTCCCACCGGTGAAGCCCATGAAGGCCGAGCCGATCAGGGCGAGGGGCAAAAAGTGGGTGATCGCGCTGCCCACATAGCCGACCGGCTCGATCAGCCCCACGGTCCGCGCCCAGCGGAGTTCGTGCACCAGCATCTCGCGCGCGCTGGCCTCCGGGCAGACATGCTCGATCAGCGAGGGCGGGAACACCACCTCATAGCCTTGGTCCCGTACCGCGCGGCCAAGTTCATAATCGTCGGCCAGCAGGTTGGACACCCGGTGAAAACCGCCGATCTCATCCAGCAGGCTGCGCCTCAAGGCCATGGTGGGCCCCAGGCATGGCCGGGCGATGCCCAGCATGAAGCCCATCACCACGCTTGGCGTGAAGCGATAATTCACATCCATGGCCGCCAGCGTCGACCATAGGCCGCCGACCGAGCGGCCGCGGTAGAGGCAGGTCACCAGGCCCACCTTGGGCTTTTCCAGCGCGGCGACCACCTCTCTCAGGTGACCCGGACCGGCGCGGACATCGCTGTCGCTGATCACCAGTACCTCGGCGTGCGAGCGCGGCGCCATATTGATCAGATTGGAGACCTTGCGATTGGCGCCATGGGCGGTCGGATCGATCACCAGCTCCAAGTCGGCCAGGGGATAGGCGGCCTGCAGCGCGCGAACCACCTTGATCGCCGGGTCGTTCGGATTCTGGATCCCCATGACCATCTGGACCGGACCGGGATAGTCCTGCACGCACAGGCTCTGGAGGTTTTCGTAAAGGCCGGGTTCGTCCCCGTGCAGAGGTTTGAGGATGCAGACCGAGGGGAAGGACGCGGGTTCGGCCAATGGACGGCGGAGGAAACGCCTCACCGCGATATCGGCCGCGCAGGCGTAGATCGCGCCACACAGCGACAGGCCGAGGCACACCAGCCCCAGCCACCACAAGATCGCGAACTCTCCGCTTGGCGCCGCCAAACTCACTGCCCCGATGCACCCCAGGTTTTTGATGGCCTTGCGCGGGCCAGAAAGCAACTTCGTTTCGACATGCGGACGCATGCGCTTTGCACCGATACGTATCAGTCGCCGGAAGGCGCGGCGAGACCGGCCTTGCCGCATCGCCCCCCAGGATGAATAACCCGCGATTGGGAATCCACCTCCGAGCGGTCCTTTGCCTCAGCTTTCCTCCTCGATCGATCCGCGCTCGGAGGCTTACGCGCGCAATGACGCTGTCAATCGCGGTCTCGTCACGGCGCTGAGGGAGCGGACCCGGGCGGCGGCTTTGGGCGGTCCCGAAGCGGCGCGCGATCGGCACGAGGCGCGGGGCAAACTCCTGCCCAGGAACCGGGTAGAGCGGTTGCTGGACGTAGGATCGCCCTTCCTGGAGATCGGCGCCCTTGCCGCCTGGGGCCTCTATGATGACGCGGCGCCGGGCGCCGGGCTGATCTGCGGGATCGGACGGGTGTCGGGCCGTGAGGCCGTGATTGTGGCCAATGACGCGACCGTCAAAGGCGGAGCCTATTTCCCGCTGACCGTAAAAAAACATCTGCGGGCGCAGGAGATCGCGGCCCAGAATCGCCTCCCGTGCATCTATCTCGTCGACAGCGGCGGCGCCAATTTGCCGCACCAGGCCGAGGTGTTTCCCGATCGCGAGCATTTCGGACGGATCTTCTTCAACCAGGCTCGGATGAGCGCGGAGGGAATCGCCCAGATCGCCTGCGTCATGGGCTCCTGTACCGCGGGCGGGGCCTATGTGCCGGCCATGGCCGACGAGACGGTGATCGTCCGCGGGACTGGCGATGAAAGCCAGGGAACGATCTTCCTGGGCGGTCCGCCGCTGGTGAAGGCGGCGACCGGCGAAGTGATCAGCGCGACCGAACTGGGCGGCGCCGATACTCATGGTCGCCGCTCCGGCGTGGTTGATCATGTCGCGATGGATGACGACCACGCGCTGCAAATCGTCCGCGCGATCATGGCCAATCTGAACGCGGCCAAGCCGGGCGGCCCGATCCTGACCGCGCCCGAGCCGCCGAAATACGATCCCGAAGAACTTTATGGGATCGTGCCCAGCGACGCGCGCGCGGCCTATGACGTGCGCGAAGTGATCGCCCGGGTGGTCGACGGTTCGCGGTTCGACGAGTTCAAGGCGCTCTACGGAACCACCCTGGTCTGCGGTTTCGCGCGCATCTGGGGCCAACCGGTCGCCATCCTGGCCAATAACGGCGTGCTGTTTTCCGAAAGCGCGCTGAAGGGCGCGCATTTCATCGAACTGGCCTGCCAACGGAAAATCCCGCTGGTGTTCCTGCAGAACATCTCCGGTTTCATGGTCGGTGGGAAATATGAGGCCGGCGGCATCGCGAAAGACGGCGCCAAGCTGGTCACCGCCGTGGCGAGCGCCGAGGTTCCGAAGTTCACCGTGCTGATCGGCGGCAGTTTCGGCGCCGGCAATTATGGCATGTGCGGCCGCGCCTACAGCCCGCGCTTCCTGTTCACCTGGCCCAATAGCCGGATCAGCGTGATGGGCGGCGAACAGGCGGCCAGCGTCCTGGCCACGATCCGCCGCGATGGCCTGGAGGCGCGAGGCCAGGCCTGGCCCGCGGATGAGGAAGACGCCTTCAAGGCGCCGATCCGCGAGCGTTACGAGACCGAAGGCGATCCCTATTACGCCACGGCCCGGCTGTGGGATGACGGCGTGATCGACCCGGCCCAGACTCGCGATGTGCTGGGGCTGGCCATATCGGCTTCTCTGAACGCACCGATCCCAGAGACGCGTTTCGGCGTTTTCCGGATGTAAGCCGGAGAGGAAAGCCCATGCCCAACCTTATCGCCGACCCACTGGTCGAAAACGTCGTCAGCCCGGATATCGCCTCCGCGCCGGTGCGGATCGAGGCCACGCCCGAAGGCGTGGCGACCGTGACCATCGACCGGGCGCACCGCCGCAACGCTTTCGATGCGCCGACCATCGCCGCCCTGGCCGAGGCCTTCGAGACCCTGCACGGCGCCGAGGGCGTGCGTATCGTCTTCCTGTGCGGGGAAGGCGGATCGTTCAGCGCGGGCGCCGATCTGGACTGGATGCGGCAGGCCGCGGACTGGACCGAGGCGGATAACCGCCACGACGCCATGGGACTGGCCAGGATGCTCAAGGCGCTGAGCGACATCCCGGCCCTGACCGTGGCTCTGGTCGAAGGTTCGGCCTTCGGCGGCGGCGCGGGACTGGTCGCGGCCTGTGACTTGGCCATTGCCGTCGAGGGCGCGAAATTCGCGTTTTCCGAGGTCAAGCTCGGCCTGACCCCGGCCACGATCAGCCCCTATGTGGTCAATGCGATCGGCCCGCGGACCGCCAAGGGCCTGTTCGCCACCGGCCGGGTGTTCGACGCCGCCTACGCCCAGGCCATCGGCCTGGTCCAGGAGGTGGTGGCCGACGCCGACGCGCTGGCCGTGGCCAAGGCGCGGCTGGCCGATGAGATCATGGCCTGCGCGCCAGGCGCGGTGGCGGCCGTCAAGCGGCTGGTCTGGGACGTCTGGGACAAGCCGATCGATCAATTCCTGATGGAGGAAACCGCCGCCAGGATCGCCAAGGCCCGCGTCAGCGAGGAAGGCCGTGAAGGCGTGGCGGCGTTCCTGGCCAAGCGCGAACCGAGTTGGGCGAACAAGCCTTGATGATCGAAAGCCTCCTGATCGCCAACCGGGGCGAGATCGCCCGGCGGATCATCCGAACCGCCCGCCGTCTGGGGGTGCGTACGGTCGCCGTCTATTCCGAGGCCGACGCGGGCGCGCCCCATGCGCGCGAAGCGGACGCCGCCATCGCGATCGGGCCCTCGGCCGCCCGGGAAAGCTATCTGGTCGCCGATCGCATCCTGGCGGCGGCGGGGGAGACCGGCGCCGCGGCGATCCACCCGGGCTACGGCTTTCTGTCCGAAAACGCCGCCTTCGCCGAGGCGGTGATCGCGGCCGGCCTGGTCTGGGTCGGGCCGCCGCCGTCCGCCATCCGCGCCATGGGGCTGAAGGACGCCGCCAAGGCGCTGATGATCAAGGCTGGCGTACCGGTCACGCCCGGCTATCTGGGCGACGACCAGAGCGAGGCCCGCCTACGCCGGGAAGCCGACCAGATCGGCTATCCGGTCCTGATCAAGGCTGTCGCCGGCGGCGGCGGCAAGGGCATGCGCAGGGTCGACGCGCGGAGCGATTTCGCCCAGGCCCTGGCCTCGTGCCGGCGCGAGGCGGCGGCCAGTTTCGGCGACGACCGGGTGCTGATCGAAAAATACGCCTCCCGGCCGCGCCATATCGAGGTCCAGGTGTTCGCCGACGCTCACGGGAACGTGGTCCATCTGTTCGAGCGCGACTGTTCCTTGCAGCGCCGACACCAGAAGGTGATCGAGGAGACGCCCGCGCCGGGCATGGACGCCGCCACCCGCGCGGCCATCTGCAATGCGGCGGTCCTGGCCGCCAGGGCGGTGGACTACCAGGGCGCGGGGACGGTCGAATTCATCGCCGACGCGTCGGAAGGCCTGCGCGCCGACCGGATCTGGTTCATGGAGATGAACACCCGCCTGCAGGTCGAGCACCCGGTGACCGAGGCGGTGACCGGCCTGGATCTGGTCGAATGGCAACTGCGCGTCGCCTCGGGTGAACCCTTGCCGCTGAGCCAGGACCAGGTCGCGCTGAACGGCCACGCGATCGAGGCGCGGCTCTATGCGGAAAGTCCTGAAACCGGCTTCTTGCCTTCCACTGGCCCGCTGACCCATTTCCGCCTGCCGTCGGACACCGTGCGGGTGGACGCGGCGGTCGAGCAGGGCGGCGAGGTCTCCGCTTTTTACGATCCGATGATCGCCAAGCTGATCGCCCATGCCCCGACGCGCGAGGCCGCCGCTCTAAAGCTGGCCAAGGCCTGCCGGGACGTGGAGGTCTGGCCGGTGAAAACCAACGCCGCCTTCCTCGCCCGCTGCCTGGACCAGCGCGACTTCGTCGCCGGCGCGGTCGACACCGGTTTCATCGAGGCCCGCATCGACACCCTGGTCCCGCCGCCCGAGGTCCCGCCCTACGTGGCCGCCGCCGCCGCGGTGACCCACGCCGCTCACGCCCCAAGAGACGCCTCGCCCTGGGCGGGGGCGCCGGGCGGCCTGTTCGGTTTCCGGCTGAATACGCCCCCCGCCGCCGAGGCCCGGCTGGCGCACGATGGCGAGCCCTTCACCGCGCTCCTGACCGCGCCGAGCATCGATGACTGGACCGCCGATGTGGACGCCTGGTCGTTCCCGGTCAGGCGCGCGGCGCACGGCTGGATCATCGGCGATGTCCCTGTGGCGAGCGGGGTGGTCGGGGATCAGGTCCTGGTGTTCGACGCGGGCGCCGCCTACGCCTTCAGCGAAGCCGTCGCCGCGACCGGCGCGGAAGCCGCCGGTGACGGGGCTGTGCTCTCGCCCATGCCCGGCAAGGTGATGCTGGTGTCGGTCGCGGTGGGCGAGGTGGTGCGCAAGGGCCAGCCGCTGGCCACGCTCGAAGCCATGAAGATGGAGCACGTCCTCGCCGCGCCCTTCGACGGCGTGGTGACGATGCTGGCCGCCAAGACGGGCGATCAGGTAGCCGAGGGCGTCATCTTGGCGCGACTGGAGAAGCAGGATTAACCGCGCCATGCCGTTGCATATGATCAAGCTCTGCGTCGGGTGCGACACGGTCGAGGAGCTGCTGGCCTGGCGCCGCGCCAACGAGGATGACCGGGCCGACTGGATCATGCGCACCCGCCAGACGCCGAAGCGGGCGGCCGAGCTGCTTGACGGCGGCTCGCTCTACCGGGTCTATCGAGGCTTCATTCTGTCGCGTCAGCGGATCCTGGCCGTGGGCACGGTCGGGGAGGGGATCGCCACGCGCTGCGAGGTCACCCTTGACGCCGAGGTGGTCCTGATCGCGCCGACGCCTCGCCGGGCGTTCCAGGGCTGGCGTTACCTGACGGCCGCCGAGGCCCCGCCCGACCTCGGGCCCGCCAACACTTCCGACCAACCGATGCCGGCCGAGTTGGCCCGCCAGCTCCGCGAACTCGGCGCCTGGTGAGCGCGGCCGGTCAGACCGCCATATTGTCGATCAACCGCGTCTTGCCGATGACGGCGGCGGCCAGGACGCGGGCTGGGCCAGAGACCTTGGTCGTCCGAAGTCGCTCAAGCGTGGCCGCGTCGCGGACCTCGAAATAGTCGACTCGGTCGAAGCCGGTCGCCTTCAGGGCGGCCACGCCCGTCGCCTCCACCGATTCGATCGGCGCGCCGTGCCGCAGCGCCTTGACCGCTGCCGCCAGGATGACGTTCAGGCGTTCAGCGACTTGCCGTTCGACATCATCGAGATAGGCATTGCGCGAGGACAGGGCCAAACCGCTTTCGGCCCGTACGATCGGCGCCCCGACAATCTCGACCGGCAGGTCCAGGTCCGTCGCCAGCCGACGAATCACCTGTAGCTGCTGATAATCCTTCTCGCCGAACACGGCGATGTCGGGCGCGCATTGGATCAGGAGTTTGGACACCACCGTGGCCACGCCGCCGAAATGACGCGGCCGGGCCTGGCCGTCCAGGGGTTCGCTGACGCCCGCGACCTTGATCTCGGTCGAAAACCCGGCCGGGTACATCTCGCCAACCGCCGGCGCATAGAGCAGGTCGCACCCGGTCTCGGCGAGCAGCCGCGAATCGC
>DATAYD010000056.1:0-4693 GCA_036272715.1 Caulobacteraceae bacterium | reverse complement strand
CGCACCGTGCGGGTCGAAGAGTTCATCACCATGCTGTCGGTGGTCACGAACCCGCCGGCGAACTTCACCCCATCCAGCAGCGCGCCCTTGGTGACCCCGGTGGCGGCGAAGATCGCGTCGGCGCGCACGATCTCATGCAGGGAGTATTTGCGGCCGAAGTCGGTGACGCCCAGGCGCTGGGCGCGCGCCTTCTCGTCAGCGTTGCGGAACACCAGCCGGCCCTGGAACTGCCCGCCGACGCATTTCAGCGCCGCGCAGGCCAGAACCCCCTCCGGCGCGCCGCCCTGGCCGATATAGAGGTCGATGCCGGTTTCCGGCTCGGCCGTATTCATCACCCCGGCGACATCGCCGTCGGTGATCAGGTGAATCCGGGCGCCGACCCCACGCACGCTGTTGATGATCTCGGCGTGCCGAGGCCGGTCCAGGACGCAGACGGTGATCTCGGCCGGATCGACGCCCTTGGCCTTGGCCATGGCCTTCACATTGTCGGCCGGCGAGGCGTCCAGGTCGATCACGCCCTCCGCGTAGCCGGGGCCGCAGGCGATCTTGTCCATATAGGTGTCGGGCGCGTTCAGCAGCGTGCCCTTGGGCGCCCAGGCCATCACGGCCAGCGCATTGGCCATGGCCTTGGCGGTCAGGGTGGTGCCTTCCAGCGGGTCAAGGGCGATGTCGATCTTGTGGCCTTGGCCCAGGCCGACCTTCTCGCCGATATAGAGCATTGGCGCCTCGTCGCGCTCGCCCTCCCCGATCACGATCTCCCCGTCGATCTCCAGGGTGTTCAAGGCGGTGCGCATGGCGTCCACGGCGGCCTGGTCGGCGGCCTTCTCGTCACCACGCCCGACGAGCTTCCAGGCGGCGATAGCGGCAGCCTCGGTCACGCGGACCGCATCAAGCACAAGGCTGCGGTCCAAATCGTTCGAGCTCATTACGAAGGTTCTCCTGGGCTAATCTTCAATTGTCGACGGATTCTCAGATCCGCGCGATGCGCAACAGGCGCGGCGGCTCCAACACCGGCGGCAGCGCGCCGATGCGCTGGACCGCCTTCAACAGGATCGATTCGGGAATGGCGTGGGTGGTCAGCACGATCGGCACGCCGCCGGCGTTCTCCACCGGCTTTTGCAGGAAGCTGTCGATCGAGACGCCGACCTCGGCCAGGGTTTCGGACACCGCGGCGATCACGCCGGGCTGATCCTTGACCAGCAGGCGGACATAGGCCTTGCCGACGCGGTGCGCGGCGTCGACGGCCTCGAAGGGGCGCAGATGTTCGGCCGGCGCCTGGAAGACCGGGCGGCGCGCGCCGGTCATCACGTCGGCGATGTCGGCGGCGACCGCCGCGGCTGTCGGCCCCGCGCCGGCGCCGGGCCCCTGGATGAAGATGCGCCCGATCCGCCGGCCTTCGATGAAGAGCGCGTTCAAGGCGCCGCGGGTCTCGGCCAACGGATGGCCCAGCGGCGCCAGCGCCGGATGGACGCGCACGGAGATCTCGCCATCGACCCGGGTCGCCTGGGCGACCAGACGAATGCGATAGCCCAGATCATGGGCCAGCTTGATATCCAGAAGTTCGATCTGGTCGACGCCCTCGATCTCGGCGGCGTCGAAATTGGGGGCGCAGCCAAAGGCCAGGGCGGCCAATATGCTGATCTTGTGCGCGGCGTCGAAGCCGCCGATGTCGGTGGTCGGATCGGCCTCGGCGTAGCCCAGCCGCTGGGCCTCGGCCAAGACGTCGGCGAAGGCGCGCCCGCCGGTCTCCATCTCGGTCAGGATATAATTGCAGGTGCCGTTCAGTATGCCGGCCACCGCGTCGACCTGATCGCCGACCATGGCCTCGCGCAACATCTTGACCGCGGGCGTGCCGCCCATCACCGCCGCCTCGAACAGCAGCGGCGCGCCGTTCGCCTCGGCCAGGACGGCAAGGGCCGCGCCGTGCTTGGCGATCAGCGCCTTGTTGGCGGTGACCACGGGCTTGCCGAGGCTCAGCGCCGCCTCCACCGCCGCCTTGGCGAGGCCTTCCGAGCCGCCGATCAGTTCGACGAACACATCGATGTCCGGATCGGCGGCCAGGGCGACCGGATCATCGAACCAGCGGAAACTCGATATATCGAAATCACGGTTCTTCGCCCGGTCGCGCGCGCTGACCGCCGTGATCTCCACGCGGCCGGGAACCGGGGCGAAAGCCGGGGCTTCGCCCAGAAACCTGACCAGCCCGCCTCCGACCGTGCCAAGACCCGCGACGCCGATGCGCCAGACTTCTTTCGTCATGAACGATCCTACTGCGCCGCCGCCGGCAGCTCTTCACGCGCACGGCTGAGTATCTGTCCAGATTGTTGCAGGAATTTCTTCACATTGCGCGCCGCCTGACGGATCCGGTGCTCGTTTTCCACAAGTCCGATGCGAACATAGCCTTCCCCGTACTCGCCAAAGCCCACGCCGGGGGCAACCGCCACCCCCGCCTCCTCGATCAGGAGCTTGGAGAACAGCATCGAGCCGGCTTCGCGATAGGCCTCTGGGATTGGCGCCCAGGCGAACATCGAGGCCGGCGGGCTCGGAATCTCCCAGCCGGCGCGGCCCATGGCCTGGACCAGGACGTCGCGGCGAGACTTATAGGTCTCGCGAATCTCGGCCACGCAATCTTGTGGACCGTTCAAGGCGGCCGTGGCCGCCACCTGGATCGGGGTGAAGGCGCCGTAGTCCAGATAGGACTTCACGCGCGCCAAGGCCGCGCACATCCGCGCATTGCCCACCACCATGCCGACGCGCCAGCCAGCCATGGCGTAGGTCTTGGACAGCGAGTTCACCTCGACCGCGATGTCCCGCGCGCCCTCGACCTGCAGCAGCGACGGCGGCGGGTTGTCCTCGAAATAGATCTCCGAATAGGCGATGTCGGACAGCACCAGCATGTCGTGCTTCTTGGCCAGCGCCACGGCGTCCCTGTAGAAATCCAGATCGACCCACTGGGCCGTCGGATTGGACGGATAGCTGAGGATCAGCACGCTCGGCGGCGGCGCGGAGTGCTTCACCGCGCGGCTGATGCCCGACAGATACTCCTCCGGCGTCAAGGCCTGCACGTGGCGGATCACCCCGCCGGCCATGATGAAGCCATAGGCGTGGATCGGGTAAGCCGGGTTCGGGCAGATGATCACGTCGCCCGGCGCCGTCAGGGCCTGGGCCAGGTTGGCGAAGCCCTCCTTGGAGCCCAGGGTGACCACCACCTCGGTGTCCGGGTTCAGGGTCACGCCGAAGCGCCGGTCGTAGTAGCCGGCCATGGCGCGGCGCAGGCCCGGAATGCCTTTCGAGGCCGAATAGCCATGGGTCTTGGGCCGACGGACCGTCTCGATCAGCTTGTCGACGATGTGTTTGGGGGTCGGCATGTCCGGATTGCCCATGCCGAAATCGATGATGTCGACACCCTCGGCGCGCAGCTTGGCCTTGAGCTTGTTGACCTCTTCAAAGACGTAGGGCGGCAACCGCCGGATGCGATGGAATTCAGTGTTCATGGGATGGGCCCCTCCTTAGGGGGCCGTTTTCAGGATGTGCGGGCGCCGGAATAGACCGCGCGAGCCCGCGTTGCCAGCGAGCGAAGACCGTTGCGCCCCCTTTTTTCCGCCTATTGCGGCGGCGGGGGCGGTGTAGCTCGCGCACGCTCGGCGGCGGCGAAGGCTTCGATCTGTTGCGCGGCGTCGAGGGCGGGCGGGGTCGTCTGGCCGACCGGGATCTTCTTACGGGTCCGCTGGGCCCAGTCCTCGGTCTCGGTGAGGGTGAACGGGATGGCCGCCGCGTCACGTTCGGTCCTGGTCTTCACGTGCCATTCGCCGACCACGGCGGTCCGCCAGGCGGCGACTGGGCGCACGTCGGTCGGGATGGCTGGCACCTGGGTGAAATGCGGGTAGGCGCCCGGCGCATGGGCAACCGCGACGGTCTCGGCCGAGACCGTCGAATCAGGGTTGACCCCTCCCGCCGCCAAGGGACTGAACGTCGGCACATGCATGCAGCCCGCCAATCCCAGCGCGAAAGCCGACAGGACAGGAAACCACGCACCGCGCGGGAGCCTTGAGGCTTGCGACCAGTTCATCGAACGCCATGCTCGCCAATTCAAATCTGTTGCGGTCTTATGCGATGATTGCGGCGAACGAAAGGGCGCCTCGGCGCCCCAAGAATGGCCGGGAGTTTTGGAGAGGAACCCATGGCGCAGGCCAAGGTCGGCGGAAAGCCGAAACCAAAGAAGACGGCCGCCAAAGCCGCGGCGCTCGAAACCGCTGGCGCGGCCGCCGCGCGGGCCGTGACGACGGTTGCAGCCGCGCCGAAGAAGAAACCGGTCAAGGCCGTCGCCGCGAAACTGGCGCCCGCGCCGAGAGCCAGGCCCGCGCCAAAAGCCAAGCCGGCGCCGGAGATCAAACCGGCGCCCGAGGCCAGCGTCGCTCCAGAGTCCGCCGAACCCAAGGCCGGAGCGAGGCTATCGCCGGCCCAGCGCGAGGTGCTGGAGCAGATGTCGGCCAATCTGGCCCGGGCCGCCCTGACCGCCCAGGGCGCCATCGCCGAGGCGGCGTTGCGCCAGGCCGACCGGCCGGCCGCGCTCAGCGCCGACCCCTTCCATGTCGGCCCGGCCCTCAGCGACGTCATGGGCCGGCTGGTGGCGCAGCCGGACAAGCTGATGCGCTCCCAGGCCGACCTCTTCAGCCGCTATATGGATCTCTGG
>DATAYD010000055.1:0-24970 GCA_036272715.1 Caulobacteraceae bacterium | reverse complement strand
ATCAAAGAGAAGGAGGTGAAGTACGTCGACGTCCGCTTCACCGACATGCGCGGCAAGATGCAGCATGTGACCTTCGACATCGACCTGGTCGACGAGGACTTCCTGACCGACGGGACCATGTTCGACGGTTCCTCGATCGCCGGCTGGAAGGCGATCAACGAGTCGGACATGAAGCTGCGTCCGGACCTGAGCACCGCGATCATCGATCCGTTCTATCAACAGACGACCATGGCGCTGTTTTGCGACGTGCTGAACCCCGACACCAATACGCCGTATGACCGCGATCCGCGCTCGATCGCCAAGGCGGCGCTGACCTACACCAAGTCGGCCGGCGTGGGCGACACGGTGTTCTTCGGCCCGGAAGCCGAATTCTTCATCTTCGACGATGTGAAGTGGTCCACCCAGCCCCACGACACCGGCTATTCCTACGACTCCACCGAGCTGCCGATCAGCAGCAGCAAGACCTATGACGAGGGCAATATGGGCCACCGGCCCGGGCCCAAGGGCGGCTATTTCCCGATGAACCCGGTCGACAGCGCCCAGGATCTGCGCGGCGAGATGCTGAGCGTGATGGGCGAGCTTGGCATGCAGCCGGAAAAGCACCACCACGAGGTGGCGCCGGCCCAGCACGAGCTCGGCCTGAAGTTCTCCGACCTGATCACCATGGCCGACCGGCTGCAGCTCTATAAGTACGTGGTCCACAACGTGGCGGCGGCCTATGGCAAGACCGCGACCTTCATGGCCAAGCCGATGTTCGCGGACAACGGCTCCGGCATGCACGTGCACCAGTCGATCTGGAACGAAGGCAAACCGATGTTCGCCGGCGACAAGTACGCCGGCCTGTCCGACCTGTGCCTGTGGTACATCGGCGGGGTCATCAAGCACGCCAAGGCCATCAACGCCTTCGCCAACTCGACCACCAACAGCTACAAGCGCCTGGTGCCTGGTTACGAAGCGCCGGTGAAGCTGGCCTATTCGGCGCGCAACCGTTCGGCGTCGATCCGCATCCCGCACACCGACAGCCCCAAGGGCAAGCGGATCGAATGCCGCTTCCCCGATCCCATGGGCAACCCCTACCTGACCTTCACCGCGC
The DNA here is from genome assembly GCA_036272715.1 of Caulobacteraceae bacterium. GTDB lineage: Bacteria > Pseudomonadota > Alphaproteobacteria > Caulobacterales > Caulobacteraceae > Poindextera. The sequence goes on along the minus strand of DATAYD010000055.1, from coordinate 23,877 downwards.
TGCTGATGGCCGGCCTGGACGGGATCGCCAACAAGATCGATCCGGGCGCGCCGGCCGATAAGAACCTCTACGACCTGCCCCCGCGCGAGCAGAAGAAGATTCCCGAGGTCTGCGGTTCGCTCCGCGAAGCCCTGGAGAGCCTCGACAAGGACCGCGGCTTCCTGAAGGCCGGCGGCGTGATGAACGACGAGTTCATCGACTCGTATATCGAGTTGAAGATGGAAGAAGTGATGCGCCTGCAACTGCACCCGCACCCGGTCGAATTCGACATGTATTACAAGTGCTAGGCGGTTAGGGGCATCGCCGAGCCGCGAGGGCCGTGGAGCGATCCACGGCCCTTTTATTGGCTGAAGATCACTATGATCGATGGTGATCTACGCCGTCCTTAAACGGATTAAGCACGGTTGCCCCCAAGCCGGTGACGTCGCGATCGTTGCGTGTCACCAACGTCAGGCCATTGGCCAACGCGGTCGCGGCGAGCAGACCATCGATGACCGGGACAGGTCTGATTGCGCTCATGCGTCCCCATTGATCGGCGACGGCATTGTCGATCCCAAACACGCGCCCATCGAATGCGGCTTCCACGTCCCGCAACCAGCGTTCAAGCGCTATCGCCTTGCCCGCATCTCGGGGACGTGCGAGTTCAATGCCCTTCCGGATCTCGCCAAGGACGAGCGTGCTCAGAAAGAGAGCCTCGTCAGCGACCGACGCGTACCATGCCGACACCTGCGCATCGCAACGCGCGCCCTTCCGAACCTCCGAAATGATGTTGGTGTCGATCAGGTAATTCACAGATCGACATCCCGACCAATGTCGCGGTCGCGGTCGATGTCGATCCCGTCGAGCGGCGCGGAGGCCAGCAGCGCCTTCAGGCTCACCTTGGGTGGCTCGGCAAAGCGTTGTCGAAGAAGCTCGCGCGCCTCGGCCTGGCGCGACGGGTCGGACAAGACAGAGGCGACCCGGCGAACCAGGCTCGCATCTTCCTTGCGGACATTGACCTCGACCCGCACGAAACCCTGGCGCTCCTTGCGCGCGCGGTGAATTGCGACAGGGGATTTTGTCTTGCCGGTCATTCTCGCTCCACTATTTCCGGAAATACATTACCGGAAATAGTGGACATACACAACCGGTCGCCGCCGACCCTGAGGGCTATAGCCTAGGCACAGCGCCGATCATCGTCGGCTTAAGGCGATGGCTGTGTGGGTGGATGGTCCCGGGCGCCCCCGTGCTTTGCCTTGGGCTTGCCTTCTCGTTGGAGCTGCAGCGGGGTCTTGGGCAGGTCGGCGAGGGTCAGATAGCCGCGGCCGGCGGGGTCGAGGATGTCGAAGTCCTGGTCGGCGGCCCTGATGAACTCCGGCAAGGTGATGCGGCCGTCGACATCGAGGTCGGCGGACGCGACCGGCTCGGGCTTGCTGAACAGCTCATAGGCCACCGCGCCTTGCAGGCCCAGGACGTCGGGCTGGCGGTCGCCGCCGCCGCGGCGGCCGTGTTCGTGATGGCCGCCGCCCTCGCGCGGCTCGCCGGACCCCTCGCTCGAACCGTCGCCCCGATAGGCACCGAGGATTTCCGGGACCAGGTTGTGCTCGTAATAGGATAGTTCGAAACCGTCGATCACGCCGTCATGATTGCGGTCGAGGATCTTGAAGAAGGCCGCGGCGTCGGCGCGGAACTCGGCGCGATCGATCTTGCCGTCGCCGTTCTTGTCGGCCTGGGCGAACCAGACCACGACCGGGTAGGGCTCGCCCGGCGCGGAACGGAACGGCTGGCCGCTGGGACTGACGAACAGGCCGGGCGTGGTCTTGGCCGAGACGGCCTCCGCCGTCGCCTCCGGCATGGGAGTCGGCTTTTCCGCTTCGCCCGACGCACAGCCGGCCAGGACCAGGGCCGCGAGCCCCGCCGCGCCGCGCGCGCCCTTCAGCAGCAAACCCACCCCCCGTGATCCTAGATCACGATGATTTTGGATTGAATCAATCCAAAATCATAAACGTGATCGATTCTAAATGTTTAGAGCGGGATGCGGGCGAAAAGCCGCTTCGCGCTATTCCTCATCCCGCTCTAGAAGAAGAACTTCACGACGAAATACGCCGCGCACCCCGATATGATCAGGAAACCGGCGACACAGGAATAGACGAACAGCGGGGCCCCCGTCCTGCGTCTTTCGGTGTCGTCATCGCTCATCGTGCCCTCTCAGGCGCCCCGCCGGCCGGATAGGGTCCGAAACTGGCGGCGCCCGGGGCGCGGCCGGCTGGACGTCGAAATCCGAGGGGCCTAGCCCTCCCAGCCGTGTTCGCGGCCGCCCTGGTCGCCGGAACCGTCACGATCTCCCATGCCGCGGGGACCGTGATCCTCGCCGCCGTGACCCATGCCGCCACGGTCGTGCAGGGCGTCGAAGGCGCGCTTCTGTTCGGGGCTCAGCACGGCGTAGAATTTCTTGATGGCTTCGGCGCGGTGCTGGAAGGCGGCCTGACGCTCGGCGGTGCGCTTGGCCATCATCGCTTCCATGCGGTCGAGACGCTCCGGCGTGGTCAGAGGCGCCGCGACCGCCGCGGCGTCCTTGTCCCGCGCCCAGTCCTTATGGTCGTGCATCGGCGGCTTGATGTCGGCCAGGAACGCCTGGAAGGCGGTCTCCTGGTCCGAGCGGATCTGCAGGAGGTCGTGCAGGCGATGCGCGCGGCGCTCCTCATGGGCCTTGCGCCACGCCTCCATCTTCATGGTGCGGTCGGCGCCATGAGGCGCGGCGGCGGCAGCCGGCGGGGCGGACTGGTCCTGGGCGAAAGCGGCCGAAGACAAGCACAGCGCAGCGGCCGCGGCGCCAAGCAGAGAAAGGGTCTTCGTCATGGGGCTCATGATCAGATCGGCTCCTGGGAAATAGCGTGGCCGTTCAGTGCCATGGCCGTGTTTCTCCGTGATGTCATTTCACGGGAACGCGTTTCCGCGACGAGACAACGCAACACAGGATGGTCGCAATCCTTACCTTAGTCGCCGCCGGCGCCGGCAATGGGCGCGCGGGGACGGCGGGTCAGCCAGACCAGGGGGATCAGCAGCAGCATCAACCAGCCGGATATCCAGAAGAAGTCGATCGAAGCCATGGCGTAGGCCTGGCGCACGACCGTGTTGGTGATGCTGGCCAGGGCCTGGCCGCTGGTCATGCCGATGGTCCGCAGGTGCTCCACGGCGGCGCCCATGACGCCGAGCGGCGCGCTCTCCGCCAGGCGGTTCTGGTGCAGGGTCTCGCGATTGTCCCAGACCGTGGTGGTGATCGAGGCGGCGAAGCTGCCGGCCGTGTAGCGCGAGAAGTTCGACAGGCCGGCCGCCGAGGGGGTCCGCTGCGCCGGGATCTCGGCCAGGGTGATGGTGACCAGCGCGACGAAGAACACGCTCATGGAAAAGCCCTGGACCAGCATCGGCATGATATAGGCGCCGAAATTGGCGTCGGGCGTATAGAGTGACCGCATGAAATAGGAGATCGCGAAGGCGAGGATCGCCGCCGTCGCCGCCACGCGCGTATCGATCCGTCCCATGAAGCGGGTGACCAGGGGCGTGCACAAAAGCGCGACCACGCCGCTGGGCGCGGCCACCAGCCCGGCCCAGGTGGCGATATAGCCGACCTGGGTCTGCAGCCAGAGCGGCAGGAGCAGGTTGTTTCCGAAGAAAATCGCGTAACTCAATGAATAAGCGATGGTTCCAACCGCGAAATTGCGTGACTTGAACAGCGACAGGTCGACGATCGGATCCTTCTGGGTGCTCTCCCAGATCAGCCAGGCGATGAAGCCGATCACCGCCAAGCAGGTCAGGACGACGATGGGGGGCGAGTTGAACCAATCGGCGTCCTTGCCGGTGTCCAGCATGATCTGGAGCGAGCCCACCCAGAGCACCAGCAGCGACAGGCCGACCGTGTCCACCGGAACCCGGCGCGTCGGCGTCTCCCGGCTGGACAGGCCGCGCCAACTGAGGACACCGCAGATGAGGCCGATCGGCACGTTGATGAAGAAGATCCAGGGCCAGGACCAGTTGTCCGAGATGTAGCCGCCGAGCAGCGGCCCACAGACCGGCGCGACCAGGGTGGTCATCGACCAGACGCCCAGGGCCGTGCCGCGCCGCTCGGCCGGAAAGATGCTGAGCAGCAGGGCCTGGGATCCCGGGATCATCGGCCCGGACACCGCGCCCTGGAGCACGCGAAAGAAGATCAGCGATTCCAGGCTCCAGGAGACGCCGCACAGGAAGGACGCGCCGGTGAACAGCAGCACCGAACCGACGAAGGTCTTGACCACGCCATAGCGCTGCATCAGCCAGCCGGTCAGCGGGACCGAGACGCCGTTGGCGACCGCGAACGAGGTGACCACCCAGGTGCCCTGGCTGGTGCTGACGCCCAGATTGCCCGCGATGGTCGGGATCGAGACATTGGCGATCGTCGAATCCAGCACTTGCATGAACGTGCCGAGCGCCAGGGCGACGGCGGTGATCGCCAAGGCCGAACCCCTCATCGCGCCAGAGGGCGGGGCGCCAGAGGGCGGGGCGCCATGGGCGCTGGTGTTGCTCATCGGGATGTTACGCTTCCGGCCGCCGGTGACCGGCGACCGCGCCGACTGAAACTCATGAGCGCTCCGCCTCGGCGACAACGCGCCGGGCCCGCGGCAGGTCGTCCTCATCCACCATCAGGCGCGGCCAGATCGCCGCGCCCCAGAGCGAGCCGGCGCCGGCGTCCAGCACCACCGTCTCGATGCCAGCGTCCGCCAGCACCACCCGTAGATAGGAGAGCCTGACGGCGTCGGAAGTGCTGAGCAGTTCTTTCATGCAACCCATCGTGTTGTCGCCGCCCTGGAGCGTTGAACGCGTAGGGGGCGTTCGACCCCGGCAACATCGTCATGGCCGGACTTGTTCCGGCCACCCATAGACTCGAACCGGTCCAATCGACCATGGGCGACTCCTCCTCACCGATCGAGAGTATGGTGGCGACGAGATATTACGGACGCACGATCACCCCAGCCGCCATCGGCGCCGCGTCATCCAACCGCTACCCCGAATCCCTCTGGGCACATAAGCTCACGCCATGACCGACTCCCATGCCCTCCTCGGCGAAGCGTTGGAACACCATCAGGCGGGCCGCCACGACCAGGCGGCGACGCTGTACCGGCGAGCGCTGGAAATCGATCCCGACGAGCCGACGGCGCTCTATCTCTTTGGCCTGCTCAATTTCGAGGCCGGCCAGACCCTGGCGGCGCTGGACCTCTTGAGCAAGGTCGTGAAGCTGCGGCCCGACCACGCCCAGGCCGGCTTCACCCTGGCCAATCTGCGGCACTGGCGCGGCGACTATGCCCAGGCCGTCGCCGGCTACCGCGCCGTGCTCGAATTGCAGCCGGACCATGTCGCGGCGCGGATCGGCCTGGCCAAGGCGCTGCGGGACGACGGCGAGCTGGACGAGGCGGCGGCGGAATGCCGGGCCGCGCTGGACCTGGATCCCTCTTCCGCCGACGCTTATGACGCCCTGGGCGGCGTCCTGACCGCGCTCGGCCGCCTCGGACTGGCCATCGACGCCTATCGGGCCGCGATCGCATTGCAGCCGGACATCGCCTCTCCTCGGATCGGATTGGCCATGGCGCTCGTGGGCGAGGATCGTCCGCGCGAGGCGCTGGAGGCCGCCGACGCGGCGCTGGCGATCGATCGGAACCTGGCGGACGCCTGGTTCGCGCGAGGTTCGGCGCTGGAGGCGATGCGCCGACTGGACGAGGCGGCCGCGGCGCTGGAGACCGCCGTCGCGCTCGATCCCGGCCAGGCCCTGTCGCAACTGCGCCTGGGCAATGTCTATGGCGAACTGCAACGCGGCGAGGAGGCGATCAAGGCGCTGCGCGAGGCGATCAGCCTCGACCCGACCCTGAAGGAGGCGCACGCCAGCCTGGGCTCGCTCTATTTCCTGACCGGCCAGAAGGCCGAGGCCGAGCGGTTCTCCTGGCTGGCCCTGGCGATCGATCCCGACATGATCGCGCCGCGCCTGAACCTGGCCTCGATGCTGGCCGAGCGCGGCGACCTAGTCGAAGCCAAGGCGCACCGGGACGCCGCCTATGGGCGACAGAACCTGTTCGTCGAGACCGCGCCCGACCCGCGCCGGCGCGTGCTGATCCTGTCGACGGCGGAGAGCGGCAATGTGCCGTTCAAATATCTGCTGCCGCGCGAGCGCTACACACGCATCAACTGGATCGTCGAATATGCGGACGAGGGCCAGGTCGCCGGCCTGCCGGCCTATGACGTGGTGTTCAACGCGATCGGCGATCCCGACCTGGCCGGGCCGACCGAGGCGCCGGTCGCGCGGTTCCTGGAGACCTGCGCGGCGCCGGTGTTCAACGATCCGGTCGCGGTGCTGCGGACCTTCCGGCACCAGACGCCCGAGCTGCTGGCCGGCCTTGCGGGGGTCACGGCGCCACGGACGGTGCGGCTGGCCGCGGAGGACGTCTCGCGGATGGGCCTGACCGCGGCGGTCACGGCGGCGAACCTGACCTGGCCGGTGATGATCCGCCCGATCGGCTCGCATGGCGGCCAGGGCCTGATCCGGGTGGACAGCGCGGCGGAACTGATCCTGGCCAAGGTCCCGGCCGGCCAGGACCTGTACCTGACCGCGTTCCACGATTTCCGGTCGCTGGACGGCGGCTGGCGCAAGTACCGGATCATCTTCGTCGACCGGGTCCCCTACCCTTACCACCTGGCGATCTCCAATCGCTGGCTGGTCCATCACGGGACGGCCGACATGCTGAAACGCCCCGAACGGCTGGCGGAAGAGCTGCGGTTCCTGGAGGATCCGGAGGCCGCGATCGGCGCGGCGGCGATGGAGGCGGTCGCCCAGATCGGCCAGCGGCTGAACCTGGACTATTGCGGCGTGGATTTCTCGGTCCTGCCCAACGGGGCCGTCTTGGTGTTCGAAGCCAACGCCAACATGCTGGTGCATCCGGAAGCCGCGGACAGCCCGCTGGCGCCGAAGAACCCTTACGTGAAACGCATCCTGGACGCCGTCGAGGCGATGATCGCGCCGTAACGGGCGCAGGATAAGGGTGCTCCCCTCTGGGGGAGCTGGCGCGCAGCGCCGGAGGGGGCAAGCCCAGGGATTGGCGCCGAGCCGCCTTCGGTCAAGGCACGGCCAGGGCGGCGCGGGCGGCGAGGTAGTCGTCGGTGGCCTTGAGCAGCAGCGGCCGGTCGTGGATCAGTTCCTCGGCGAACTGATAGGGGCGCAGGCGGTCGGCCGCGGCCTTGGCGGCGTCACTGTCCTTGATCTCCGCGCAGGGGCGCCCGAGATCGGTCACGCCGCCGGGATATTCGCGCTCGCCGGGGCTGTCCTCGGCCAGGACGGGCGGCCTGCCGTCCGGAAGCCACCAGAGCCGCCGCGTCAGGGTCTTGTGGCTGATGGTCATGCTGCAGGCCATGTGGCAGCGCATCATGAAACAGGCCTTATGCTCGCTCAGGGTCCAGGTCAGCATGGCCGTGTAGTCGACCCGGAAACTCTCCGGCTTGTCGCCGCGCTTGAAGGCCTCGCTGTGGATCAGGGCCGAGGCCGGGCCGGTCCGTGGCGGCGCGGGCTTGGCGGCGGGTTTGGCCGGCTTCGCGGGCTGAGCCGCTGGTTTGGCGGGCGCGGCCGGCGCGGCGGAGGCGTCGGCGGCCAGAAGCGCCAGGGCCAGGGCGATCACGCTCACGCTTCGCCTTCCGGCTTGGTGACCAGGAGGATCAGGTCCAGCGCCGCCTCGGCGAAGGCCAGCATGTTCTGGTAGCGGTCGGGGGAGCCGGTCTCGAGGGTGAAGGCTTGTTCGACCGGCCCAGCGACAGCCAGGCAGGTGTGGCCGGACGCATCACCGTAAGGGTTGCCGGTCGGTCCGGCGGCGCCGGTCTCCGACAGGCCCCAGGCGGCGCCGAAGCGTTCGCGGGCGGTGCGGGCCAGCAACATGGCGTAGGGCTCGCTGGCCGAGCGCATGCCGGCCACCGATTCGCGCGGCAGGCCCATCAGCAGCACCCGCGCCTTGGCGGTGTAGACCACCGCGCCGCCCAGGAAATAGGCCGAGGCGCCCGGCACGGCCAGGAGCGCCGCCGAGAGCAGGCCGCCGGAGGAAGACTCGGCCACCGCGATGGTCTCGCCGCGCGCCTTCAGCCGGCCCGCGAGAAACTCGGCCTTGGCGATGAGGTCTTTCACGAGGGGGTCTCCGGGTTCCAGAACTGCCTGGGATAGCCGCCGCCAGCCTCGCCTTCAATCAACATGGCGATAAAAGCGCCACGCCACGATTTCATGTTGCAGTGCGGCGTAATGGCCCATAATCCGCCACGAACCCGACATCCTGTTCAGCGTTCAGTTAGAGCCCCAGGCGCATGGTGCGGCTCGGACTTGGAGAGCCGCCCATGGCGTTGGCCGCCGAATACCAGATCGAGCACTATCCGAGCCCGGCCGAAAAGTGGGCGGACTGGTGGGTGCACGCGGTCGGTCTGGTCGCCGCGGCGATCGGCGGCGCCATCCTGGTCGCCCTGGCGGTCGCGTCGGGACGCGCGGGACTGGCGACAGCGACGGGGCTTTACGCCCTGACCCTGGTCGGCATGCTGGCCTGTTCGGCGGCCTATAACCTGACCCGCCCGTCGCGGGTGCGGCCGTTCCTGCGACGGCTGGACGAGGCGGCGATCTTCCTGATGATCGCGGGCTGCTATACGCCCTTCACCACCCAGAGGTTCACCGGCGGCTGGGCGATCGGCATGACGGCCCTGGTCTGGACCATGGCGGCGTGCGGGGTGACGGCCAAGCTCCTGGTGCGCAAGCTGCCCGACTGGCTCTGGACCGCGTTCTATGTCGCGTTCGGCTGGGTGGCGCTGATCGCCATCCGCCCGATGCTCATGGACGTGCCGGTCCGCGCGCTTATCCTGTTGATCGCGGGCGGCCTGCTCTACACCACCGGCACCCTGGTTTTTCACAGCCGCCTGCCCTTTCGCCGCGCCATCTGGCACGGCTTCGTGGTGGTCGGCGCGGCGATCCATTACGCGGCGATCTGCACCGGCGTGGTGCTGGCGGCCCACGGCTGATGGCTTAATCCGCGCCAACGGCTAAGGTCCGCGTCGATTCTGGCCTAACTTCGAGGATTCGAGAGTGAACAGCGCTGGGTTCGCCGGCGTGCGTTCGGCTTTGATCGCGGTCTTCAGTGGCCTGATCCTGTTCGCCGCCAGCAGCGCGGCGTGGGCCGCCGCGCCGGCCACCGAAGACGCCCCCGCTGATCCGGCGATCCGGTCGGGGACCCTGGCCAACGGGCTGGGTTTCATCATTCTGAGGCATGCGGCGGCGACGCATGAGGTCTCGTTGCGCCTGCGGATCGCCGCCGGGTCGCTGCAGGAGCCGCTGGAGCTGAACGGCGTCGCCCACGTGCTGGAGCACATGGCCTTTCGCGGTTCGACCCATGTGCCGGAGACCGAGATCTGGCGGGACCTGTCGCGGCTGGGCGTCGCCTTCGGAGCCGATTCCAACGCCTATACGGCCACCAGCCAGACCTATTTCCAGTTCGACCTGCCCGAGGGCGGCGAGGCGTCGATCGGGACCGGCCTGATGCTGATGCGGGAGATCGCCGGCGAGCTGACGCTGAAACAGGCGGCGGTGAACGATGAGCGCAATGTGGTGCTGGCCGAGGCCCGCCTGACCGACAGCCCCGCCGCCCAGGCCGACCGCGCCCAGACCGCGTTCTGGTTCGAGAGCGCGCCGCGCGCCGCCCGCGACGCCATGGGCGATATCGACGTGATCGGCCAGATCCAGGCCGCGCCGCTGCGCGCTTTCTACGACCAGTATTACCGGCCGGAGCGGGCGACGGTGATCGTGGTCGGGGACATCGATCCGCCGGCGGTCGAGGCCCAGATCCGCGCCCGGTTCGCCGATTGGGCCGGCCGGGGTCCGCCGGGCGACGATCCGCCGGTGGCCGCGCCGGCCCCTGAAGGCCCCCGGGCCAGCCTGTTCGTGCAGCGCGGCGCGCCGGCCTCGGTCCGGCTGGCCTGGATCGCGCCGCGCGATCCGGCCCCGAAGTCGCTCGCGGCCGAGCGCCGGCGGCTGCTGGCCGAGTTGGCGATCGGGGTGCTGAACCGGCGGCTGAATGGCCAAGGCGGCGCCTATTTCGCCGTCACGGCCAGCCGGCAGGCGCATCCGCCGATCGGCGAGGTCACCTTGATCAGCGCGGACTATCCGCCCGGGCAATGGCGCGCCGCCCTGGCCTCGGTGGAGATCGCCCGGCGCCAGTTGCTGGCCTATGGCGTCCAGGCGCCGGAGGTGGAGGCCGAGGCGGCGGAGGCCCTGCGCGCCGCCCAGGTGGCCGCGGCCGCCGCTGAAACCCGGCCCTCGGCGGCCCTGGCCAACGCCCTGGTCGGCCGGCTGGAGGACGGGCGGCCGCTGACCGGCCCGGCCCAGGATCTGGCCCTGGCCGAGGCGGTCTATCGTGGCGTCCAGCCCGCCGAGGTCGACGCGGCGATGCGGGCGCTGTTCGCGGGCGCGGGTCCCTTGGCGTTCGTCTCCAGCCCCGAGCCGATCCGGCCGGGCGAGGCCGGCGTCCGCCAAGCGCTGGTCGACAGCGACGCCGCGCCGGTCGATGAGCCGGTGCGCGAGGCCCAGCCGCCGCCGCCGGCGTGGCCCTACGCCTCGTTCGGCCCCGCCGGCGTGGTGGCCGAGCGGCGGGAGGTCCCGGATCTTTCGACCACCTTCGTCCGGTTCCGAAACGGCGTGCGGCTGACGGTCAGGCCTTCGACGCTCGACACCGGCCAGGTGCTGGTCCAGGTCGCGGTCGGCGGCGGCCGGCTGGACCTGCCGACGGGCCGGATGACGGTCGACTGGGCGGCCGACAGCGGGGTGATCGACGGCGGCGGGCTGAAGGCGATCGATCGCGGGGACATGCGCCGCGCCCTGGCCGCCTCGACCTATACGTTCAGCTTCCAGACCGGGGACGATGGCTTCGATTTCTCGGGCGTCACCCGCCCGGCCGACCTGGACGTCCAACTTCAGGTGCTGGCGGCCTACGCCACCGATCCCGGCTGGCGACCGGGAGCGTTCGAGCATGTCCGGGGGCTGTTCGCCGCGCTGCTGCCCCAGTTCGAGGCCTCGCCGGGCGGGGTGCTGGGCGACTATGTCGGCGGCCTCCTGCACGACGGCGACCGGCGCTGGTCCACGCCGACCATGGGCGATGTCGCCACGGCGCGGGCGCGGGACTTGCGCGCGCTGCTGGAACGGCCGCTGGCGACCGGCGCCATCGACATGACCATCGTCGGGGATGTGAGCGTCGAGCGGGCGATCCAGGCGGTCGCCGCCACCTTCGGCGCCCTGCCGCCTCGGACGCCCAGGCCGGCCTCGCCGCCGGAGGCCTATCGGACACGTTTCCCCGCCCCGACCCCGACGCCGGTGGTCCGCTACCACGGCGGTCACGCCGACCAGGCCCTGGCCCTGACCGCCTGGCCCGCCGGCGACGCCTATGCGGTCGCGCCCAGCCTGGCCGACATGCGGGTCTTGCAGCAGGTGCTGAACAACCGGTTGATCGAGCGGCTGCGGATCGCCGATGGCGCGACCTATACGCCACGCACCGGCCTGGAGGCCTCGCGGACCTTCGCGGGCTATGGTTACCTGTTCGCCGCCGCCTCGGTCGCGCCGGCCCAGACCCAACTGGTGTTCGATCGTATCGGCGCCATCGCCGCCGACCTGCGTGCGAATCCGATCTCCGACGACGAACTCGAGCGGGCGCGCAAGCCGGCCATGGCGATGATCCAGCGCGCCCAGCAGACCGACGCCTATTGGCTGCTCGCGCTCGGCCGGGCCCAGAGCGACCCGCGCCGGCTGGACCTGATCCGCTCCGCCCTGCCCGCCCTGCGCGCCGTCACCGCCGCCGATGTCCAGCGCGCCGCCCAGGCGACCTTGCGCGACGAGCGGGCCTGGCGGCTGGTCATCACCCCACATGGCGGCGCGGCGCCTTGACCGGCCTCGTCGCGCCGCTGGTGCTCGGCGCGGCCCTGATGCATGCAAGCTGGAACGCCATCCTGCACAGCGACGCCGATCGGCTGTGGTCGATGATGGTGATGCGCCTGCTCTCGGCGGCCAGCGCCCTGCCCTTCGCCCTGGCCCCGCCGGCGCCGGCGAGCTGTCGCGGCGCTGCGGGAAGTCGCCATCCTGTTCGCGATCGTCATCGGCCGGGTGTTTTTAAAGGAACGGATCAGTTGGGCGAGGCTGGCGGCGGGCGCCATGATCGCGTTCGGGGCGGGGTGTTTGGCGTTGGGAGGGTAAGGCAAAAGGCGTAAAAGTCGCCGACCGAGGGGCCTTTCTTGCTCTGCAATGCCATTGGGGCGCAGCAGCCTATCGCTAGGTCTTTGGACGAATTGTCCCAAGGCTAAATTCAGGAGAGGCTGCGAGCATGATCCCATCGACCGAATTGGAAGAGCGAATTTTCGAGTCGTTCGGCAGATGCGTCTTCTGCAAAAACGAGTTTCCGCCAGAGTATCTTACCGACGAACATATCGTGCCCAAGGCGCTAAGTGGTGACCGCCAAATGATCTTGAAAGGCGGCTCTTGCCGTTGTTGTAACAACTTCGCCAACGAAAACTACGAGCAAGCGGCGCTTAAGGCCAACTTCCTGATCCCTCGCATATTACTTGAGCTTAAGCGCCGATCTGGAAAGAATCGTCCACCGCCGCAGTTACCAAAAGTAGCGTTAGGCGATCGAACAATGAGTGGCGACGTCGACGAGTTCAACATCGCCTTGGAGGCAGCAAGGTTCCCGCCTCAATGGTCCATAGTTGCCCCAGAACCCGCTGGCCTACTGCGCGGTGTTGCCGCGACCGGAGATCTAAAAAATTTCAGAATAGGGATTTTGAATCTAAAGCTACCACGAGAGGAGACTGCCGGCTTCACCGTCCGGGAGCCGAACGACCACACGTCGTTCGGCCTGACGATTTGCAAGATGGCCTTTTGTTACGCCATCGCACGCAAGGGTCTAGACCGCCTGGACGCTTCAGATTTGAGAGAGCTTCTTCAGTTTAAACGTGACGATTTATATAACTTCTTTGGTGAAGTAATGCCCGGCGAGAATCTTCACAGTCCATATCTGCACCGATTCCACTTTCGCCGTAGAGCCTCATACACCACCGTGATCGTTCACCTTTTGGCCTCGTTCGGTGGACCAGCCTACGAGGTCGTTGTGGGGAGGGAGGCATGACAACCTGCTAGATGTGAGCTCTGCCCTCGCCAGATGCTGGTGGAACGGCCAGGGGGTTAGGAATGCGGATCAGCACCCGAGAGAACAAAGGCGTGTTGGTGTTATAGTGAGAGGGGGTGTGTGGTGCGTGCTTCGACACGCCGGCTTCGCCGGCTACTCAGCATGACGAAATTGGGTGGAATTTCAGTTACTTCGTCATGCTGAGCTTGCCTAAGCACACGCAACGGCGCTTCAACAAGCTCAGGCGCGCGACCGCGAGCCCCCTTACCCCGCCCCGTTGATCAGTTCCGCCAGGATCCGCACCACGGTCGTGGGAGGCGAGGGTTTGGGGCAGATGGCGACTTCGCCGTGGCGCGCGGTGATTTCGGGGGGCACCGCGGAAGCGGTGTGGAAAACGACGGGCTTGCCGGCGGCCAGCAGGCGGTGGGCGACTGGGGTCACCTCGCAATCGAACAGATGAACGTCCAAGATGGCGGCATGGACGTCTTGGCTGTCCAGCAGCGCGAGGGCTTCGGCCACCGTCGCGGCCGGTCCCACCGGCTCCCCGTCGGCGCGTTCGACCGCATCCAGGATATAGGCGGCGATCAGGGCCTCATCTTCGACGATGAGGATGCGGCGTCGGTCGAGCATGGCCGCTCCCTCGCCGACGCCTCAATGGATGCATAGGCATCGCTATGTCAAGGACTCGACATTGAGCGAACCCTTGCCCGTAAAACTCCGCTCCGTCGAGGCGCATAATCAACGCCAAGCCGAGATCGGTCAGATTTCGCCGCGCAGGCGGACGAACTCATCCTCGATGATCCGGTAGCAATCGCAGGCCACGGTTTCGAGGCCCTTGCGATCCAGGATCGTGATCACGCCGCGCGAATACTGGATCAGGCCGGCGTTCTGAAGGGCGCTCGCGGCGGCGGAGACGCTGGACCGCGTCACCCCCAGCATCATGGCCAGATATTCCTGGGTCAGGACGAACCTGTCGCCGGGAACCCGGTCGTGCGCCGTCAAAAGCCAGCGGGCGCAGCGGGCGTTGACGCCATGAAGCTGGTTGCAGGCGGCGTTCTGGCTGATCTGGGTGACCACCGAAAGGACATAGCGCAGCATGATCTGCTTCAGCGTCTTGCTGCGATCGACCGCGATCTGGAATTCGCCGGCGTCGATCTTCGACCCGTGCCCCGACACCTGGACCATGGCGTCATTGGTCATGGTAGGACTGCCGAGCACCAGGGACAGGCCGGTCATGCCCTCCCGGCCGATGGTCGCGACCTCGACCGCCTCGCCTTCGAGGTCCGCGGCGACGATGGAGATCACCCCTTCGTGGGGGAACCAGACATGGCTGGCGGGTTGGCCCGCCTGAAAGACGGCTTCGCCCTGCACCAGCGGCGCCGGTCGCAGGTTCGGCGCCAGAAGTTCAAAATCGGAGTCGGAGAGCGCCGCCAGCAACAAATTGGCCCGATGCGGGTTCTTATCTGGGAAAGTCAAAAGACGCTCCGCGAGTGTAGTCGAGCGGGAGCGTGGGACCTGCCGAGTCGATGCTTCCAGCCGTCAACGCCCAAGGGTTGTGTTGACGATAAGCGGGACCATGCGCCTTATCCGGGCGCGCGTCTGTGTAATACCGAACATAGCTTGAGCGTGGCGCGCGGGGGTGATCAGTCCAACCGGCGCCGATAGAGCACCACCGCCGCCACGAAGGCGATGGCGGCGAAGACCAGCATCGGCGTCGTGTGGGCGATCACCGAGGCCGGCGAGTCGCCGCGCAACAACACCTCGCGGGTGGCGCGGATATAGTGGGTCAGGGGGAAGATCTCGCCGATCCACTGGGCCCAGCGGGGCATGCCGTCGAACGGGAACATGAAGCCCGAGAGCAGCAGCGACGGCAGGTAGATGAAGACCGAGGCCTGGACGGCCTGGAGCTGGGTCTGGACGACGGCAGAGATGGCGAAGCCCAGCAGCAGATAGGCGGCGTCGAACACCACCGTCACGAGCACGAGCGCCCAGGTCGCCGGCGGGGTCGGGACCTGGAACAGGGTGTGGATCAGGCCGAGCATGGCGGCGGACTGGGCGAGACCGATCAGGAGGTAGGGCGAAAGCTTGCCGACCAGGGCCTCGGCCGGACGGACCGGGGTGGCGAGCAGGGTCTCCCAGCTCCCGCGCTCGCGCTCGCGCACCAGGGTCAGGGCGCCCAGGAACAGCATGCTGATCATGACGATCACCCCGATCAGGCCGGGCGCGATCCGCCAGGTGGCGTGGTTGTCCGGGTCGTAGAGCCAGTCGATCGCGACGCTGGGCTTCTGGCCCAGGGCGGCGGTCTCGGCGATCCTTTGCCAGATGGCGGTCTCCAGCACGCCGACGGCGGGGCGCGCTTCGGCCGGATCGCTGCCGTCGGCGGTGATCTGGACCTGGGCGGCGCCGGTCCGGGGGTCGCGGGCGAGCTCGACCCCGACCTGGGCGATGCGATCGGTGACGGCGCGGCGGCCCGAACCCGGCGCGCCGATCGGCCCGACCTGGTGGAACAGGCTGGCGCCCTGGAGCGCCTCGGCGGCGGCGTGGGACAGGTCCGCGTCACTGGACGCGATGGCGACCGGCACGTCGCGCGGCTCGAAATGGATCGCGTAGCCGTAGAGCAGGATCTGGAACACCGGCAGCAGGAAGATCAGCACCAGGGTCGCGGGATCGTAGAGCAGTTGCAGGCTCTCGACGACGGCGACCGCGCGGATGCGCCGCAGGATACCGATCATGATGCGGTCGTCCCTGGGCGGTCGCGGGGAAGACGGGCGTCGTGGTGAGGGCGCGCATCATGGGTGATGACGAAGGCGGTGTCCTCGAGGCGTTTTTCGCACGGCTCCACGCGCGCGCCCATCGAGGTCGCGAGGGCCGCTATGGTCTCTCCCGCGTGCGGCCGGGCCAGCACGCGCAGGCGATGGCCCTGGGGAAAGATGCCCATCACGCCCGAAAGGTTCGCGATCGGCCCGGCGAGGCGGTCGACATCGGCGTCGCGGAGGACCAGGGCCTGGAACGATGCGTCCCGGGTCAGGGCGTCGGGATCGCCGCGGGCCAGGATGCGCCCGTCGCTGAACAGGGCGATGGCGGTGCACTGCTCGGCCTCGGCCAGGTCGTGGGTGTTGATCACCACGCTGGCCCCGGCCCGCGCCAGCGCCAGAACCCGGCGCCAGACGTCCAGGCGCGAATCGGCGTCCAGGCCGGCGGTCGGCTCGTCGAGCAGGATCAGCCTCGGCTGGTGGATCAGGGCCGCCGCCAGTTGCAGCTTGCGGGCCCAGCCGCCGGACAGAAGGGTCGCGCGGCGATGGCGGAAGCGGGCCAGGTCGAAGTCCTCGATCGCCGCCTCGACCGCCGCGCGCGGGTCCGGGAGGCCGTAGACGTCGGCGCGAAAGCGGAGGTTCTGAGCGACGGTCAGCTCGCCGTAGAGGGCGAGGCGCTGGGGCATGTAGCCGACCTGTTCGCTGACCAGGCCGTGGGCGGTCATCAGGTCGTGACCGAGCACCCGGCCCGAGCCCGAATCGGCGCGCAGCAGGCCGGCCAGGACACGCAAGGTGGTGGTCTTGCCGGCGCCATTGGGGCCGACGAAACCGAGCACCTGGCCGGGCGCGAGATCCAGGGCGATGTCGCTGATCGCGGTCATGCCGCCGAAGCGTTTGGTCAGGCCCTGGACCTGGATGACGTCGCCGCGGCGTTCGATCAGGGACTCAACCAAGAAACAGGCCTCATTGCGAAAGCCGCGCCGAAGGCGAAACGCCACGCCCGGCTTATCCGCTCCCGAGGCGTGGGGCTAGGCTTGCCACGCATCGCGCCGTGCTCTTGAACCCTCGCCCCACGCCGTAGGGAGAGGGCAGGGTGAGGGGTGGTCCCGCGATCCACGGCGCGTCCTGAAAGGTCTCGACGGCGCCGCCGCCCCCTCACCCTGCCCTCTCCCCCGCGAAGAGCGAGGGAGAGGGTTCTAGGGGTCGCCCCCGCGGCGGCCATAAGGCCGCTTGCCAGGGGCGGGGATTTACTGTTTCTACGCCGGCGCTCAAAATGCGGGGCTGGGTTTTGTCCGGCCAAGCTCGCATCGCGGCGTGAGTTGAAGTTGGAAGGCTGAAAGCGTCAGCGAAGAAGGAACGTTTAGAGGAATACCCGGATGGGTTCGCCAGTGAAACAGGGTCTTTATGACCCGCGAAACGAACATGATGCGTGCGGTGTAGGGTTCGTGGCCAATATTAAGGGCCGCAAATCGCACGATATCGTTCGTCGCGGGCTGCAGATTCTGTTGAATCTGGATCATCGCGGCGCGGTCGGCGCGGACCCCAGCATGGGCGACGGCGCGGGTTGCCTGATCCAGATTCCCGACGCCCTGCTGCGCGACTGGGCCGAGCGGTCCGGCCTGAAGCTGCCGGCGCCGGGCCACTACGGCGTCGCCATGTGCTTCCTGCCGCGCGACACCATGGCCCAGGCCTTCGCGATCGAGCAGTTCGAGCATTTCATCGCGGTCGAGGGCCAGGTGCTGGTCGGCTGGCGCGAGGTGCCCACGGACCTGACCGGAATCGGCGCCAGCGTGATCGAGACAATGCCGGTGATCCGCCAGGCGATCGTCGCGCGCGGCTCCCGGATCAAGGACCAGGACGCGTTCGAGCGCAAGCTGCTCGTGATCCGCAAGCAGACCCAGAACCCCTTGAACGAACTGGCGAAAAGGCACGACCTGCCCGGCATCGCCGAGCTCTATATGCCGTCGTTCTCGAGCCGGACGGTGGTCTATAAGGGCCTGCTCCTGGCCGGCCAGGTGGGGACCTTCTATGCCGATCTGGCCAACCCCCTGACCGAGTCCGCCCTGGCCATGGTGCACCAGCGGTTCTCGACCAACACCTTCCCGTCCTGGCGCCTGGCGCACCCGTACCGCTTCATCGCCCACAATGGCGAGATCAACACCCAGCGCGGCAACGTCAACTGGATGAACGCCCGCCGGCGCACGCTGGAATCGCCGCTGCTCGGCCCCGACCTGGACAAGATGTGGCCGCTGATCCCGCACGGCCAGTCGGACACCGCCGACCTGGACAACGCCTTGGAGCTGCTGCTGGCCGGCGGCTATCCGCTGGCCCACGCCATGATGATGCTGATCCCGGAAGCCTGGTCCGGCAATCCGCTGATGGACCCCAAGCGGCGCGCTTTCTACGAGTACCACGCCGCCCTGATGGAGCCCTGGGACGGCCCCGCCGCGATCGCGTTCAGCGACGGACGCCAGATCGGCGCCACTTTGGACCGCAATGGCCTGCGTCCGGCGCGCTTCCTGTGTACAGATGACGACCTTGTGATCATGGCTTCGGAATCCGGCGTCCTGCCGATCCCGGAAGCCAGCATCACGCGCAAATGGCGGCTGCAGCCCGGCAAGATGCTGCTGATCGACCTGGAGGAAGGCCGGATCGTCGAGGACGAGGAGATCAAGGCCAGGCTGGCCGAGGCCGAGCCTTACGACGAATGGCTGAAACAGACCCAGTTCAAGCTGGAAGAGATCGCCGGCCTGGTCGAGACGCCCGCCAAGCCCACGGCGCGCGCGTTGGCCAACGCGCCGTACGACCTGCTCGATCGCCAGCAGGCGTTCGGCTACACCCAGGAGGACATCCAGTTCTTCCTGGAGCCGATGGCCCAGGCGCCGGACGATCCGATCGGATCGATGGGCACGGACATCCCCCTGGCCGTGCTCTCGGACCGGCCTAAGCTGCTCTACGACTATTTCAAGCAGAACTTCGCCCAGGTCACCAACCCGCCGATCGATCCGATCCGCGAGGAGTTGGTGATGTCGCTGGTCTCGATGATCGGGCCGCGGCCGAACCTGCTGGGACACCAGGCCGGCTCGCACAAGCGGCTGGAGGTTTCCCAGCCGGTGCTGACCAACGAGGACCTGGAGAAGATCCGCTCCATCTCGACCCTGTTGGACGGCGCCTGGCGCACGACCACGATCGACATCTCCGGCCCGGCCCGCGAGGGCGATGTGGGGCTGGAGCGGGCGGTCGAGCGGATCTGCCGCGAGGCCACCGACGCGGTCCTGGCCGACAGCAACATCCTGATCCTGTCCGACCGGAACCTGTCGGCCGACCGCAATGCGGTGCCGGCGGCCCTGGCCACGGCGGCGGTGCACCATCACCTGATCCGGCAGGGCCTGCGCATGCAGACCGGCCTGGTGGTGGAGACCGGCGAGGCGCGCGAAGTGCACCATTTCTGCGTGCTGGCGGGTTATGGCGCCGAGGCGATCAACCCCTATCTGGCGTTCGAGACGCTGGAGGATATCCGCGTGCGGCGGGATCTGCCGCTGAAGCCTCATGAAGTTCAGAAGAACTACATCAAGGCCATCGGCAAAGGCATCCTGAAGGTGATGTCCAAGATGGGCATCTCGACCTACCAGTCCTATTGCGGGGCCCAGATCTTCGACGCCGTCGGCCTGTCTTCCGAGTTCGTCGACAAGTATTTCACCGGCACCGCCACGACGATCGAGGGAGTCGGCCTGGCCGAGATCGCGGCCGAAACCGTGCGCCGGCACCGCGACGCCTATGGCGACAAGCCGATCTATCGCCACATGCTGGACGTGGGCGGCGCCTATGCGTTCCGCCTGCGCGGCGAGGAGCACGCCTGGACGCCGGACTCGGTCTCCAACCTGCAGCACGCGGTGCGGGGCAACCTGCCGGACGCCTATGCGAGCTTCGCGCGGAGCATCAACGACCAGAGTTCGCGCCTCTTGACCATCCGCGGCCTGATGAATCTGAAGCCGGCGCGGACGCCGCTGAGCCTCGACCAGGTCGAGCCGGCCGGCGAGATCGTCAAGCGTTTCTCGACCGGGGCCATGAGCTTCGGCTCGATCAGCCGCGAGGCCCACACCACCCTGGCCATCGCCATGAACCGGATCGGGGGCCGCTCGAACACCGGCGAGGGCGGCGAGGAGGTGGACCGCTTCACGCCCCTGCCCAACGGCGATTCCATGCGTTCGGCGATCAAGCAGGTGGCCTCGGGCCGGTTCGGCGTCACCGCCGAATACCTGGTCAATTCCGATGATATCCAGATCAAGATGGCCCAGGGCGCCAAGCCCGGCGAAGGCGGCCAGTTGCCCGGCCACAAGGTCGACAAGAACATCGCGCGGGTGCGGCATTCCACGCCCGGCGTCGGCCTGATCTCGCCGCCGCCGCACCATGACATCTATTCGATCGAGGATCTGGCCCAACTGATCCACGACCTGAAGAACGTCAATCCCGTCGCGCGCATCTCGGTCAAGCTGGTCTCCGAGTTCGGGGTCGGCACCGTGGCCGCCGGCGTCAGCAAGTGCCGGGCCGACCATGTGACCATTTCCGGGTTCGAGGGCGGCACGGGGGCTTCTCCCCTCACCTCGCTGACCCATGCCGGCTCGCCCTGGGAGATCGGCCTGGCCGAGACCCAGCAGACCCTGCTGCTGAACGGGCTGCGCGGCCGGATCGCGGTGCAGGCGGACGGGGGCCTGCGCACCGGGCGGGACGTGGCGGTCGCCGCGCTCCTGGGCGCCGACGAGTTCGGCTTCGCCACCGCGCCGCTGATCGCGGCCGGCTGCATCATGATGCGCAAGTGTCACCTGAACACCTGCCCGGTCGGGGTCGCGACGCAGGATCCGGTGCTGCGCGCCCGCTTCACCGGCCAACCCGAGCATGTGATCAACTACTTCTTCTTCGTGGCCGAAGAACTGCGCGGGATCATGGCCGAGATGGGCTTTTCGACCCTCGACGAGATGATCGGCCGGGTCGACCGGCTGGATACGCGCGAGGCGGTCGATCACTGGAAGGCGCGCGGCGTCGATCTCGGCCGGATCCTGCATCAGGTCGAGGTCGATCCGGCCGTCTCGCGCCGGAATACCGAGCGCCAGGACCACGGGCTGGACAAGGCCCTGGACCACGTCCTGATCAGGGAGGCCGCGGCGGCCCTGGATGAAGGCCAGCCGGTGCGCATCGAGCGCGAGATCAAGAACGTCAACCGCTCGGCGGGCGCCATGCTGTCGGGCGAGGTGGCGCGACGTTATGGCCATGGGGGCCTGCCGGAAGGGACGATCTCGCTGCGCTTCACCGGCGTGGCGGGGCAGAGCTTCGGGGCCTTCCTCGCGCACGGGGTCAGCGCCGAACTGATCGGCGACGCCAACGACTATGTCGGCAAGGGTCTTTCGGGCGGGCGGGTGATCGTGCGCCAGCCTGAGCATGTCGACCGCGAGCCGACCGAGAACATCATCGTCGGCAACACCGTGCTCTATGGCGCCGTCGCCGGCGAGGCCTATTTCCAGGGCGTGGCCGGCGAGCGGTTCGGGGTGCGCAATTCCGGGGCCGTGGCGGTGGTCGAGGGCGTGGGCGACCACGGCTGCGAATACATGACCGGCGGCGTCGTGGTGGTGCTGGGCGACACCGGGCGCAACTTCGCGGCCGGCATGTCGGGGGGCGTGGCCTATGTCTATGACCCCAAGGGCGCGTTCGGACGGCTCGCCAACCTGGCCATGGTCGATCTGGAAAAGGTCGCTCCGATAGCCGCGGGGGGCGCCGAGGAGGGCGGTCGCCCAAGCCAGCGCGCGCCGGGTGTGCACGACAATGGCATGGGCGACATGCTGGGTCATGACGCCGAACGGCTGCGCATCCTGGTCGAACGACACTTTCTGCACACCAAGAGCGAGCGCGCGCGGCTGATCCTAGAGCACTGGGACACGGCCCTGCGGTGCTTCGTCAAGGTGATGCCGAAGGACTACCGCAAGGCGCTGATCGACCTGAAGGCCGAGCAGGCCGCGGCCAAGACCGTCGCGGCCGAGTAACCGCCCAACCTTTTACGCTTTCGGCCAACCTTTTACGTTTTCGGAGTTGAGGACGATGGGCAAGCCTACCGGCTTCCTGGAGATTGAACGGCGCGACCGCGGTTATGACCAGCCCGAGGCGCGCCTGAAGACCTGGAACGAATTCACCCTGGCCCCGGCGCCGGCCGAGGTCGGGCGTCAGGCCGCGCGCTGCATGGATTGCGGGATTCCGTTCTGCCATCAGGGCTGTCCGGTGAACAACCAGATCCCGGACTGGAACAACCTGGCCTATCGCGACGATTGGCGGGCGGCATTGGACAACCTGCACTCGACCAACAACTTCCCGGAATTCACGGGGCGCATCTGTCCGGCGCCGTGCGAGGCGTCGTGCACGCTGAACATCGACGACAACCCGGTGACGATCAAAAGCATCGAGTGCGAGATCGTCGACCGCGGCTGGAACGAGGGCTGGATCACGCCGGAGTTGGCGGCGATCAAGAGCGGGCGGCGGGTCGCGGTGGTGGGTTCCGGGCCGGCGGGCCTGGCCTGCGCCCAGCAACTGGCGCGCGCCGGCCATGACGTGACCCTGTTCGAAAAGAACGACCGGATCGGCGGGTTGCTGCGCTATGGCATCCCCAACTTCAAGATGGAGAAGCATCTGATCGATCGCCGGATCGAGCAGATGGCCCCCGAGGGCGTCGTGTTCCGCACCGGGGTCGAGGTCGGCGTGACCTTGTCGATCTCCAGCCTGGTCGCCGAATTCGACGCCATCGTGCTCAGCGGCGGCGCCGAGCTGCCCCGCGACCTGGAACTGCCGCCGCACGAACTGGAAGGCATCCATTTCGCCATGGATTTCCTGACCCAGCAGAACAAGCGCAACCACGGCGACGACGAGCTCCTGGCCGCGCCGGGCGGGACCATCAGCGCCAAGGGCAAGCATGTGGTGGTGATCGGCGGGGGCGACACCGGGTCGGACTGCATCGGCACCTCGAACCGCCAGGGCGCGGCCTCGATCACCCAGTTGGAGATCATGCCCCAGCCGCCGGAGCGCGAGAACAAGGCCCTGACCTGGCCGAACTGGCCCTACAAGCTGCGCACCTCGTCCTCCCAGGAGGAAGGCGCCGATCGCGACTGGGCGGTGCTGGCCAAGAAGGCTTGTGGCTCCGACGGCCAACTGGAAGCGCTGGAATGCGTGCGCGTGGACTGGGCGACCGGCGAGGACGGCCGGCAGCGCATGACCGAAGTCCCGGGCAGCGAGTTCCAACTGAAGGCCGACCTGGTCCTGCTGGCCATGGGCTTTCTGGGTCCGCACCCGGGCCCGATGCTGGCCCAGGCGGAGGTCGAGCTGGACGCGCGCGGCAACGTCAAGGCCGACATGATCGACTACCGCAGCTCGACGCCCAAGATCTTCGCCTGCGGCGACATGCGGCGCGGCCAGTCCCTGGTGGTCTGGGCGATCAAGGAAGGCCGCCAGTGCGCGCGGGCGGTGGACGAATTTTTGATGGGGTCGAGCGAGTTGCCGCGGTAGGGGGAGCATCCGGCTTCATCCCGACTGGCCGTGCTCAGGACTTCAGCTCACCCAGCCCCTTCAGATGCAGCACGCCCTTGCCCGGCAATTCCACGCGAAGCTCCAGTGTGCCGCCGGCAGCCTCCACGAACCGGCGCAGGGTGGAGAGATAGAGGTCGGTCTGACGCTCGATCTTCAGCACTGAGGGCTGTTTGATTCCAAGACCTTGAGCGATCTGATCCTGGCTGCGCTCAGCCAATAGGCGCAAGGCCTTCAACCCCTCAACCTCGCCATGCAGTTCCGCGGTACGGGCATCGATCCGCGTTCGCCGCGCCTGGGGCAGGCTAGCCATGATCTCTTCGCGCGTGCGGCCCATTTCAAATCTCCTTCAAAGTCTTCAAATGGCCGGTGAACCGGGCATC